>NZ_LHCD01000035.1:0-64966 GCF_001262595.1 Methylobacterium sp. ARG-1
GCAGGAGGAGGACGCGCTGGAGTACCGCAAGCAGCTCGCGCGCCGTGTCGATGCCGGCGAGATGACGCCGGCGCAGTTCGATCACGAGAATGAGCGCGCTCTGCAGCGGCTGAAAGCTCAACGAGGTCGAGCCTGATCAGCGACAGCCTCTCACAGGCCTGCTACAGCAGCGTTCTTCCCGTCAGTGCGCCCCAGGCGTTCGCGACACCGTAAGGCGTGTCGGTGGGTAAGCTCGCGACGACAGGTGCTCTCCGGGCCAGTTCCCCGCAGAACGCCCGTGAAGCCTTGGCCGGGCAGTCGCGTGAGGGTCGGTGCAACGCGGGGGAACTGGACACCGCAAGCGCCGGCCCATGGCCCTTGTTGTGACTAGGTGATGCTTTGAGCGAGAAGGCTGTGTAAGCCTTCCCGCTCAGCCGAAATCAGCGGTTACCGGGAGTCCCGGTCGTTCCACCGGGCTTGGACCCTGAGCCTGCGTCGTTCGCCCCGGTGCTGTTCATCGTGCCGGAGCGGCTCATTCCACCGGTCGAAGGACCACTGCCAGATGCGCCAGGCGACGAGCCGGAACCGGCGTCGTTCGGGCCGGTGCTGTTCGCGGTTCCAGAGCGGCTTGCACCCCCTGGGCTGCCCTCAGCGGCGAATGCCGGGCTGCCAAGAGCGAGGATGACGGCGATAGCGAGCATGGCCTTCATAGACGTATCTCCCGTTGTATCTGCCGATCGGTCGTGAAACTCGCCGGGCAGTTCTTATGCAATTGCGCTTCTGTGAAGCTGTTCCTCAGTTGAAAACGGACCGTCCGCGGGAGGGTCGATCCTGCTGTGGACGAGGCCTGCGTCGACGGCTGCCGAGCCGGTCGCCTCGTCGACCCGGTAATCATGCCGACCCTACGCATCACAACGGCTGGTGGCGCAGAGTTCCGCCTACCAGCCGTCGACAGATCGCTCCTAGTGGCGGTGTTCGCTGCTCGCGCTCATCCGCCTTGGAATATAGTCGCCTGACCGCGACTGCTGACCAAACACCAGCCAGCCGAGGCCGAAGCCGATCGCACCTGCGATGAACAGGCCGGTCATCGTACCGCTGTCCACGTCGCCGACAGCTCGACTGCCCTGCCGGTAATAGCGGGAACCATACTCAGAGGCGTTGTCCCACGCGTCCGAGGCCCTGCTTGTGACATCCTGCAGTGCCTCCCTGGCCTGATCGGCGACGCCAGCACCGCTGCCGGATGAGCCGCCAGTCTGGCTTGAACCGGGGCGGCCGTCTGATCGGCCAAGCGGATCGTGTGAGCGGATGTCTGCCATGGTCAGCTTTCCTCCTGCGCTCGCTTCCGAGCGGCTTGCATGCTCCTCACCCAGCAGAGCGCCTATGACCAGCCAGCGGCCTGGCTTGGCGCTGTGCAGACGTGGGCACACAGAGAGGGAACCGCCGAGTAGCTGAGGTGATCCCTCCAAGTGAAGTTCAGGCGTCGCACCGTGGCTGCACTGGCGCGTCCCCTCAGGTGTAGGGACCACCAAATAGGTCACCGATCGCCTTCCGCCGGAACAGCGTGCGCCATCGCCGCCTCTGATGCTCCGGCCGGTCGTGGATCATGTGGCAGCGCTGGCAGAAGGCCGCGAGGTTGGCGTCTGCGTTGTTGGCGGTGTCGTGATCCCGATGGGCTGCTGCCAGCACGACGTGGGTCCGACGAGCACGGCCGAGGATGTCAGTACCCGACCTGACCCGGATCCGGCGTCCCCAACCATCGCGCCACCGGCCAGCCTCGGCATCCCACCAGCGCCCATCGCCGAGGTGGTAGACCATCTGCCCGTGGGGTCGCCCGCAGCTCTCACACCGGCCCTGGGCCCGGCAGATGCGGATCGCCATCGACAGCTCGCGCCAGTCGATCGGGTAGAAGAAGCGGTGCTCGGGCCGGATCGGCATGGGGGCACTGTGCCACTAGATGTGAAGGAAGCGTAGCATTCGGGCGGCTTTGAGTTCGAACAGGGCTCATCGCATGTCGACGGCGCGCAGGCTTGCTACACACGCATGCGCGAGCTGGTCTTCGGAAGCATGACCTCAACGGTCTGGAGCAGACGCCTGTCTGCTGCTTGATGAGCCCTTGAGGATCTCACCGGATCGGGGCCCATAGGATCCGCCGGCTTCGGCCCTAGTAGCGGATAGTGGCACGCAGGCCGAACACCGCGGCGTTCTTGATCCGATCGCCATCGGCATCGCGTGGGTTGGCGGTGCCGCCGCTCGGCCGGAACACGTATTGGAAGTTCGGCTGCAGGGTGATGCCCGGGGCCAGGACCGCCTGGTAGGTCGCCTCCAGCACGGCCTCGCTGCTGCGTCGAGGACCCGGTACACCGGTCAGGAAAATCGCATCAGTGTCGAACTGTCGTGTACTGCGCGAGATCCGTGACAGGGCGAACGCCACGCCGACCGTGTCGTCGGATCGGCCTGGCAGCAGGCCTTTGTAGCCGATCCCCGCATCGAAGTAGAAGTCGAGCAGGTTGCGGTCGGTGGGCGAGGAAGACACGCGCATGAATACGGAGGCGCCGTCGTTCGGGTCGTCCGGCTCGCGGTACAGCGTCTGGTCGATCATTGCGTAGATGCCGCTGTCGCCGCGGAAGCGCCGCCCAATTCCAATGCTGTCAACGTCCGAGAGTGACCGACCTGATTGATCACGGCTCTGGCTGTTGAAGCGACCGAAATGGTACCAGCCGCCCAGCGTCACGGTCCCGGGTTCGATGTCGTCGTGTGCCTCCAGACCGTAGGCGTAGGCCGCCTCCACGATGACCAGGGCCGAGTCGTTGATGCGAAAGTTCGTGCCCGTGCGGTTGCGCCGTTGCGGATCGGGGTTGTTGTCCCCCCGCGCCGCGCCGGCCGGATCACCATTGAACACGCCGACCTGCAGCGAAAAGTTTCTGTTTGGCACGTACTTGGCTCGGATGCCCGGCGTAGCGAGCGGGTAGATGGGGCCGCCGCTCGGCAGGATGACGGCCATGATGTTGGGCCAGCCGAAGGTCGAGTTGATGAACAGCGTACCGGTCTGGCTGACGGCAAACTCGGTATCGCTGGCAAGCTGGCCGACGCGGATGCTGAGCTGATCGTCGAACAGCCGCTGCTCGAACCAAAGCTCGTAAAGGCGCGAGGACGGCAGCGCCTCAATGGCGCTGACGGTGATGAAGTTGTTAACGAAGTAGCGCGAGATGCCGGTGCCGTGGATCTGGTAGAGGTTGGAGTGGATGATGGCACCCTGCCAGCCGAGCAGCTTGTCGAGGTCGGCGTCGAACTGAACGTCGAGGCGGCCCTCAGCAACACCGCCGCGGCGTGAACCACCCGTCACGTTGCCGAAGCTCTCGCCGATGTAGGTCAGATTGTAACTGATGCCCTTCTGCAGCAGGAAACTGCGCACCCCACCGGGATCACCGTAGGGACCGAGCGGATCCTGGATTGAGGTGGTCAGATTGGCGGATGGCTTGGCTGAGGTGTCTGGCTGGGCCACCGATGTCTGTGGATCGCCACCGGCACCGCGTGGGTTCAGGAAGAAGGGTGTTTCCGACGCGATACGAGCGACCTCGGACAGAGGCGCGAGAAGGTCTTGTGCGTTTGCTGCCTGCCCAGCCAGCACCAGGCCAGCCCCAAAAACGGCCAGCCCTTTGACCCACACCACGTCTCGGACAGCCCGCTTCTGAACCACTCACCTCGTGCTGTGGGATAAAACTCAAAATCCATGACAGCGCTATGGCATGGGCACATCTGGACGCTGATGCCAGGGTATCGCCCAGCTTAACTTGCCGCTCTGAGATCCAGTAGTCGAAAACTGACGTTTGGTACCCACTCACAATGTCGGCTTCAGGTTGCAACCGGACCCTGGCCTTTCACCCTGAAGCAGACATTTCCCTTCGGATCCAAGTCAGTCGACCCTTGTCCGCTAAAATCCGCCGTAAGCCCGCGCCGGGAACACGATCGTCGGGCACCGGTTTGCTGAGGGCCTATCGTAAATCGTTAATACGTGCTGAGCGGTTGAATTTCGATGAACCTTGACCTTTCAAAGGTACTAACGACGGTTGGGCCGGCGGCTTCGATTATTTTCGCCGCGTGGATTTTTGTAGCTTTCCTGCAGACGCGCTACGACGCAGCAGTCGAACGATATCGCGACCTGATTGAAAAATTCAGAACGTCAGACCTTTCTGGAAGCAGGAAGGCCAACATGCGGGATGAGATCCTTAACTATAAACGCCGTTGCGAGTTAATGAACATGGCCATTGGTTGTGGTCTTGTGTCCGCCATGTTGCTGATATCCACAATGATATTTGGTGGTCTGTCGATTGTTTTTCAGGAAAATAATTTTTTGAAGCTTTTGAGTATGGGAACTGCGACGCTGGGATTACTACTAGTCATCGTTGGCGCGATGATCGTAGCCATGGAGGGAAGGATCATCCGCCGCCAAATTCATAGCGAACTGCTGGATATACCAGATTTGGCCCATGGCATTGATCAACAAGCGGGTGCCATAGATGATCCGCGTAGACGCGGACAGGAGCGCGTACCTACGCGGCCGTGAGGCTGCCTCATGGCTTCTACAAGTCTCAGCATTGGTTGCCAGAAAGCAGACTTTCCCAGGGTCTGCTCTGGGTCGTGAGCCGACTGGCTGCTCATGAACACCTGAAGGTAGATGTGCTGATGCGCACGTTCTGGTGACCGGATCGAGCGTAGTGATTTCGCCAAGGCCGCTATCCCCCCTCAGCGGCCCGATCAAGCGGCGCAGTGACCTCACGGGTTGCTGCGCCGTTGTCGTTTCCTCAGACCCGACGCCGTTCGTGCCGCCATAGCGCGACTGCGACCCGCCGGGCCTCATAAGATCGCCGAAGCGGTGTTCCGAGGTCGCCCTGCCCTTCAGGGGCGTAAGCGTAGATCAGAACACCATCCGGTCCGTAGTTTCGGCGCATCTCGGCTCGCCAGAGACCATCCGCTGCGGCCAGCGCGCTTTCTGTGATCGCGAGGCGGCCGAGGTTCGGCGAGATGGAGGGCTGGGCGCTCATGCCCCTCAACGCGCCAATCTTGCGGGAGGTTCGCTAGACCATCTCGACAACCTCAGGGGCGCATGCCTACCTGTGCAGTATGCGCTACGCCCTTGCCGCCGTGATCCTTGCTGCTGCTGCCCGGCCGGCCATGGCGAACATGCCTATGCTCACGTCGTTGCCGTCACCCGCGACGGCTGAGGCGTGCCAGCGATGGGTGACCTGACCGGTATTTTGGACCGAGCCAATTGAGAGGCTACTGCACGGTCGCGGTCATGGGTAGCCGGAAGGCCAGATCTGGGTAGCTGACGGGCGCAGGTGGCCGATAGCCCAGCGACGAATGCGGTCGGACGCGGTTGTAGATGGTTTGCCATAGACCAATCACGATCTGTGCCTCCTTCAACGAGTAGAAGATCTCCTGGCGTAGGCACTCGTCACGAAGCTTGCCGTTGAAGCTCTCACAGTACCCGTTCTCCCACGGGGATCCTGGCGCGATGTACTGGATCTGCGAGCCAGCTTTGGCGACCCATCTGCGCAGCCCCTTCGAGATCATCTCAGGGCCGTTATCGCAGCGGATGTGCTCCGGGATGCCCTGCAGGCACATCGCCTCGGCCAGCGCCTCGATCACGCCGAGGCTGTTGATGCGTCTCGCCACCTTCAGCGCCAAGCAGGCCCGGCTGTGCTCGTCGAGGAGCGTCAGGATGCGCAAGCTGCGGCTGTCGTGGGTCCGCGCCTGCACGAAGTCGAAGCTCCAGACGTGATTGCGGTGGAGCGGCCGTAGTCGCACACATGAGCCGTCGTTCAGCCAGAGGCGGCTGCGGGGTTTATGTCGGCTGGGGACCTTGAGCCCCTCGCGACGCCAGATGCGCTGAACCCGGTCCTTGCCCACCTGCCAGCCGCCTGTCTGCAGCAGCGCGGTGACGCGGCGATAGCCATAGCGCCCGTAATCGGAGGCCAGGGCAACGATGGCCCGGGTCAGCGCATCCTCGTCGGCCGGCACGGTCGGCACGTAGCGCTGCGTGCCCCGGTGCTGGCCGACGATCCGGCAGGCGTGACGTTCCGAGAGGCCGTACTTCTCCCGGATCCCGTCCACCGCCTGCCGGCGTCGCTCGGGGGCTACAAGTTTCCCGAGGCGACGTCCGCCAGCACCTGCTTCTCCAAAGAAAGGTCGGCGACGAGCCGGCGCAACCGAGCGTTCTCACGCTCCAGGTCCTTCATTTTCTTGGCTTGATCGACTTGGAGGCCGCCGTACTCCTTGCGCCAGCGGTAGTAACTCTGCTCGGAGATCGCCGCCTCCCTGCATGCAAGGGCTAAACTCTTACCCTGGGCTGTCTGCACCTCGATCTGCCGCAGCTTCAGCACCACCTGCTCCGCGTTCGTCTTCTGACCTCGCCGCATGTCCGACTCCTTCGGTCCTCGCTGATCCTCTCAATCAGCTCGGTCCAAAGCCAGCCGGTCAGGTCACTGGGACTCCCGGGAAGGAGCCACGACCTGGTTCTGCGACTGCAGGAAGCCCATGATCTTGCCAACCCCATTCCGGATGGCTCTCATATTTTGAGAGAACACCTGAGTGTCCGCCCTGGAAGCATCGCTGCGGAACCCGAAATTGCCGGCCACGCTCTGTAACACCCGAAGCTGATCCGCGGCCATGCCGCTCTTGCGGCCGAGCTGCCCGTGGCTAGACAGGTCGCCGGATAGGCTGTTCAAGCCTGTTGACGATGCCGGCCACCGCTACGCCCGTCCCGAGTTCCGTGACGCCGACCCTCGACTTCCACCTCGCTTGGAAGGATCTAGGAACTGTGTGGACCTGACACCCTCCCTTGGGGAAGTGCCGCCTAGGTCTGCCTAAGTACTTCCACTTGTTGATTGCGGGATCTATCGTTGCACGCTACGGTTGTGTAGCGTGAAGGGATATCCCAATGCAGGCATCCGAATGCTGCATCTTCCGAGTGACGATCGCATCGAGCCTCGGCTGGCTCATCGCACTCGCCATGATGTGGAAGCACGGCGTATTAGCTGCGCTGATCGTCAGCCCTCTGTTCGGAACTGCTGCAGCGGTCGCGGCTATGACGCTGTTCTGGTTCGTGAGCCTGTTCGTCCCGTGTGAGCCGAGGGCTCAGCAGGAAGGTGAGATTGCTCAGCGGCAAGCCTGAGCGCTTAAGGCTCAGCCTCACCGCTGTTTGATCCCGCGGTGTGGTGGTACGGTTGACCACCATGCAGCGAGAGATGCGCTATGGGCCAAATTCTCCACGGCAGCGCCCGCACGACGGAGGCGGTCCGTCGCGCAATACAGCTACGTCAAGAGAGCGTGAGAGGGGCGGCCAAGCGCTACGGCGTCGGCCCGACGACGATCCAGAAGTGGCGCACTCGGCAGACGACAGGCGATGCCGCCAGGGGCTGAAGCAGCCCCGTTCGACGGTTCTGACCCCAGAGGACGAGGCGATCATCGTGGCCTTCCGCCGGCATACTCTGCTGCCGCTGGATGACTGCCTCTACGGCCTGCAGCCGACGATCCCGCACCTGACCCGCTCGTCGCTTCACCGCTGCCTGGAGCGGCACGGCATCAGCCGCCTGCCTGAGATGGAGGGCGACAAGCCCAAGACAAATGGCTTGCTGCCGGTTTCACGGACACCCGGTTTAGGTGTGATGGTGAAGCCGGAGGTGCTCCATGCAGCGTCGCAAGTTCGGGCGTGAGTTCAAGATCGAGGCGGTTCGACTGGTTCGCGAACGTGGTGTCAGTGTCGCGCAAGCGGCGCGTGACCTCGACGTTCACGAGACTGTCCGACGTCAGCACCTGTGGGACAGATTGAGGGTCTTCACGAACGGAGGATGGCTGGTTCATCGTAGCCCCTGAGGAGCGAAGATGAAGCAGACATCCGGACCGGCCAAGAAGCCGGCAGAAGCGGTGATCCAAGACATCCGTCGGGCCACACGTCGGCAGTTCTCCTCCGAGGAGAAGATCCGGGTGGTGCTGGAAGGCTTGCGTGGCGAGGATAGCATCGCCGAGTTGTGCCGACGTGAGGGGATCGCCGCCTCGATGTACTACGGCTGGTCCAAGGAGTTCCTGGAGGCGGGCAAGAAGCGCCTGTCCGGCGACACGGCTCGTGCGGCCACCACGGATGAAGTGCGGGCTCTGCGCTGCGAGACGGGGGCGCTGAAGGAGGTCGTGGCTGATCTCGTGCTGGAGAACCGTCTGCTTAAAAAAGCATGAGCGGGGCTGGGGGCGACGAGGCATGAGGTACCCGGCCCCCGAGAAGCTGGAGATCATCCGGCTGGTCGAGCAATCCCCCCTGCCGGTGCGTGCCACCCTGGACAAGCTCGGCATTACGCGCTCGACGTTCTACCGCTGGTACGACGCTTACCAGCGCGGCGGCCCCGAGGCGTTGAGCGACCAAACTTCGCAGCCGAGCCGGGTCTGGAACCGCCTGCCTGCGGAGATCCGCGAGCAGATCGTTGCCCTGGCTCTGGAGGAGCCTGAACTCAGTCCGCGTGAGCTGGCGGTGCGCTTCACAGACGAGCGGGGCTACTTCGTCTCGGAAGCGACCGTCTACCGGTTGCTCAAGTCTCAGGACCTGATCACCAGCCCGGCCTATATCGTCATCAAAGCCGCCGACGAGTTCCGCGATAAGACCACCGCGCCCAACCAGCTCTGGCAGACGGACTTCACCTACCTCAAGGTCGTTGGCTGGGGCTGGTACTACCTGTCGACCGTCTTGGACGATTTCTCACGCTACATCGTCGCCTGGAAGCTGTGCACGACGATGCAGGCCAGCGACGTCACCGCCACGCTCGACCTGGCGCTGTGTGCAGCTGGGCTCGATCAGGCGCGGGTGATGCAGCGGCCACGCCTGCTCTCCGACAACGGGCCGAGCTACGTCGCCTGCGATCTGGCTGACTGGCTCGGCATTCGGGGCATGACCCACATCCGCGGTGCGCCATGCCATCCTCAAACGCAGGGCAAGATCGAGCGTTGGCATCAGACGCTCAAGAACCGCATCCTGCTCGAATACGCATACTTGCCCGGCGAGCTGGAGACGCAGGTTGCCGACTTCATCGAACACTACAACCATGCCCGAGCCCATGAGAGCCTGAGCAACCTCACGCCCGCTGACGTCTACTTCGGACGCGGCGAAGGGATCCTGGCCAAGCGGGAACGCATCAAGCGCCAGACCCTCATGGATCGCCGCTTGCGCCACCACGCGCAGGCCGCCTAACCTCTCACCCCAAATGGACCAGAGCCTCCGCTCCTGAACTTCGCAGACTGTCCCAAATCATCTGACGACGGACAGCAAAGCATCGCGCCGTCTGGCCGGTGGCCTGGATGTGCTCGGCACTGAGTGTGTCGCGCTCGGGATTCCAAGCTTGGCTCACCCGGACGCCCAGCCAACGCGCACGGGAGGATGAAGTCATCCTGGTCAAGCCTCGCGCCAGCTTCGTGGCCAGCGACCGCACCTACGGGGCAAGGCGCGTCTGGCGCGACGTGCTGGCCGAGGGCATCTCGTGCGGCCTGCACCGCGTCGAGCGGATCATGCGCCAGAACGCCTTGCGGGCACGGCCACGCCGACGCGGGCTGCCGAAGGACGAGGGTGAGCGGGCGACCACGTCACCCAATCTTCTGGAGCGGTGGTTCGCGGCCGATGCTCCGAACCGGAAATGGATCGCCGACTTCACGTATATCTGGACCGCCGAGGGCTGGCTCTACGTCGCCGCCGTCATTGACTTGTTCTCACGCCGTGTCGTGGGCTGGTCGATGCAGACCAGCATGACGGCGCAACTTGTCACGGATGCGCTCGTCATGGCGATCTGGCGCAGGGGCAAGCCGGATGCTTTGCTGCATCGCTCGGATCAGGGCTCGCAATACACGAGTGAAGCCTTCCAGCGTCTAATGGCCGAGCACGATGTGACTTGCTCAATGAGCCGGTCGGGCAATGTATGGGACAACGCGGCGATGGAAAGCTTCTTCTCGTCGCTGAAGACAGAGCGCACGGCCCGGCGGACCTACCGCACGCGGGACGAGGCTCGCGCGGACGTGTTCGATTACATCGAGCGCTTCTACAACCCGGCGCGGCGGCACTCGACCTTGGACTACCTCAGCCCTGTCGAGTTCGAAAACCGAGCCAAGTTAGCTTAGGACGGTGTCCACCAAACCGGCAGCAAGCAAGACGACCTGATCGCTGAGACCGTTCGAGCGATCGGGGTCCCAATCGACTTTGTCATCACAGCTCAGCAGGCTAGGGCCTACAAGCCGGATCACCGTCTCTTCCAACACGCCTACGACACGATGGGTGTCACCAAGGAGGAAACGCTTCACGTCGGGATGGGCCAGGTTACAGACATGAAAGTCTGCCAGGAGCTTGGAATCCGATCCGTGTGGATAGATCGTGTCGGTGAGCCCCTCGACCCTCGCTGGCAACCACATGCTGTCCTGAACGACCTCACCGAACTGCCGCAGCTGTTATCTGCCCCATGAGCCCTTTTCCTGAGGAGCGGAGCTACATCACAGGCGTTGATTAGGAGGCCACTCACGAGAAGTGACCGAGGAACGCCTGAGGGAAGCTGCCATGCAGAAGACTGCTTTGATCGCAGCAGTAAGCTTGCTGTCGATGGGAACCGTCAGCTTTGCCGCTGAAAATCAGGGGACCACCGGTGGCTCGAGCGCCACTCCCCGTATGCAGGGATCACCCAACGCCGCAGGCTTCGGTAAGGCGGAAACGACGGGAACAGCCGGTGCTCAAACACCGGACTCGACGCCGAACCAAGATGGCCGAATGAAAGGTCCACCTAACGCTGCTGGCTTCAAGCAGGATAGCTCGGGTTCAGGATCACCGACGAGCGGTGCTGCGTCAGGCCGTTAAATCTCTACGGCTGGGTGGCAATTTAGCTGCCACCCTGCCGACCTTCGCTTATCCTAGCAGAATGCCACCCGTCGCCGAGGCGGCTAACGGTCTTCTGCATGAACCTGAACAAATCCGATGTCTAGGCACTAGCCGAGACTGACTTATTCCTTGACAGTTGTTGTACACGTAGTCTAGAGATTTCGATTTTTGTTTGAGCTGCCGCCCTCGTAAAGTATTACTGGGTGGGAGCCTGAAAAGCTAACGCCTAGATCAAATTTTGCTGATCCACTCTTTCGAGTGCCTCGGCTCGGATTGGAAACAGAGAAATCGATCGTTGAGCGAGCCGCACATTTTTGTAATGTATAGTTGCAATCTATGCGCATAGTGCCTGGTCGATGAACGTAACGCCGAACTGGCCACTGCGAGATAGCCCTTCGCTTCTCCGCTTGTAGATCTGCTTGCGTGTAGGTCTTGCCATAAAACTGGACTGTTCGTCCATACATATAAGGCACGCCTGCAACCGGACTCACGTTGCCAGATGACCAAATCTGTAGGTATCGGTCAGCGATGAATGCTGTGCGGTCTTTCATCTCCTGAGGACCGATTGCTTTTGCGGGAGAAGCAGAAGCGATGGCAATTACACCAATTGCCGCCATATGTTTTGTGCCAATCATTTGACTGGAGCCTGTCAAAATTGAGAAATCTCATTACTGGTTCAGCCAGCGCATGACCCCTGAGGATGTCTCAGAGGTAGATGCCTGTCTATAACCCCTGCGATCGATTTGCGGAACTCTTTGGCGGAAATTCACATTGCTATTTCGGCTGGATGTATAGTAGTGCTGCGATACATCGGGGTATGCGTCACGAATCACATCTCCATGCTGAGACTGTTTGGTCGCAGAAGGAAATAAGCGATCTTGCTTTTCCGCAAGGGAAGCGGTTCTTTCGGTGGAGGGCTTACGGTTTGGTTTGATTGGTAAGGGAAGCGTTTGCGTTCGACGTGACGTTGCTTCAGCTACTCGTTGTGACAGAAGAGTTCGATCTGTCGTGCCAGAGGCAACCGCTAATGGACGGTTGATTTCTTGGTGAGCTACAAGCTCCGACGCTTCCGGCCGTCGAGGGGGGGTAGCTTGGGCCACAATGGGTTGATCGACCCGTCTCGGGCTCCTTTGCTCCGGCTCGTTGGAAACTCGTTCAGGCGCACTTTTCTGCTTTTCGTCCAGATTGAAAACGAGTGGGGGTAATGGCTGACGAGTAGGCGTCGCCACAGCAGGCTGTTTTACAGGATTAACCCACCCGTTCGCAGCAGAGCGGTTATCGGGTGCCCCCTTTGCCGAACTCTTAGTTGGGCCAGTTGGGGACGCCTCCTTCGCAGCGTCTGATGCCGCAACTCCATCCGAGATCCCGCTGGTCTTCCCTTCGTGTGCCATGGGCCTTTCAGGCTTGGCGCCGACATAGGCTGCGGTCACCCCAACTCCCGCAACGAAGGCGATCCCAAGGGCCAAAAGCGGCTTGATAGGCACACTCATGAGCCCTCGTTTCGTGAATGGTATGAACCGGGAATATGGGCAGAAACCTCCAGCCGTCGGGAGTGGTTCCGACATCCAAGCGATCTGAAAGGTCCCGGCAGACGCAGCGCATTTGCCAATGCTGATGGGAGCCGGGATGAAATCACATCGGGTTGTCTGTGGCTTGGTTCCGGCTGATCACCGTGCCATGGTCGGATATGACCTATGCCGTCCGTATCCTGTTCCTGAACCAAATTGAGCCGCTGCCGTCTAAACAATTGGACGGCTCATTCGCCGATTTGCAGGAGGCTTGGGACGCTGGGACAGCCGAGGTTTTGGCCTATCAGCTCCGTTCAATCGAGGCCGCCTTACAGGTGCTCGATGCCAACGGTCAGATTGTGGAAGTCATTGCTAAGCAGGTCGACAGCTGATCGAATTTCGAGGAGCTTATCTGGTCTGTCTTGTGGCTGAGCCGTCTCCCGCCGAGTTGTGCGAACTCGCAGAGCTGCCGTAGGGAAACACGTCCCCTTGAACCACTCACCCTAGCAAGCTGAGCAAGGCAGACGGCTTTGCCGACCCCGTTGGCGGTCCGGTTCAGCCTTCAACTCCTTTCTCGGAAAGCGGCGGAACGGACACTAGCGTTCCGATTAGGCGAAGGAGAGCTTGCTGTTCAGCCTTTCCCGATCCGTCACCTAGGAAAGCTCCAAGCTCGATATGGCTCTTTCGCCCTCCAGAGGGACCTTTTGGCTGATGGATGACAAAGGCACTTCCGTTCGTCGGCTCCCTTGCGAGATACCAGACGTCACCGCTCGGGCTTTGGTAAAGTTCACGTCGGTCGGACATTCGGGGCATCTCCCAGCCGCTCCAGCGTAAGCCAGCGGAATGGGACATGCGAGATCGCCCACGGAAAGGCTAACCGGTCCGGCGAGACAGACTACCCGTGAACTCCGGAATTGCCCTCCGAAGCTTGAATTCTCGCATGCGAGATGGCCGGCATGGGATAATCAACCGTATGGTTGAGCATCCTCGAAGCGGTCTCGACGCCGTGTTTCACGCCCTGTCGGACCCGGCCCGTAGGGCTATGATCCGGCAACTCGCTTCCAGTGGCTGCACTATCGCCGAGCTATCGCAGCCGTATGACATGTCTCTTGCGGCGGCTTCGAAGCACGTAAAGGTTCTTGAGGAGGCAGGTCTCGTCTAACGGGAGATTCAGGGGCGAGTGCACCACTGCAGCCTCAACTCAAGGGCGTTGGTGCCAGCCCTGACTTGGCTTAGCTCGATCACGGCGTTCAGGGACGTACAAAACAAAAGCAACGAAATCAGCTAAGACGAAGTCTCGATACCTGGAGCACACAGCCAATCAATCCGTCAATACCAACAGATGCATTTAAAATCCTCGAAAGATTGCGACAAAAACCAGCGTAAGCACAAGCGAGAGGACGATTGAACCGAGGCAGCCAAGACGGTTTGAGAAGAAGATAAACATGATCACCTAACCATTTGACCGTGACAGAGTCTTATCATTGGACGCTACGGAGCTGGTCAGGAATCTTAATCAGACTCGTTCCCATTCATCAGCCAGATCAGATAGGTAGTCCAGAATACGATTGGCTGCGTGGCCGTCAAAGCAATCGACTTCGACCGTCACCGATTGCGTTTGTCCTCTGTACAGACGCAGAATAGCCTCTGCGGCATCTGCCGCCTTCCGTTCTGAGTCTGATTCGATCCTGGTGGTGCATCCAGGAGCAGCGATCACAACCCGGCAAAAGATCTGTTCCATGACGGGCAACCTGGATGGAAGCGGACAGGTTCAATCGCTCTGATGCCGCAGAATCAACTGGTGACCCTCCCCCAACCGTCCGTCGAAGCAGCCGTTCGATGGCTCCCCCGGACTCCTGTGAGAGTATTCTCAACGGTACCGGCCGATCCTGACCGAGCTTGGCTATTTCGACTGAACGTCGTTCCGATGACTAGGCTTTCCATCCTCATCCATAACCACGTAGGTGAAGACCCCTTCGGTGGCCTTCTCCGCATTGCTTTCGGATCGATCCCGAGCCCATCTCTCGATCTTGACCGCTATCGACGCATCGCCGTGCTCCTGCAGGGTGCAGTAGACACGCACCTCATCTCCGACCTCGATGGGGCGAAGAAACCTCATGGTATCAATGCTGACGGTGACGAAGCTCCCCCGAACCCGCTGAGCGACAGGTCCCTACAGCTAGTTCCATCTGGGAGACGGTCTGGCGCCCAAAAATGGCTCCGGACGCATTCGTGTCTAGAGGCTGTCACTGGAGTGTCGGATCAGTCTTCGTAAGGCACGTCCTGTCCTCGCGATCTGGTCACAATCTGCCACACTGACCCCGGGAAAAGGTTCCAATTTCGACTTCCCCGGGATCGCCGACTGTAGTAGCCTATGCTGGCCTAAGGCGCTGTAAAGAAATGGTTTTTGATTGTGATCGGGCCTCGTCGATGCCGGCCCGCGTCAGCATGTAGGAGGCCATACTAGGCAATCGCGCTGCGCTACGATCAGGCGGAGAACGACGCGCCCATGGAGCTGGCCAAGGGGAAGGACATGCTGGCCCTGCGCATCCGCGAGATCGCCGAGCAGCACCGGATCGAGATCGTGGTCGACAAGATCCTGGCCCGGGCGATGTACGACAATGTCGAGATCAACCAGGCGATCCCGGCGGACTTCTACCGCGCGGTCGCCAACCTCCTCGTCTACGTCATGACGCGCAAGAAGCGCTGAGCGCGCCGCCGAGAGGGGGGCCCTCAACGGCGCGCGGTCGCGTCACATCAAACGCCCGGCGCCCGGCCGATCAGGCCTGGCCGCGCTTCGCCTCCCGGCGGAAGCGGTGCAGCACGAACTCGGTGTAGCCGTTCGGCTGGGCGCCACCCTCGAAGACCAGAGCCTCCGCGGCCCGGAAAGCCGGCCCGTCGAAATCCGGGCCCATCGGCCGGTAGGCCGGATCGCCGGCATTCTGGCGATCGACGATGCCGGCCATCCGGCGCAGGGTTTCGGCGACCTGGGTGCGGTCGACGATCCCGTGGCGGAGCCAGTTGGCGATGTGCTGGCTTGAGATGCGCAGGGTGGCGCGGTCTTCCATCAGCCCGACATCGTGGATGTCGGGCACCTTCGAGCAGCCGACGCCCTGGTCGATCCAGCGGACCACGTAGCCGAGGATGCCCTGGCAATTGTTGTCGAGTTCCTCCCGGACGGCCTCCGGCGCGAACGGCTCCGTGGCGAGCGGCAGGGTCAGCATGGCGGCCCGGGTCGCGGGCGCCCGGTCGCGCAGCTCCGCCTGGCGGGCACGCACGTCGATCCGGTGGTAGTGGAGCGCGTGGAGCGTGGCCGCGGTCGGGGACGGGACCCAGGCGGTGTTGGCGCCGGCTTCGGGATGGGCGCCCTTGGCGTCCAGCATCGCCGCCATCCGGTCGGGGGCGGCCCACATGCCCTTGCCGATCTGCGCGTGGCCCGGCAGCCCGCAGGCCAACCCGGCATCGACGTTGCCGTCCTCGTAGGCCTGGATCCAGGCGGTGGCCTTCATGGAATCCTTGCGGACCACCGGGCCGGCCTCCATGGCGGTGTGGATCTCGTCGCCGGTCCGGTCGAGGAAGCCGGTATTGATGAAGAACAGGCGGTCGGCGGCGGCGGCGATCGCGGCCCGGAGGTTCGCGCTGGTGCGCCGCTCCTCATCCATCACGCCGATCTTCAGGGTCCGCGGCGCCAGCCCGAGCAGCGCCTCGACCCGGCCGAACAGCTCCACCGCGAACGCCACCTCGTCGGGGCCGTGCAGCTTCGGCTTGACCATGTAGACCGAGCCGGCGCGGCTGTTGTGCCGGGCGCCATTCAGATCATGCAGGGCGATCAGCGCGGTGACCGCCGCGTCGAGCATCGTCTCGGGGATCTCGGCCCCGTCCAGCGTCACGGCGTCCGTATACATGTGGTGCCCGACATGGCGCACCAGCATCAGCGACCGGCCCGGCAGGGTCAGGAGGCCGCCATCGGGGGCCGTGTAGGTCCGGTCCTCGGCGAGCCGGCGCTCGATGGTGCGGCCGCCCTTGGGCAGGCGGGCGACGAGGTCGCCGCGCATCAGGCCGAGCCAGCTCCGGTACACCGCGACCTTGTCGGCGGTGTCCACGGCGGCGACGGAATCCTCCATGTCCATGATGGTCGAGAGGGCGGATTCCAGCACCACGTCGGCGATGCCGGCCGGGTCGGTGCGGCCGATCGGGCTGGTCCGGTCGATCCGGATCTCGATATGCAGGCCGTGATGGCGCAGCAGGAGGGTCTGGAGAGCCTGCGCGGCGCCGCAAAAACCCGCCAGCGCGGTGCCGTCCCGCAGGGCGGCACTTCGGCCGCCGCCGAGCTCGACGGCCAGCGCGCCCGCATTCACGGCAAAACCCGTCGCCTCGGCCCAGGTCCCGGCGGTCAGGGGCACGGCCGCGTCCAGGAACGCCTTGGTCCGGGCGACCACGGCGGCGCCGCGGGCCGGGTTGAAGCCCCGGCCGGGGGCGAGATCGCCGTTCTGCGGGATCGCGTCGGTGCCGTAGAGCGCGTCGTAGAGGCTGCCCCAGCGGGCATTGGCGGCGTTGAGGGCGTAGCGGGCGTTCGAGATCGGTACCACGAGCTGCGGGCCGGCAATCTCGGCGATCTCCGCGTCCACGTCCGCGGTGGTGACCCGCACCGAAGCGGGCTCCGGCTGCAGGTAGCCGATCTCGGCCAAGAACGCCGCATAGGCCACCGGATCGTGCGGCGCGCCCCGGCGGTCGCGGTGCCAGGAATCGATATCGGCCTGGAGCCCGTCGCGCCGATCGAGCAGAGCCCGGTTGCGCGGCGCGAGATCCCGGAGGATCGCCGCGAAGCCCGACCAGAACGCGTCCGCGTCCACGCCCGTCCCGGGCAGTGCCTCCTCGGACAGGAAGCGGCGGAGGTCTTCGGCGACGACGAGGCCCGACATGGCGATCCCCTGGGCTGGTGCGCGCTTTTGAGAAAAACTTGAGCGGCGCGTGAAGAATCTTTGACGACCCAGCGATAGAACCCTTGGCTCCCGCGAAAAAGGCGCCAAAAGGGATTTGATTCTTTCCGATGCGTTGAGAATGCGGGTCCCACCGCCGATGCAAGACCACAGCGACCTGGAGATCTTCGCCCGGGTGGTCCGGGCCGGCAGCCTGACCCAGGCCGGGTCCGAGCTCGGCTTGTCGGTGGCGGTGGTCTCGAAACGGCTGAAGCGGCTGGAGGAGCGGCTGGCGGTGCGGCTGCTGCACCGGACCACGCGGCGGGTGGCGCCCACCGATGTCGGCCAGGAATTCTTCCAGCGGATCGCCCCGATCGTCGACGCCATCGCGGAGGCCGAGACCCTGGTCTCGCAGCGGGCCTCCCGGGCCCGGGGGACCCTGCGGGTGACGGCGCCCAGCTCGTTCGGCCGGCTGCACATCGTCCCGCACCTGAGTGCCTTCTTCGCGCTCCATCCCGACCTCGTCCTGAACCTCGAGCTCAGCGACGATTTCGAGCCGATCGTCGAGCGCGGCTACGATCTCGCGATCCGGGTCGGCACCCTGGAGAGTTCCGGGCTCACCGCGGTGCGCCTCGCCCCGGTGCGCCGGGTCCTCTGCGCGCGGCCCAGTTATCTCGACGCGGCGGGGCGCCCCGCCGGCCCCGACGACCTGCGCAACCATGTTTGCCTGGCCACTGAGAACCAGAACCCCTGGCGCCTGGTCGGGCCGGACGGGCCCTGCACGGTCAGCGCCGCCGGGCCCCTGCGCACCCATTCCAACGAGGTGGTGCGCGAGGCGGTGATCGGCGGTCTCGGCATCGCCCTGCGCTCCACCTGGGACGTGCACGCCGAGCTGCGCAGCGGCCTGCTGGAGGTGGTGCTGCCCGCCTACACGGCCGCGGCCCAGGCGGGCATCTACGCGGTCTATCCCAGCCGTGCCTTCGTCCCGGCCAAGACTCGGGCCTTCATCGACTTCCTGAAGCGCTCCTACCGGTCGAGCGCCGCCTGGCCGGAGCCGTGAGGCGCCCTGCCCCGCTTACCGGCGGGCGGCCGGATTCGTACGACGCCGGATGTGACGCGGGTCCCCTCTCCGTGCGGGTGCCTCTGCGGAACGGCCCGAAGCGTCGTCTTGGACTCGCCGCCGCGTTCGCCCGGGAGATCGCCCATGCAGGGTCTGGCACGTTTCGGCCTGCCCGCCGCCGCGGATTGCGCGTCCGGCCGATCACGCTCCGCGCGCGGGGCGCTCGTCCTGCTGACGGCCGCCGCCGTCCTGGGCGCCGGCGCCCTCGCGGCCCGGGCCCCCGGCGGCGCCCTCGATCCCGATCTGGTGCGGGTGATCCGCTTCATGGCGCTGATCAAGGGCGGGTTCGCGCTGGCGGCCTTCGCGGCCTGCTTCTGGCGTCTCGCCCGGCCGGCCGGCCCGTGGCGTAGGCCGGTCTACGTCGTTGGGCCGCCGCTCATCGCGGCGGGCGCGATCGGGCTCTTGTCCGTCCAGGCCCTCCCGATCGCGGCGGCGGGCCTGCATCTCGGCCTGCTCGCTCTGCTGGCGGCCGCGCTGACCGACCCCCAATTCCTGCCCGACCTGGCGCACCTCGGTCGGGGCGGAACGGCGGACCGCCCGATCCGTTTCCCCGAGACCCGCTCGATGCGCCGGGCGCTGCCGCGTCGAACCGCCCCGACCCGTTCCCCATGATCGATACGCTGCTCCCCCTCCTCCCGCCCGGCGCGCAGGCGGCCCTGCGCAGGCTCGCCGCCCGCTGGCCGTCGCGCCCCGCCCGCGCGGAGCCGTTGGTCCGGCTCGACCACGACCCACGCCCCGGCCCGATGAAGCCGCTGCTCCCGCCGGCCGCGATCAACGACAACCCGCTGCAGGCCGTCCACGAGGCGGTGGAGCGGGACCTGCGCGCCAGCGGCCACCTGCGCTGAGGCCGTTTTCGGGTCAGAACGCAACCAGCTTGACCATTTGGGGGGCGGGTTTCGACCCAGCCCGGCCGCCCGGACCGTCGTGGGCGCTTCTCCAAAGCGACCGCTCGTCAGCCCTCCGGCATCTTCGGCTCGGGGTTTCGAGCCGTCGTTGGACGGCTGCTCAGAAGCCGACAGCGAGCTTGACGTTCAAGCTGATCATCCGACTCGGTTGGCCTCAGATGAAGTCGATGTGTTCAAGCTCGACGACCCCGTCTGGCGCCCCCATCGCCGCGTAGCGCTCCTGTGCGGCCTGCTCGACTTCGGATTGATTGCCAAGGAACAGGTCGACGGCATCGGCGTCCGGCCCGTCGAAAAGCTCACGCAGCGTGTCGGCAAGAATGCGGCAGGTGACGGCATCGTCGCCGTCCCGCATAACCCAACGCAAGTACGTTCCGCCCCTCTCCACCCTCGGGGTGCCGCACTGAGATCTATCGAGCGGCATGGCCTGTTTCCCACCGTTGATCCGAACCATGCGGTTGAGTTTCGACCTAACCGGCGCGACGCACGCACCGGACGCCCTGCGAGCCCCTAGGTGCGGATAGTCTGCGCTACCGGCCGAGCAACACCCTGTCCTGCGATGCCGGTGCTGAGATCCGCAGACCTCGCGCGGTCGCCATCATGGACGAGGATGCTGGACCGCTACCTTCCTAGCCCATGCGCAATCGTCCACGCGCTCGGCACTGCCTGCCTGAGCGCTGCCACGAGATCGTACAGCGCCGCACGTGCAGCCGCGCGCTGCTTGTACACGTCATCACGGCCATCTGGGCCATCGATTGCCGCCGCCAAAGCTTCCGACGCAGCCCTGGCTCTTTCTAGGGCCTCCTCGATCTGTGTCGTCGGTTCCGTCCATTCGCGCTGCGCCAGAACTGTTAGCCTCGTCGTCTCGCGCAGCCAGGGCGTCATGCCGGGCCCGACGCGGTCGACGACCGACATCCAAGGGCTGAGCGCGTGCGCGAGAGACCACGGGACGCCGCATCTGGTGAGGTGTTCGGTGAAGGCGTCCGCACCATCACCGGCAGGTTGAGGCGCCTTGAAGGATCCGGCCATCGCGCGCTGCCTCCGATGGCTCGCCTATCGCAGGGATTGATGCGCGATGGGCGGACCTGCCTTCCCGTGACCGCTTTCTTTCTCCTCCTGGGCTGTCACCAGCAGAGCTACGAAAGGCCCAAGGGGGGAGCGCGATCCGACATAGGATCCCGGTCGTCTCGCGGGCGAAGCTCCGTATCTCGTAGACGGCTGCACAGCCGAAGGTGAAGGCCGAGGCTAGAGCGCTCGCCGTCGAAGTGGATACCGGTTCGGCGCAAGCGAGCGCGCCAAATCAAAGGCTTAGAGCCATTCCCGATCGCAACGCGA
Organism: Methylobacterium sp. ARG-1; assembly: GCF_001262595.1. NCBI lineage: Bacteria > Pseudomonadati > Pseudomonadota > Alphaproteobacteria > Hyphomicrobiales > Methylobacteriaceae > Methylobacterium > Methylobacterium sp. ARG-1. Next base: position 20,661 of record NZ_LHCD01000035.1, read on the forward strand.
TCGGGAATGGCTCTAGCAGGATCGCGAACGCCTGTTCGCTCATACAATCCTCGTCCGGTTCACGAAGTACGCGAGAACGGGCCATCGCTCGGGCCAACCCGCGTTCGATCCCCCAGGAGGCTTCGCCCAGAGGCGATGATCTGGATGGTCTGTCGGCGGCCGCTCTCGCTACGCGCTTTGATCTCGAGATCACGCAGGTATGTCGCTAGGGCCGATCGCGTCGTTTGACCTTTGCCCAGCGCTGCATCAACCTTGACGGTGATATTGCGCTCAAGTTCATCCCAGAAATCCGGGGCTTGAATGATATCTTGCCGCATGCGCCCTGCCTCAAAAGGAAGTCGGATTGATTTTTGGGATGATTGCTCCGGGTGCGCACTCGCGTAAGTTAGTCCGAAGAGGCGTTCGTGATCTGCGTTTGATGCCGCACACAATTCTGCCGATATCTGGGCCGCTCAACCCATGAGCTTAGCCTTTGCGAGCGAGAGCGCTAAGTTCGGATCAAGGCTAGGCCGCGCGTGCCAGCCTTTGCTCGATCCAGCCCTGTGCCTCGTCAAGGTCGGCGAACATGGGTGGACAGGGATCATTGACGCGGCCGAACCCCGCCTCCAGGAACCACATCCCAGCCAAATCCCCGTGGTCGTCCGAGAGGTGCACCAGCACGGCGACGAGGAACCCGTCCGCGAACACCAGTTGGCTCTCGGTGTCGAGACTGGCGGTGGCGACCTGTACCGGCTGTAGACGCAGGCTCAGCCCGCCGCTCGCTTGTCCAGCTGGAGGTACGTCGGGTCAAATTCGGCGACACGCAGAAGTTCGTCCCAGGCCTCGATCACCAGCGTCTGGCTCCGGAGCGTGATCAAGGCCCGGCCACGCATCTCCTGGAGCACGCGGTTGACGTGCACGGAGGTGAGCCCGAGCGCGTCGGCGAGATCGATTTGCGTAAGCGGCAACGGGCAGCGGTAGTTCCCGGCCAGCCCAACGGCCTGCAGCTTGAGGTAAAGCTCGCAGAACAGGTGCGCGACATGCTCGAACGCCGAGCGCCGGCCCATGCCGACCATCCACTCGCGGAATACTCCCGCGTCGATCAAGGTGTCGCGCCAGAACAGCGATGCGATGCCGGGGTAGCGTGTGGTGAGCTCACGCATGCTCTCGTGCGGGATGAAGGCCACGGTGACCTTCGTCACGGTGGCGAGGCTGTGGTCCATCGTCGGGACGTGCAGACTCTGCAGGTCCGGGATGTCGCCGGGGATGTGGAACGAGAAGATCTGCCGCTTGCCCTCGTTCAGCAGCTTGTACCGGCACGCCCAGCCGTCGAGGATCAGGCAGCAATTCGAGGGCTTGTCGCCGTCGCGCACGATGTCCTGCCGGGCCTCAAGAGTTTGAACCCTGACCGGCAGGCGTTCGATGGCCTGACGTTCCTCGTCCGTAAGAGTGGCGATGCTCTCCAACTTACGGATGAGCCTGGCTGTGGCGTGCTGATTGGAGGCTGGCGGCATATCGCTTCACCATGCATTGCAGGCGGAAACGCACGGCTCTCCCAGTCACCAGCACCTGTGTCGGATCCGCTGATAATGAACGGCACGGTAACGCAATGGGGGCGAACGATCATAATGCATGTTAATTACGCGCCGGGATCGCGGGTTTGGTATAGCGTCGAACAGTTCTCGCGCTTCCCAGCCTCCTGCCGCTGAAGAAGAAAAACGGCAGTTTGCATTCGGTGTTGTGTCGAACATAGCACATGTTCGCTCTCGATCCGGCAACGATTGGTGTTGTATGTCTGGGCCTCACGCGCCATATTAGCGTCATCGCCTTTAATCTTTTTGGCATCAGGCGCTTGGGAGACCGTTCGTGCTCTTGCCCCAACCGGGAGCAGGGCCGTGCCTCAGCCTCATCAATCCACCGTCCGCAATCGCCTGTTGAAGGCGCTCTCGCCCGACGACTTCGCATTGCTGCAGCCGCACCTGGAGCTGATCCCCACCGAACTGCGGCAGCCGCTAATCAAGCCACATGAGCCGATCCAACAGCTGTACTTCCCCGAGATCGGGTTCGGCTCGATCACCTCGCTGAGCGCCGGCTCCGGCCGCACCAACCACGTCGAGGTCGGTCTCATCGGCCGTGAAGGGGTGGTCGGCATCATGCCCGCGCTACTGAGCGTAGATCGCACGCCGCATGATCATTTCGTCCAGGCCGCTGGCGAGATGTTGCGGATCGAGACCTCGGCGCTGACCGCCGCCGTCCGCCGGAGCCCCAGCCTGAACAAGCTCCTGCAACGCTCGATCTATGTGCAGTTCGTCCAGACGGCCCAGACCGCCTTCGCCAACGCCTCCTACGAACTGGACACGCGCCTCGCCCGCTGGCTGCTGATGTGCCACGACCGGCTCGACGGCGACGAGATCCGCCTCACCCATGAGTTCCTGTCGATCATGCTGGGCGTGACCCGATCGAGCGCGACCCTGGCGGTGCAGGCGCTGGAGGGCCATCAGCTGATCAAGGCTCGGCGCGGGCAGATCACGATCCTGAACCGTGAAGCGCTGATAGAAGTGGCCGATGGCAGCTACGGGCTGCCCGAGGCCGAGTTCGCCCGCCTGATCGAGGCCGCGTGATGCCGCGGTATTTCTTCAACGTGCGGTATCGCCCGGGCCCGGCTGGGCTGGCGGTGGATCCGGAAGGCGATGAGCTCGCGGACGTGAACGCCGCGCGGGAGCATGCGCTGGCCACGGCGCGGACCATGATCGCGCGCGAGCGTCTGGCGATGATCCGCGACTGGCTGGTGTGCGCGTTCGAGATCGTGGATGCGGACGGTCAGCCCGTGCTCACGGTGCCGTTCAGCGACACGGTCGCCGAGCTGGAGGAGTGGGATTGACCGCGGTCTGCGTCCTCTCAACAGGGTCGGCCGACGACCAGTTTGCAGCTCCGTCGCCAGAATGCCGATCGTCTCAAATCCACTGACACGGCTAGAAGGGCTGCTCTCGTCAGGCACCTTGAAGCGAACCTTCCGAACTTCCACAAACGGTCGTGAGCGGGAGGAAAGTCGACGTCCGCTTCCACGCTTTGCCGCCCCGAAGCGGACCGGCAGAAATCCATCCCAAGCAGCCCTTCAAACGGCCAAGCGGGTTGAGTTCCGACTTGGGGCGCTGCGCGGTCCTCAGCGCTTGGGGGCGCCCGCCGTGGCGGGCCGCGCGGCCGCCCCCGCCTCCATCCAGTGGCAGGCCGTGGTGGTCGGCAGGCCGGCGCATTCGTAGCTCCGGTCGCCCAGGGTCACCCGGTCGACCAGGCCGGTGATCTCGCTGCGGGTCACCAGGGTGCAGCCGAGATGGTCCGCCTTGGGATCGGCCAGCAGGGCGGCCGCCGCGGCGGCGCCGTCGTGCATCAGCATCCGGTAATTGGCCAGCGAGGGGCAGCCGATCACCTGTCCGGTCCCCGGCCCGGCGCCCTTCCGGTCCGGGCCGGAGCGGGCCGGCGCCTTGGCCGGCTGGCCCAGCGCCGGCAGGGCGCAGAGGCCGAGGGCGAGAACGGCGACGCGAAGTGGCATGCGTGTCATCGGCCGCCCCTAACGCATGACGCGGCACAGGGGAATCCGGCTCTTCGGACGCACCGTGCGGGACCGGGGCGCCGGACCGGCGGATCGGCCGGCGAATCTAGCACGGAGACCGGGCGGTGTCGTACCCGCGCCGACGCCGCGGCGGTGCTGCACGCACGCGGTTGCGGCCGGCCGCGAAACCGTCGATGAAGCCCGCGATGGAATCGCCGGCGCCGGACATCCGGGGCGCCGCGGGCGGGACGTGAAGGAGAGGTCATGGCGACGACGATCGATAGCGACCAGAAGCTCCATCTGGTCTTCGGTGGTGAGTTGCAGGACCTCGACGGCGTCCGGTTCCGGGACATCAAGGGCCTCGACATCGTCGGCATCTTCCCGGACTACGCCTCCGCGCAGGCCGCCTGGCGGGCCAAGGCGCAGGCCACCGTCGACAGCGCGCAGACCCGGTATTTCGTGGTCCACCTGCACCGGCTGCTGGAGCCGCCGGTCGCCTGAGGCCGGGGCGAGCCGGGCGCGCGCCTGTGCGGTGCGCCCGTGAAGGCATTGTGACACTTCCGGCCCGCTGCTAAGAGCCTCGCCCGTCATCAGATCCATCCGGCCCGGTGCGGGCCGGTATTCGGAGCGCGGCGCGAAGCTCGGCCGCGAGTGGGCGGACGTCATGAAATCCTCGATCAAGATCATCGCCGGCAACGCGAGCCGGCCCTTGGCCGAGGCGATCGCCGCCTATCTCGAATTGCCGCTGGCGAAGTGCATGGTCCGGCGGTTTGCCGACATGGAGATCTTCGTCGAGCTCCAGGAGAACGTGCGCGGCGAGGACGTGTTCATCGTCCAGTCGACCTCGTTCCCGGCCAACGACCACCTGATGGAGCTGCTGATCATGATCGACGCGGCGCGTCGGTCCTCGGCCCGGCGCATCACGGCGGTGATCCCGTATTTCGGCTACGCCCGGCAGGACCGGCGCACCTCGGGCCGGACCCCGATCTCGGCCAAGCTGGTGGCGAACCTGATCACAGAGGCCGGGGCCGACCGCGTCCTGACCCTCGACCTCCATGCCGGCCAGATCCAGGGCTTCTTCGACATCCCCACCGACAACCTGTTCGCCGCCCCCGTGATGGTGCGCGACATCAAGGAGCGGCTGCCGAGCGCCGACCGCATGGTGGTCTCCCCCGATGTCGGCGGCGTCGTGCGCGCCCGCGCCATCGCCAAGCGGATCGATTGCCCGCTCGCCATCGTCGACAAGCGCCGCGAGCGCCCCGGCGAATCCGAGGTGATGAACATCATCGGCGAGGTCGAGGGCCGCTCCTGCATCCTGGTCGACGACATCGTCGATTCGGGCGGCACCCTGGTCAACGCCGCCGAGGCCCTGCTCAAGGCCGGTGCCCGGGACGTCTCGGCCTACATCACCCATGGCGTGCTGTCCGGCGGCGCGGTCTCGCGCATCGCCGCCTCGCGGATGAAGGAGCTGGTGATCACCGATTCGATCCAGCCGACCCAGGCCGTCAAGCTCGCCCGCAACATCCGGGTGGCGACGATCGCGCCGCTGCTCGGCGAGGCGATCGGCCGGACCGCCACCGAGGCCAGCGTCTCGAGCCTGTTCGACTGACCGCGCCGTCTCTGCGCAGGGACGCGCGGCACTCCGTCGACGCGATGGGCAGCCGGCGCAGCATTCGTCGCAGTGCCGACGACGGATTTCGGCGCTACCTCCCGGTGCGGACGCATCGCCGATCCGGGAGGGCGGGCACTGGGTCGGACGACACTCATCGGCATCCACGGGCTCGCCAACAAGCCACCCCGGGATGAGAAGGCTGCCTGGTGGCGCGCGGCGATCCTCGAAGGCCTCGCCCGCAACCGCGGCGCCGCGCCGCCCGAGGTGCCGTTCACGTTCGTGTACTGGGCGGATCTGCGCTACCCCGAGCCCCTGGCCGGCGGGCGCAACCGCGAGCCCTACAGCCCCGATCCCGGCACCGGCCCGTTCCCCTCTCCGGTGGACGATCCCGACCAGGCGGCGCCGACGCTCACCGACCGGATCTATCGCGGCCTCTCGCACCTGCAGGAAGCCACCGGGCTCACCCCGGTCGACGACCTGATCCTGGAGCACCGCCTCGACGACCTCTGGGGCTATCACGAGGACGCCGCGTTCCGCGCCGCCGCCCGCGCGCGCCTGCTGGAGGCCCTGACGGAGGCGGCCGATCGCGACGTGCTGATCGCCGCGCATTCGATGGGCGGGCTGATCGCCTACGACGTGCTCCGGGCCGCCGAGCGGAACGGAACCGCCCTGCCCCGCTGCACCCTGGTCACCCTCGGCTCGCCGCTGGCGCTCGCCGAGCTGAAGCTGACCCTCGCCGCCGAGCACGGCGACCTGCGCGTGCCCGAAGCGGTCACGGCCTGGACCAACCTGATGGACCGGCAGGACATCGCCACGGTGGGCGACGACCTCGCCGCGATCTATCCGCCCAACGCCGCCGGGGTGCGGGTCCGGGACGTGCCGGTGATCAACGCCTATCGGCGGCCGGACGGCACCGAGAACCGGCACAAATCCTACGGCTACCTGCGCACCCCGGAATTCTCGGAGGCCGTCGCGGCGTTCCTGGCGGCCGAGGCCTGAGACGGCCCCGGCTCCGACAGGCCGCCGTCAGAGCCGGCCCGGCACGGCCTCGCGCAGGACCCGCTCCGCGGCGGCATCCTCGATCTTGTTGATCAGCCGGCTCGCCTCGTGCTCGTCGCGCAGGGTCTTGGCGAGGGTGAAGGTCGTGCCGGTGAGGAAGAGCGCCGCCATGGCGAGGTAGCCCTTGATCCAGATATCGGCGGGCAGGAAGAAGATCCCGATCGCCAGCATCGCGGCGGCGGCGGTGAAGCTTACCAGCGTGAAGGTCTTCCAGGCGGCGGTGTGGGGCATCTGCGGCATCATCGGTCGTGCTCCTGTCGCTCGGGTGGCGAACGCGGTGGGTCAGGCCTGGGCCCGGAGGCGGTCGAGCACCGCCCGCGGATCGGTGCGCGGGCGGCCGTAGCCGGCGGCGTCGAGGTCGGCCTCGATCCCGGACGCCGCCTCGGCCTCCAGGCCCGCCAGGGCCTCGGCGACATCCGCCTCGGCAGCCTGGGCCTCGCGCAGGCGCGCCAGCGTCCGCTCGGCCTCGCCGAGGGCGCCCGCCGACAGGGCCGTGACCCGGCGCCCCTCGAGCCCCGCCCGCCGCAGCGCCTCGGTGGTCCGGGCGGTCTGGAGCCCGCGGTCGAGGTCCCGCAGCCGCTCGCCGCCCTGCCCGACCAGGCGCTTGAGCCGCTCGATCTCGGCGGCGAAGCGGGCGGCGGCGGCCCGCCGGTCGGAGCGCTCGTCCTCCAGGGCGGCGATGTGGACCGCCGCCTCGCTGCCGAGATCCTCGCGCCCGTCGGCCAGCGCCCGGCGTGCCCCGTCCGACAGGGTCTCGATCCGGGCGCCGATCGCGTCCAGCGCGCGCGCCTCGGCGGCGTGGTAGGCCATGGCGACGGCGAGTTCGCGCCGGGCCGTCGCCAGGGCGCCGGCCGCGTCCCGGATCTGCTGGCGCAGGATCGTCACCGCGTTGGCATCGTGGAGCGCCTGGGCGTTGTCGGCGATCGCGCCGCGCATCAGGAGAGAGAGGGTCCTCATCACGGTTCACCCCGGGAGCGGCGCACCGGACCCGGTCCGGAATTTATTGAACGCCGTTCATGAAACACATAAGCACGACCCGACGAGCTCGGCAAGGCATTTAATGAACGACGTTCAGAAAAAACTGCGGGGCCGTCCCCGCAAGGGGCAGACCGACCGTCAGGCGGACCGCCAGGCGCTGATCGCGGCCGCGGTGGCGATCCTGGATGCGGGCGGGCCCGGGGCGCTGACCGCGCGGGCGGTCGCCGAGCGGGCCGGCACCGCGGTCGGCTCGGTCTACACCCAGTTCGACAGCCTGGAGCTGTTGCGGCTGGAGGCGAACGCCATCACGATGCGCCGCCTGCGGGACGCCCTGGCGGCGGCGCTGTCCGCCTGCCCGTCCCGGGAGACCGATGCGCGGCTCCTGTGCCTGGCCGATGCCTATCTGGGCTTCGCGGCGCAGAACCATTTCGCCTGGGTGGCGATCTTCGAGCGGCGCACGGTGGAGGCACCCGCCTCGGTCCAGGCCGATATCGCGGCCCTGTTCGGGATCCTGGAGGGCGTGCTGCGCGACGGCGGCCAGCTCGCCGAGGATGCGATCCCGGTGATGGCCCGGGCGCTCTGGTCGAGCGTCCACGGCATGACCTACCTGGCCGATCTCGGCGGACTCGGGCCCCTCGGGGCTGCGGATGTCCGGCCGATGATCGACGCCCTGGTGCGGGCGGTGGTGCGGGGCTTTTCGGCCGGCTGAAGCCTTCCCCGGGCAGTACTCGGCTCGAGCGATCGGGGCACCGCCCCGATGCCCCGCCGAAGGGCCGAGCCCTCCGGGAACCCGGTCTTCCGGTCGCTTACGCGGCTTTCACCTCAGCCAGGAACGCCTTGACGGTCTGGTCGAGGTCGTCGGAGCCGCGGGTGAGGTCGCGGGCGGCGGCCAGCACCTGCTCGGAGGCGATCCCGGTCTCGTCGGCGCCCTGGCGCAGGTCGGCGATGCTGCCGGACACCGCCTGGGCCCCGGAGGCGGCGCTCACCACCCCGCGCACGATCTCCTGGATCGCGGCGTTCTGCTCCTCCATGGCGGCCGCGACCCCGACCGCGATGCTGCGCATCTCCTCGATGGTCTGGCCGACCTCGCTGATCGCCGCCACGGCCTGCCGGGTCTCACCCTGGATCCGGCCGATCTGGGTGGCGATGTCGTCGGTGGCCTTGGCGGTCTGGCTGGCCAGCTCCTTCACCTCCGTGGCGACCACCGCGAAGCCGCGGCCGGCCTCGCCGGCGCGGGCGGCTTCGATGGTTGCGTTCAAGGCCAACAGGTTGGTTTGCGCCGCGATGCCGGAGATGAGGGCGACCACGTCGCCGATCCGCTCGGTGCCATCGGCGAGCGCCCGCACGGTCGCCTCGCCCTGGCGGGCGGTCTCGGCCGCCCGGCCGGCAATCTCCGATGTCCGATGCACCTGCCCAGCGATCTCCTGGACCGAGGCCGACATCTCCTCGGTGGCCGCCGCCGCGGTCTGGACGTCGGCCGAGGTCCCGGCCGCCTGGGCGGTGACCGCGCCCGAACGCTCGGTGCCGCGCGCGGCCGTGGCGGTCATCGCCTGAGCGGTGACTTCGAGCTCGGACGCCGCCGCCGCGAGGCCCCGGCTCAGCGCGCCCGCCCGGGTCTCGAAGGCCCGGGTCAGGCGGTCGAGGGAGGCGGCGCGGCGGGCGGCGCCCTCGGCTTCGCCGGCGGCGCGGGCATCCGCCTCGGCCTTGGCGATCAGCGCGTCCTTGAACACCTGCACGGCGCCCGCCATCGTGCCGATCTCGTCGCTGCGGCCGCGCTCGGGCACCGCGGCGGCGGTGTCGCCCGCCGCGAGGCGGTGCATGGCCTGGTTCAGGGCCAGGAGCGGTCGCGTCACCCGGCGGCCGATCAGCGCCGCCAGCAGGGCGATCAGGGCGATCACCACCAGCATCCCGGCCGCCGCCCGCCAGGCCGCATCCCACAGGATCGCGGCGGTGTCGTCGGCATAGATGCCGGTGCCGATCACCCAGCCCCAGGGGGCGAAGCCGCGGACGTAGGACAGCTTCGGGACCGGTGCCTCGGACCCGGCCTTGGGCCAGTGATAATCGACGAAGCCCTGTCCCTTCTGCTTGGCGAGGTCGACGAAGTCCCGGAACAGGTACTTGCCCGTCGGATCCTGCACCCCGGCGAGGTCCTTGCCCTCGAGCTCGGGCTTCATCGGATGCGCCACCATGCGGGGCTGCATGTCGTTGATCCAGAAGTATTCCTGGTCGTCGTAGCGCAGGGTCTTCACGGCCCGGATCGCGGCCCCCTGGGCGTCGGCCCGCGACAGCCGCCCGGCCCGCTCCTCGCCCTCGAAATAGGCCGCCACGCCATAGGCCACGTCCGTCAGGTTGCGGGTCTTGGCCATGCGATCCTGCTCAACCTGCGATTTCAGGTTGAGCAAGCCGATGCAAGAGACCACCGCGACGCCGACCAGCGCAGTGGCCGTGATCGTGTGAAGTTTTGCCCCGATTCCGATTTTCACGAGCCCCCCCGGACGACATGAATAAAAAGCCGGGAGTTTACAGCTTCGGCGTTAGCGCGCCGTGAAGGCGGTGCCGGGCCTTGCGCTCGGGGGCATGAGGCTGTCCACTCGCGGGCAACGAAAGCCCGGAGCCGGACGAGAAGCCGGCGGGCCAAGGGAGGAACGACATGGTGCGCACGCCGCGGGCGGATTCGCTTCTGGGAATCTGCCGTCGCCTCGTCCGGGCGGGACCGGCCGCCCTCGTGCTGGCGGGGCTGGCGATGGCCGCCCCGGCCCGGGCCGACGACGCCAAGGTCCGGATCAGCCGGCAGCCCGGCTTCGTCTACCTGCCGGCGGTGCTCGCCGAGCAGCACAAGCTGATCGAGAAGCACGCCAAGGCGGCCGGCCTCGGTGACGTCACGGTTGAGTGGGTGAACCTGACCAGCGGCGCCGCCGGCAACGACGCGCTCCTGTCGGGCAATATCGACATCGTCGACAGCGGCTCCACCAACATGCTGCTGCTCAACGACCGGACCCGCGGCGACGTGAAGGGGCTGTGCGGCGTCGGCAGCACGCCGATGCTGCTGCTCACCCGCAATCCGGCCGTGAAGACGCTCAGCGACTTCTCCGGCAAGGACAAGATCGCCCTACCCTCCGTGAAGGTCTCGACCCAGGCGGTGCTGCTCCAGATCGCCGCCAAGAAGGCGTTCGGGCCGGACGGGGCGACCCGGCTCGATCCGCTGACCGTCCAGCTCGGCCATCCCGATGCGGTGGCGGCGCTCGCCAGCCCGCAGAACGAGGTCAACAGCCACTTCTCTCTGCCGCCGTTCCAGCAGCGCGAGCTGCAGGACCCGGCGATCCACGCGGTGCTCAACTCCTACGAGCTGGTCGGCGAGCCGGTGAGCAACGCGATCTTCTACGCCCGCACCGGCTGGTTCAACCGCAACCCCAAGCTCGCCGCCGCCATCGTGGCCGCCATCGACGAGGCGAATGCCGAAATCGCCAAGGACCCGCTCCAGGCCGCCAAGGACTACGTCACCGCCACCAACGACAAGACGCCCCCCGAGACGCTGGTGGCGATCATGAAGGAGCCGGGCACGACCTTCTCCACCACGCCGTACGGGATCATGCTCCAGGCCCGGCACTTCTACGCGATGAAGACCATCAAGGCCGAGCCGAAGGACTGGAAGGACACGTTCTTCCCGATCGTGCACGGGCTGCCGGGGAAGTAGGGGCTGCTGGTCTTCCCGCGCGGACGTTGTTGCCGGTTGGGGGCCACGCGATATTGGGACGTGGGATCGGCGGCAGGCACCGCCGATCCCTGGCAGTTACCCGTCAGGGTTTAGCCAACTCCAGAACAGCGGGTGAACGGCGAGGCGGAGTCGGAAGCTCCACGCGCCGTTTGCTCTTCTGGAGACCGCCAGAGAGAAGATCATTCTCTGCACTGCCGGCCGCGTGCGGCCTTCGCGGGTGAGTCGGTCAGGCTCACAGCCTGTTTGTCGCTTGGCCGCTGGTGCCGGTTAATCGGTGCCCGGGACCCCCGAACCGCCGAACCCGCGATTGCGCCCCACCCCGGGCGGCCCTATAGTGAGCCATCCCCATTCAACAGCGTGAGACGGGACTTCCGGATCTGCATCCGGAGCCCGCGGCCCGGTGCCCGGCCCCCGTCCCGCCAGGCCGGAGCACGAGAGCACATGTCGCAGGGTCCGCTGATGCCGAAGGCGACCGCCGTCTGGCTGGTCGAGAACACCTCCCTGGCCTTCGAGCAGATCGCCGACTTCTGCAAGCTGCACCCGCTCGAGGTGAAGGGCATCGCAGACGGCGAGGTCGCGGCCGGCATCAAGGGGCTCGATCCGGTCTCCACCGGCCAGCTCACCCGCGACGAGATCGAGAAGGCCCAGAAGGCGCCGCACTACAAGCTCAAGCCGGCCGTCTCGAAGGTGAAGCTGCCGGAGGTGAAGCGCACCACCAAGGGCCCGCGCTACACCCCCCTCTCCCGCCGCCAGGACCGGCCCAACGCCATCCTGTGGCTGCTGCGCAACCACCCCGAGCTGAAGGATTCGCAGATCATCCGCCTGGTGGGGACCACCAAGTCGACGATCCAGCAGATCCGCGAGCGCACCCACTGGAATTCCGGCTCGCTCCAGCCGATGGATCCGGTGACTCTGGGCCTGACCACCCAGATCAACCTCGACTTCGAGGTCCAGCGCGCGGCGGCCGACCGCCCGGCCGCCCTGGCTGCCGAATCCGGCGCCTCGCTCCTGCCCACCGAGGTCTCGACGGCGCCCGAGCCCGAGGAGACGGCTGAGCATGGCGGCCGCGAGGAGCGGATCGACGCCGATTCGGTCTTCGCCAAGCTCAAGGGCCGGCACCAGGACGAGGACGACGAGGAGTAGGACGCCGTCGCGGCGCGTCAAGCCTAGCTCAGCGTGCCGCGTCGAAAGCCGCCAGGAAGGCCGTCAGGTTCTCCGGCAGGGCCGGGCAGAGGTACCCGCCCTCTTGGACGATCGCGGTGGGCAGCCCGGCCAGCGCGATCCGCTGCGCTGCGGCGGCGAAGCCCGCTTGGGTCACCGTGAGCACGCCGATCGGATCGTCCGCGGCGGCGTCGAGGCCCAGAGCCACCACCAGTCCCCGGGGCTTGAGCGCCGCGACCGCGGCGAGCCCGACCTCCACGGCCGCGAGCCACGGGCCGTCGCCGGAGCCCGGCGGCAGCGGCAGGTTGCGGTTGAGGCCGGTGCCGGCCCCCGCCCCGGTCTCGTCGGCATAGCCGGCATAGAACGGGAAATAGTCCGACGGGTCGGCGTGGACCGAGACCGTGAGCACGTCCCCGTTGGCGTAGAAGATGCCCTGCGTGCCGTTGCCGTGATGCACGTCGATGTCGAGGATCGCCACGGGGCCGCCGGCAGAGGCCAGCATCCGCTGCGCCGCGATCCCACTGTTGTTGAGGAAGCAGAAGCCGCCCGCCGAATCCGCGTAGGCGTGATGGCCCGGCGGCCGGCACAGGGCATAGGCGTGGCCGGCCTCCAGCGCGGCATCGGCGGCCGCGACGGCGCATTGCGCCGCGCCGTAGACCGCCGCCCAGGTTCCGGCCCGGATCGGCGTCGAGGTGTCGGCGGTGTAGAGGCCGACGCGCCCGAGCAGGCTGGCGGGCGTCCGGTGCATCTGCGGCCGGGCGAAGCTGCCGGTGAGGATCTCGTCGGCGATGCCCGGGATCTCCGCCCGGCGATCCCAGGCCTCGGCCAGGAACGCGACGTAGCCGGCATCGTGCACCGCCCGGATCGGGTCGAGGCCGTGATCGGTGGGCTCCGCGAGGGCGTGGCCGCCGTCCCGGGCCGCCGCGTGCAGGATGGCGTAGCGGGAGGCCTGCTCGGGATGCGGGATCGGCGTGCCCCGCCGCAGGTACAGTTCGGGATCGTGCCGGGCGGAGGCGGTGGTGTGGAAGACGCGCATGGACGCAGGTTAGGCGCCCCGGCGCCGCGCGTCACCCGCCTTCGGATCGCGGCTTGAAGTCCGGGTTCCCAAAGGGCTCGGCCCTTTGGCGGGGTCTCGGGGCGGAGCCCCGATGGACCGGGCTCGCAATGGTCCCGGACCTTTTAAATCCGAGGTTTTCACGGATGAATCGTGCTCAGCGACCGCGCCCGCGCGCTCATCCGTGGCGCCGGAGAGCCGGGGCTTCCTCCCAAGCGGGGCGGGCGTTGGGGCCGTCGGCGAACCGGCCCGGGAGGACGGGCGTCTCGGAGGCGATCTCGCGCAGCAGGGTCGGCACCCGGGCCCAGGGCTCGGTGACGGCGTGGGCGCCCCGCCAGCCGGCGGCCCGCTCCTGGCCGCCGGCCACGCGGACGTCCGGCCAGCGTGCGCAGAAGGCCTCGACGCAGGCCGGATCGAAATGGCGGCCGCTATCGGCCCGGATGCAGTCCAGGGCCGCCTCGAACGGCATCGCCTCCTTGTAGGGCCGCTGCGTGGTCAGGGCGTCGAACACGTCCGCCACGGCGACGATCCGGGCGGAGAGCGGGATCTGGGGACCGGCGAGGCCCTTCGGATAGCCGCTCCCGTCCCACTTCTCGTGATGCGCCTCGGCGATCTCGGCGGCCAGCCGGATCAGCTCGGAGGTGCTGCCGCCCAGGATGCGCTGGCCGATGGTCGCGTGCGTCTTGATCAGGGCGAACTCGTCCGGGTCGAGCCGGCCGGGCTTCAGCAGGATGCCGTCCGGGATCGCCACCTTGCCGACATCGTGCAGCGGCGCGGCGAGGTACAGGTTGCGGCAGACCTCCGCCGGCAGGCCGAGCGCCTCGGCCACGATCTGGCTGTAGCGGGCCACCCGCCAGGTGTGGTCGCCGGTGTCGTTGTCGCGGTACTCGACCGCCAGCGACAGGCGGAAGATGATCTCCTCCTCCCGCTCGCGCATGTGCCGCAGGGCGGCCTCGACCTCGCCGTCGAGCCAGGCGGCCTGCTCGGCCAGCCGCCGCACCGCCTTGGCGAGGCGGATCAGGTTGCGCAGCCGCACGGTCTGCTCGACGCCCCGCATGGACTTGTCGAGGAAATCGGTCGCCCCCGCCTCCAGGGCGGCGAGCCGCACCGCGTCCGAGATGTCGCTGGTGACCATCGCGATGGGCACCTGGGCGTAATGCGGGATGGTGCGCATCTGCTGGATGAACGCGATCCCGTCCATCGTGGGCATGTAATAATCGACCAGAACGAGATCGAAGGCGCGCATCTGCGCCTCGACGAGGGCCGCGGCCGGGTCGGCATAGTCGGTGACGCTGACGTCGGGCTTGGCTTCCAGCATCTGCCGCAGCCGCAGGCGCATGGTCGCGCTGTCGTCAACCAGGAGCGCGTCCATCATGGCGTGTCGTCTCGCTCCGCGGGCCCGTGCCCGACGCGGGAAGGGCAGGAGGTCGAGGCTGCGCCGGCCGCCAGGGCCGCGATCACGCGAGCCCGGCGGCCGGCGCAGCGGGGGGCCGAAGACGGATCCAGAAGACTGAGAGCGGTCATGGTCCGATCCGGTGACGATCGCGGGTGAAGCTGCCGTCCTCGATGTGGAAGGTCTCGCCGGCTATGCGATACATTTGGAATATTGCACGTTAAAGGGGAGTAAATGATCTCCGGCTCGCGTGCGGGTCTGTTTTTCAATATATGCTGGATATAGAGAGCGAATTGTTTGGAATAAATTTCGTGAATTCGCGGTAAAGCTTAGATTTCCGAATCATGGTGGTGCGATTACGGATGATATCGATCGGCTATTCCGGTGTCTGAGCTTCGATATTGACGTTTCCGGTTCGACGCCGGCGCCGTCGCCTCTCGTGCTGCGGGACCGCTCCGCGCGCCGCGCCTGCCGCGGGGCGCTGACAGGCCGGCCGGGCGGCGATACCGTCCCGGGCTGTCGCCGAGAGATGGATGGTCCGGGCGATGCGATGCCCGGGAGAGGCCTCCGGCGATGATGCGGTTCGATCTCGTCGATCTCGGCCTGTTCCGGCACGTGGTCGAGGCCGGTTCGATCACCCACGGGGCCGCGCGGGCGAATCTCGCTCTGGCGGCGGCCTCGACGCGGATCCGGCTGATGGAGGAATCCCTCGGCGCCGCGCTCCTGACCCGGGGGCGGCAGGGCGTCAGCCCGACCCCGGCCGGGCGTACGCTCCTGGCCCATGCCCGGGAGGTGCTGGCGGGCGTCGAGCGCCTGCGCGAGGAGATGGCGGTGTTCTCGGGCGGCGCGGTCGGGCAGATCCGGGTCCTGGCGAACACCAACGCGCTGACCGAGTTCCTGCCCGACGCGCTCTCGGCCTTCCTGGCCACCCATCCCGGGATCGGGGTCGAGATCGAGGAGCGCACCTCCGAGGAGATCGTCGGGCTGGTGGCCGAGGGCGCAGCCGATCTCGGCATCCTGTCCGGCACGGTCGATACCGGCTCGCTCCAGACCTTCCCGTTCCGGGAGGACCGGTTCGTGCTGGTGGCGGCCCGGGACCATCCCCTGGCGGCGCACACCGACATCGCCTTCGCCGAGGTGCTCGGCCAGGACCTCGTCGGCCTCGACCGGCGCAGCGCGATCAGCCGGTTCCTGGTCGCCCAGGCGGTGCGGGAGGGGCGGCCGATGCGCCTGCGCGTGCAGCTGCGCGGCTTCGACGCCGTCTGCCGCCTGGTCGAGGCCCGGGTCGGTCTCGCGGTGCTGCCCGAGAGCGCGGCCGCGCGCGCAGCGCAGGGCCTCGCCATCGCGGTGGTGCCCCTCTCCGATGCCTGGGCGCGCCGCGACCTGACCCTGTGCCTGCGCGACCTCGACGGCCTGCCGCCGTTCATGCGCGCCTTCGTGGCGCAGCTGCGCGCGTAAGCGCAGGGCAGATCGGAGGCGGCCGAGAGATCGGTATAAGGTGCGGGGCTTCAATCAGAAGATGAGGTCGCCGACGCGGTCATGTAGATCGCCGTCTCCGGGTGCTGGAAAATTACGTACGTGCTTTACGGAAACCATGATCGCTGGCATGTCTGCGTTTTCGCACGTTGAGATCCTGACGTCGCGGGCGGGACAACTTCACAGATGACAGCGATGGGCAGCGGGGCGGACAGCTACGACGTGGCCGTGATCGGGGCCGGGCTGGCCGGGAGCTGCCTGGCCGGGGCGCTCGCCCGCGCCGGGACCCGGATCGCGCTGATCGATGCCCAGGCCGAACGCGGTGCGGCGCGCCGCGACTTCCGGGCGGAGAAATTCGGGGCCGACCAGATGGCCCTGTTCGAGGGCCTCGGGTTCGGCCGGGCGCTCGCCGCCTGCACGACGGCGACCGAGGAGGTCGCGGTGGTCCGCTACGGACGCCTCGCCTACCGGGAGGCCGCCCGCGAATGGGGCGCGCATTACCCCGTGCTGGTCGGGGCCGCCCGGGCCGCCCTGCCCGACGGGCTGCTGGTGCCCGGCCGGGTCGCCGATCTCGATCTCGGACCCGAGCGCCAGGCGCTCACCTTGAGCGACGGGCGCCGGATCGAGGCGCGCCTCGTCGTACTCGCCACCGGTCTCGGCCACGCGCTGCTCGCCAAGGCCGGCATCACCAAGCGGGCGCTGAGCCCGCGCCACTCCCTGGCGGTCGGCTTCGACATGGCGGCGCCCCGGGGCGACTTCCCGTTCCCGGCCATGACCTACTTCGCCGAAGGGTTCGGCGCCCGCGACGCCTACCTGACCCTGTTCCCGATCGGGGACGTGATGCGGGCGAACCTGTTCTGCTACCGCGACCCCGGCGAGCCCTGGGTCGCGTCCCTGCGCCAGGACCCGGAGGCGACCCTGCGGGCGATGATGCCCCGTCTGGCGCAGCATTGCCCGGACCTGTCCGTGGCCGGGCCCCTCGAAATCCGGCCGATCGACCTCGCCCGGGCCGAGGGGGTGGAGCGGGACGGGCTGGTGCTGATCGGCGACGCCTTCCAGACCGCCTGCCCGATCCCCGGCACCGGGATCGGCAAGCTGCTGACCGATGCCGACCGGCTCGCCCGGGTCCACGTGCCGGCCTGGCTCGCCAGCCCCGGCATGGGCCGCGAGAAGATTGCGGCCTTCTATGCCGACCCGGTCAAGCAGGCCTGCGACGCGCGCAGCCTGCGCGCGAGCGTCTACGCCCGCGGCCTCGCCGTGGAGACGGGCGCGCTCTGGCGGGCCCGGCGCCTGCGCAACCGGCTCGCCCGCACGGCGATCCGCATGGCGAAGGACGGACCCAGGGCCGCCGCGGCTCTGGCGCCCGGATTGCTGCCGATCGGACTGTAACCAGCTTGGTCAGGGCTCCGCCCTGACAACCCGCCGAAGGGCTCGCCCTTCGGAAACCCGATCGCGCCCCGCGGGCCTTCGTCGCGGCGCGGCCATGGGGTAGCGTCGCGCTGATTCCGCCGGGGGCGGAGGAGGGTTGCGCATGCCGATCGAGACCGTGGACGCTGCCGGGAGCCGCAGGGGCGCCGA
Source organism: Methylobacterium sp. ARG-1 (assembly GCF_001262595.1). Lineage (NCBI taxonomy): Bacteria > Pseudomonadati > Pseudomonadota > Alphaproteobacteria > Hyphomicrobiales > Methylobacteriaceae > Methylobacterium > Methylobacterium sp. ARG-1. The sequence continues at coordinate 38,216 of NZ_LHCD01000035.1, forward strand.
GCTGCTGCTGGATGTGCTGCGCTCGGAGGGCGTGCGCTACATCTTCGGCAATCCCGGCACCACCGAATTACCGTTGATCGACGCGCTCACCGAGGCGCAGGACATCGGCTACATCCTCGCCCTGCAGGAGGCGACCGTGGTGGCGATGGCCGACGGCTACGCGCAGGGCGCACGCCGGCCCGCCTTCCTCAACCTGCACACCGCCGGCGGTCTCGGCCACGGGATGGGCGCCCTGTGGAACGCGCAGGTCAGCGGCACGCCGCTGGTGGTCACGGCCGGCCAGCAGGACCTGCGCCACGCCCTCTCCGACCCGCTGCTGATGGGCGACCTCGTCGCCATCGCCGACCCGGTGGTGAAATGGGCGCGCGAGGTCACCAGCCCGGACCAGATCCCGGTGCTCCTGCGCCGCGCCTTCCACGATTGCGCCGCCGCGCCGTCCGGCCCGGTCTTCCTGTCCCTGCCGATGGACGTGATGGAGGCGAAGACCGCCGTGCCGGCGGGCGAGACCTCGACCATTGACCAGCGGGCGGTGGCGGGATCCCTCGACAAGCTGTCCGAGAAGCTCGCCGCCATCGCGCCCGGCCGCCTGGCCCTGATCGCCGGCGACGAGATCGACGCCTCGGACGCCTCCGCCCAGGCGGTGGCGCTGGCCGACCTGCTGTCGGCGCCGGTCTACGGCTCGTCCTGGCCGGCCCACATCCCCTTCCCCACCGCCCACCCGCTCTGGGCCGGCAACCTGCCGACCCGGGCCGACGCCATCGCCGACATCCTCGGGCGCTACGACGCGGTCTTCGCGCTGGGCGGCAAGTCGCTGATCACCGTGCTCTACTCGGAGGTCTCGGCGGTGCCGCCGGGGACGCAGGTCTTCCAGCTCTCGGCCGACGTCCGCGACCTCGGGCGCACCTACGCCACCAGCCTGTCGACGGTGGGCGACATCCGCGCCTCCCTGGACGCGCTGCTGCCGCTGCTGGCCCCCCGCGTGGCCGATCGCGCCGCCGCCTTCGCGGAGCTGCGCGCGCAGGCGGAGACGGCCCGGACCGAGCGGCGGGCCAAGCTCGCCGCCGCGGCCGATGCAGCCTTCGAGGATCCGGTGATCGCGCCGCTGGTCGCGGCCCGCGAGGTGGCCCGGGCGGTGGGTGCCGAGACGACGATCATCGACGAGGCGCCCGCGACGCTGACCCATCTGCGGACCTTCCTCGACAGCGCCTCCACCCACCAATACGCGGCGATGCGCGGCGGCGTGCTCGGCTGGGGCATGCCGGCGGCGGTCGGCTTCTCCCTCGGCATCGACCGGGCGCCCGTGGTCTGCGTCGTCGGCGACGGGGCCGCGATGTACTCGCCCCAGGCGCTCTGGACCGCCGCCCATGAGAAGCTGCCGGTCACCTTCGTGGTGATCAACAACGCCGAGTACAACATCCTGAAGAACTTCATGAAGGGCCAGGCGCACTACGCCTCGGTGCGGGCCAACCGCTTCATCGCCATGGATCTCACCGACCCGCGGGTCGACTACCTGGCGCTGGCCACCTCCATGGGGGTGCCGTCCCGGCGGGTGACCCGGGCCGCCGACATCGCCCCGGCGATCGAGGCCGGGATCCGGTCAGGCGGTGCCAACCTCGTGGAGGTCGTGGTCCGGGCGAGCTGACCCGGGGCGTCGACGGAAGGCGCTACGGATTCAAGCACGAGCCCGGCCGTGGGCTTCCTTACGGCGCCTCATGCATCCGTCGCGAGGACGGGCGAGACAATGCTGACGGGCGATCGCCGCGACATGTCTCCCGCGGGCGGCTGACCTCGCTTCAGACGCGCCTCCACAGGCCCGACAGGCTCTGCCAAGCCGGCGCCAAAACGAAGCTCGTCAGCGGGATCAGCAGACCGCCGACCACCAGCCCGATCAGGCCCGACGCCATCGCGGTGACCAGCCACGCGACCAAGCCCTTGGCAAATGGGACGTAGGAGGCCGCGCTCACGGCGGCTTCGTGCGACGCGTGTGCCGGCCCCGACAGGCCGTACGTTTCCAGCCCGTGCATCAGGATCCCGCCGCCGACCCAGATCATCGCGGCCGTTCCGACGATGGCCAGGAGCTTGAGCAGGATCGGCATGCCTCTGACCACGCCGCGCCCGAGACCGCGGATGAGGGTTCCGAGCGGCGGCCCCGCTTGGCTGCGGGCGAGCGCGAGGCCCGCATCGTCGGCCTTCACGATGAGCGCGACCGCGCCGTAGACCCCCGCGGTGATGCCGAGGGCGACGATGGCGAGCACAGCCGCCCGCATCCAGAAGCTGCCCTCCGGCAAGGCGGCCAGGGTGATGGCCATGATCTCGGCCGACAGGATGAAGTCGGTCTTGATGGCACTCGCCACGCGGCTGTCTTCCCGGGCCTGATCGCTTCCCGTGTCGCCCTGGCCCTCCGCCTCATGCCCGTGAGCGCGATGGGGAAAGAGGGCCTCATAGACCTTCTCGGCGCCCTCGTAGCAGAGATACGCACCGCCCAGCATCAGGAGCGGGGTGATCGCCCAGGGCGCGAAGGCGCTGAGCGCCAGCGCGCCCGGCAGCAGGAACAGGAGCTTGTTCCGGATCGATCCCAGGGCGATCTTGCCGACGATCGGCAACTCGCGCGCCGCCGCGAAGCCGACGACGTAGCGCGGCGTGACCGCGGCATCGTCGATGACGACGCCGGCCGCCTTCGTTCCGGCCTTGGCGGCTTGACCCGCGACGTCGTCGAGGGACGCGGCCGCCCCCCTGACCATGAACGCGACATCGTCCAGGAGGGCGATCAATCCAACGCTCACAGGTCGTTCCTCGTCCACGGTAAGTCCGCCAGACAGACGATCCGCGACCGAATTTGATCCCTCGCAGACGATCGCGGCGGCGGCACAGCCGGAATCGTCCGCCCGGGTCGGCGCGATGCCCGCGCGGAAAGGCTCACTCCAGCCCCGGGACCGGCAGGCCGAACGCGGCGGCCAGCAGCACCATGTTGAGGCCGAGCACGACGGCCGCCCCGGCTACGGAGGCGATCTGGGTGAGCGGGCCGTTGGCGAAGGCCCCCATCACGCTCCGGCGGCGGGTGAACACCACCAGCGCGACCATCGGCACCGGGAGGGCGAGCGACAGCACCACCTGGGACAGGACCAGCGCCCGGGTCGGGTCGACGCCGATCGCCACCACCACGAAGGCCGGCAGCATGGTCACCAACCGGCGGACGATGAGCGGGATGCGCCAGCCGGTGAAGCCCTGCATCACCATCTGCCCGGCGAGCGTCCCCACCACCGAGGAGGAGATCCCCGAGGCGAGCAGCGACATCAGGAAGGCGCCCCCGGCCGCCGGCCCGAGCAGCGGCGTCAGGGTGCGATAGGCCTGCTCGATCTCGGCGACCTCGCTGTGGCCGGCATGGAAGGCGGCCGCCGCCATGATCACCATCGCCATGTTGACCAAGCCGGCGAGCAGCAGCGCCACCACCACCTCGCGGTTGGAGTAGCGCACCAGCAGGCGCCGGTCGGCGTCGGTCCGGGGGCTGCCCCGCCCCTGGGTCAGCCCCGAATGCAGGAACAGCGCGTGCGGCATCACGGTGGCGCCGATGATCCCGACCGCGATGGTTAGGGCCTGGGCGTCCGGGATCCTCGGGGTGACGAGGCCCTTGGCGGCGTCCGCCCAATCCACCGGGGCGATCACGAGCTCGACCGCGTAGCAGAGGCCGATCGTGCCGACCATGACGCCGATCGCGATCTCCAGCGGCCGGAAGCCCTCGTGCTCCAGCAGCAGGATCGCGTAGGTGACGATGGCGGTGATCGCCATGCCGGCCATCAGCGGCATGCCGGTGAGCAGCGACAGACCGATCGCGCCGCCGAGGAACTCCGCGAGGTCGGTGGCCATGGCGGCGACCTCGCTGATGCTCCACAGGCCGAGCCGCACCGGCAACGGCGTCGCGTCGCGACAATGCTCGGCGAGGTTCTTGCCCGTGACGATGCCGAGCTTGGCCGAGAGCGCCTGGAACAGCATCGCGGTGAAGTTGGCGAGCAGCACCACCCAGAGCAGGCCGTAGCCGTAGCGGGCGCCCGCCTGGATGTTGGTGGCGAAGTTGCCGGGGTCCATGTAGGCGATCGACGCCGTCACGGCGGGACCCACGAACAGCAGGAACCGGCCGCGTCCGCCCGACCGCCCGTCGAGCGTGTCGCGGATCGCCTGCTCCGTGCGCCGGCTCATCCTGCCGAGCACAGGGCCATCCGGTGCCGTTCCCTTAGGCGCAGGTCCCTTGTGAGCAGGTCCCTTGGGAGCAGGTCCCTTGGGAGCAGGTCCCTTGGGCGCAGATCCCCGGGGCATCTGGCCCCGCGGGACCGTCGCCGCGTCCGGCGTTGCCATGCCTCACCCTTTTCTCAAAGATATAGCTTGGGCTATATTCAGGGGATCGGCCCCGGGTTTCAAGGGGGCATTTATGGGGGGCCGCGATCGCGTCGCGGGACTCCCCTCTCCGGGGCGGACTTTGCTAAACAGGGGTCGGGCGGCGCCGGGGGGCGGCGAGAGGGAGAGCCGATGCAGGAACCGTCCGAGCCGATTGCCCCCGAGACCGTGCTGGTCGATCCCGAGCGGCATGTGGAGAGCTTCCGCCAGGCCCGCGAGGCGCGGCGCTCCGAACTCGTCGAGGATTACGTCGAGCTGATCGACGACCTGATCGGGGACGGCGGCGAGGCGCGCCAGGTCGATATCGCCGCCCGCCTCGGCGTGGCCCAGCCCACGGTCGCCAAGATGCTCAAGCGGCTGTGCGAGGACGGCTTCGTCCAGCAGCGGCCCTATCGCGGCGTCTTCCTGACCGAGGCCGGCCGCCGGCTCGCCAGCCAGGCGCGCGAGCGCCACCGCATCGTGGAGCGCTTCCTGTGCACCCTCGGGGTCAGCCCCGAGACCGCGCGGCGCGATGCCGAGGGGATCGAGCACCATGTCAGCGCCGAGACCCTGGCGGCGTTCCGCGCCTTCGTGGAGGGGCGGCAGGAGACCTGATCGGCGACCGGGCGCATTGCGTCCGGGAGACAGAGACTCATCGTGCTCATCGTGTATGCCATGCGGGCTCGGCTTCCGAAGTCGTACGTGCAGCCGCCTATAGGGGCTGATTCGGATGAGCCGATCGCGCTTAGCAGCATCCACAGGTTGTGGCAGGGGTGACAAAGGGCACCTGATGCAACGCCCCGTGGTCCGATCCGCCCACGCGAAACGCCTGACCCTTGCCCGTGCGCTGGCGGTGGCCAAGTCGGGCCTCGGCGCCAACGTCCGCTGTGAGATCATCGCCGGCGCAGCGCGATCAGCATTCACGGAAACCTGGCTCGGACACCAAGGCCGACCGGTGGATTGGGACTGGGCCGCGCTGTCGGCCCGTTTCCAGAACAACCATCCGAAGTGCTTCAATGCTGCGATCTGGCACGACGAGACGCTGTGCGGGTTGGCGATCGGTGCCGTGAACCGAGACAGGTTCGTTGCCGTGGACTTCCTGGAGGGCAATCCGGATCCGACGCATCCGCTCAAAGGGAGGTGATTGAGATCACCCTGAATATGGCGGAAGCCTACAGGCGGCTGATCGGTGTGCCGGAGCTTCGGCTTCACCACGTCGATCCGGCTCTTATCCCCCTGTATGAAATGCAGGGCTTTGCGCTTGCGCCCGATCTGGCTGACTCACATCATATGGTCCGGAGGTGATCTCAGTGCCGAAAGCTGCGCCCGTGACGGAACCGACGGTGGCCAGCCGCGAGGTGACCCACGGCCGTGCCCTCAGGCTGGAGCATCGACGCCTGCCTGACATCGAGCAGGCAGCGGCGGCCTTCATGGCTGCTGATCTCCCTTGGCTGGCACCAGAGGCGAGGGAATTGCTTTCCGCGGCGCCGGAGATTCACGGTCGGCCAGACGGTAAAGTATCCCCGCCGCTCGCGAAGAGAGTTCGGCGCTAACACTTCGGCTGACCGTCCGCCACTCACACCGTCGGCGCCGCCACCTTCTGGCGCAGCCCCAGGATCACCGCGCGGAGCATCTCGGCGCCCGCCTCGCCGGGATCCGGCAGGGTGCCGGAGCGGGAGGCGTAGATCCGCTCGTGCACGAAGGCGAGCTTGGCGATCACCGTGGGGGTCAGCTTGAACGGGTAGAGCGCCGGCTGGCCCATGCTGTGAGACAGGGAGTTGATCGCGTAGGTCAGCGGTAGCCACGCCTCGATCAGGCGGTCGAGGTCCTGGGTGTCGTAGGGATCGAAATCGATCACCGTGGGCGCCGGCCTGGCGTGGCGCAGGCGCGGGCGCACGTGCAGCTCGAAGGTCGAGGCGGTCTCCACCGTGTCGACGATGTGCAGGTAATGCGCGAAGGTCTCGGCGAAGTCCTCCCAGGGATGAGCGGTGGCGTAGGCCGAGACGTAGGAATCCTCCCAGTCGGCCGGGGCGCCGCGGGCGTAATGGTCCTGCAGGGCCTGGACGTAGTTCAGGCTCTCGTCGCCGAACAGCGCCCGGAACGCGCCCATGGTCGGCCCGTTCATCACCAGCAGGTACCAGAAGTAATGCCCGATCTCGTGCCGGAAATGGCCGAGCAGCGTCCGGTAATGCTCGCCGAACAGGATCCGCCGCCGCTCGCGCTCGACGTCGTCGGCCTCGGCGATGTTCATGGTGATCAGGCCGTTGATATGGCCCGTGAGCACCGGCGTCCCGGCCGAGAACGTCTCGGAGGGATCGACCAGGAAGTCGAAGGCCAAGCCGTCCGTGTACTGGGCCCGGGTCGCCAGCGGCAGTTCGAGGCGCAGCAGCGAGTAGAACAGCCGGCGCTTGGCCGCCTCGATCTGGCGCCAGCGGGTGAGGTTCCAGGATTGCGAGAGGTCCGGCACCACCCGGTTGTGCCGGCAGGCGGTGCAGAAGATGTCGGGGCTGTCCTCCGGCACCAGCCAGTTGCAGGCCCCCGACAGGGCGTTGTTGCAGTAGCGGTAGCGCCGGCCGGGATCCGCGTAGGCGTGGAAGGTCTGGGCGCCGCCCATGGCGGGATGGCTTGAGAGCGCCACGGGCTCCAGGGCCGAGACCTCGTGCACCGCGCAGGCATAGCCCAGCTGCCGCGCGCAGCTCTCGCAGGCGGTCGCCTCGAAGGTGACCGGCTGGTCGCAGGCCTGGCACTGGAAGAGCTTCATCGCGCCGTCCCGGGCCGGCAACCGGCCCACCTTCCGGTCAAACGAGGGCGGCCGGCAAAGTTCCGGCCAAGGTCGGCGGCGATCCCCGGAAGCGGGCGCCGCCGCACGAAAATTGCTTGTGACCCCGTCCTTGGCACATAACCACGCGGTGGGGCTTGGCGATCGACCCGCTGCGGCGCCCGGTACCGGCTACGAGACCGCATTCGATCCTTCAGACGGAGCTATCGTGTCGATCAAAGCCGCCCTGCACCACGTCACGCATTACCGCTACGACCGGCCGATCAGCCTCGGCCCCCAGGTGGTGCGCCTGCGCCCGGCTCCGCACGCGCGCACCAAGGTGCCGGCCTACGCGCTGACGGTGACGCCCGCCAACCATTTCCTGAACTGGCAGCAGGACCCGAGCGGCAACTGGCTCGCCCGCCTGGTCTTCCCGGAGAAGACCGACGAGCTGAAGATCGAGGTCGACCTCACCGCCGAGATGGCAGTGATCAACCCGTTCGACTTCTTCGTGGAGGATTACGCGCAGACCCGCACCTTCGCGTACGAGCCCGACCTGTCGGAGGAACTGGCACCCTACCTGGTGCCCGTGGACGCGGACGGGCCCGAGATCGAGGCGCTGCTCGCGCGGCTGCCCGAGGAGACCAGCACGGTCCTGTTCCTGGTGGCCCTCAACGGCATGATCGCCCGCGAGATCGCCTACGGCGTGCGCCTGGAGCCGGGGGTCCAGACGCCGGCCGAGACGCTGCGGCTCAAGAGCGGGTCCTGCCGGGATTCGGCCTGGCTGCTCGTTCAGGTGCTGCGCCGGATCGGGCTCGCGGCCCGGTTCGTCTCCGGCTACCTGATCCAGCTCGTGCCCGACACCACCGCGGTCGACGGCCCGGCCGGCGCGTCGGCCGACTTCACCGACCTGCACGCCTGGGCCGAGGTCTACCTGCCGGGCGCCGGCTGGATCGGCATGGACGCGACCTCCGGGTTGCTCACCGGCGAGGGCCACATTCCGCTCGCCGCGACCCCGCATTACCGCTCGGCCGCGCCGATCTCGGGCGTGGCCGAGCCGGCCAAGACTGAGTTCGGCTTCGAGATGCGGATCACCCGGGTCGCCGAGACGCCGCGGATCACCAAGCCCTATTCCGAGGCGGTCTGGTCGGCCATGGACGCGCTGGGCGAGCGGGTCGACGCCGACCTCGTGGCCCAGGACGTCCGGCTGACCATGGGCGGCGAGCCGACCTTCGTGTCGGTGGACGATTTCGAGGCGCCGGAATGGAACATCGCCGCCGTCGGCCCGACCAAGCGGCGGCTCGCCGACACGCTGATCCGGCGCCTGCGCGACCGTTTCGGCCCGGGCGGCCTGCTGCATTACGGCCAGGGCAAGTGGTATCCCGGCGAGAGCCTGCCCCGCTGGGCCTTCGCGTTGTACTGGCGCAAGGACGGCAAGCCGATCTGGAAGGACTCAGGCCTGATCGCCCCGGAGGCGGGCGAGGGGTCTGAGGGCACCGCCACGATCGCCCAGGCGCAGGCGCTGGCCGACACCCTGGCCCGCCGGCTCGGCTTGGCCGACTACGTCTTCCCGGCCTTCGAGGATGGCGAACTCTGGGAGAAGAAGGCCGCGGAGTTGCCGGTCAACGTCACGCCGGCCGCCGCCAAGTCCGGTTCGGTGGAGTTCGACGCCCGGATCCGGCGCGTCTACGCCCGCGGCCTCGGCGAGCCGGCGGGCTACGTCCTGCCGCTGGCGAGCCTGCCCACCGGCAAGGACGGCGACGCCGACCGGGTCTGGATCTCGGAGAAATGGGCGTTCCGCCGGGGCCAGGCCTTCCTGGTGCCGGGTGATTCGCCCCTCGGCTTCCGGCTGCCCCTGTCGTCCCTGCCCTACGTGCCGCCCGAGCACTATCCCTATTATCAGCCGCAGGACCCGCTGGAGCCCCGCGGGCCCCTCCCCGACGACCCGACCGTCAAGACCGTCGTCAACGGCGCCGGCATCACCGGCGTCGCGGTGCGCACCGCGCTGGCGATCGAGCCCCGGGACGGGATCGTACGGGTGTTCATGCCCCCGACCCAGCGCGCCGACGAGTATCTCGAACTCGCCGCCCATCTCGAGGCGGCGGCCGCCGCGCTGAAGCTGCCGATCCACATCGAGGGCTACGAGCCGCCCTACGATCCGCGCATCGGCCTGATCAAGGTCACCCCCGATCCCGGGGTGATAGAGGTCAACGTCCACCCGGCCGCCTCCTGGCGCGAGGCGGTGGCGATCACCTCCGACCTCTACGCCGAGGCCCGGCAGACCCGGCTCGGCGCCGAGAAGTTCATGGTCGACGGGCGCCATACCGGCACCGGCGGCGGCAACCACGTGGTCATGGGCGGCGTCACGCCCGACGATTCGCCGTTCCTGCGCCGGCCCGACCTGCTCAAGAGCCTGGTGCTCTACTGGCAGCGCCACCCGGCGCTCTCCTACCTGTTCTCGGGCCTCTATATCGGGCCGACTAGCCAGGCCCCGCGGATGGACGAGGCCCGCCACGACGGGCTCTACGAGCTGGAGATCGCGCTGGCCCAGATCCCGGCCCCCGATGCGCCCAACATCCCGCGCTGGCTGGTCGACCGGGTGTTCCGCAACATCCTGGTGGATGTCACCGGCAACACCCACCGGGCCGAGATCTGCATCGACAAGCTGTACTCGCCGGACGGGCCGACCGGGCGCCTCGGCCTTCTGGAGTTCCGGGCCTTCGAGATGCCGCCGGATGCCCGCATGAGCCTCGCGCAGCAATTGCTGCTGCGGGCCCTGGTCGCGTGGCTGTGGCGGGAGCCGCAGACCGGCGGATGTGTCCGCTGGGGCACGACGCTCCACGATCGGTTCATGCTGCCGCATTTCCTCTGGGCCGACTTCCTCGGGGTGCTGGAGGATCTGCGGGTGGCAGGCTACGCTTTCGATCCGGTCGCCTTCGAGGCGCAGGCCCAGTTCCGCTTCCCGGTCTTCGGCGTGGTCGAGCAGGGCGGGGTCCGGATGGAACTGCGCCAGGCGCTGGAGCCCTGGCACGTGATGGGCGAGGAAGGGACGAGCGGGGGCACCGTGCGCTTCGTCGACAGCTCGGTCGAGCGGCTTCAGGTCAAGGTCGAGGGCTTCGTGCCCGAGCGGCACGTCATCGCCTGCAACGGGCGCCGGCTGCCCATGACCGGCACCGGCCGGGCCGGCGAGGCCGTGGCCGGCCTGCGCTTCAAGGCCTGGCAGCCGGCCTCGTCGCTGCACCCGACGATTCCGGCCCACTCGCCGCTGACCTTCGACATCCTGGACGCCTGGAGCGGCCGGTCGCTCGGCGGCTGCCGCTACCACGTCGCCCATCCGGGCGGCCGCAACTACGAGACGCACCCGGTCAACGCCTACGAGGCGGAGGGGCGCCGCCTCGCCCGCTTCGAGCCGCTGGGCCACACGCCGGGCCGGATCGAGATGCCCCGCGCCGAGGCGAGCGCCGAGTTCCCGCTCACCCTCGACCTGCGCATGCCAGCCCCGACATGACCGGGGTCCGGTGATGGAGGCGGCGCTCGCATCCGGCGCCGCCCGGGCCGAGGCGGTCGAGAGCCCGCGGGAGCGCGTCGCGCGCTGGACCGCGGGTTATCGGCCTGCCCCCGGCCGGCCGGACGAGTTCCTGGGGCCCGACGGTGCCCCGCGTGGGGCGTGGCCGCGCCTGCTCGACCATCTCGGCGCGCTGACCGAGCCGGAGATCCTGGCCCGCTTCGTCTCGGCGGAGCGGCACATCCGGGATGCCGGCATCTCCTTCCGCATCTCCGGCGACCAGCGCGAGCATCCCTGGCCGCTCGGCTGCCTGCCCCTGGTCATCGAGGAAGCCGAGTGGCGCGATCTCAGCGCCGGCATCGTCCAGCGCGCCGAACTGATGGAGGCGATCCTAGCCGATTCCTACGGCGCGGGCCGACTGGTCGCCGACGGGCTGCTGCCCGCCGCGATCGTGGCCGGGACGCCGGAATTCCTCCACCCCCTGCACGGGGTCGCGCCCCCCGGCGGCCATTACCTGAAGCTCTACGCCGCCGATCTCGGCCGGGGGCCCGACGGGCGCTGGCAGGTGCTGGCCGACCGGACGCAGGCGCCCTCGGGCCTCGGCTGGGCGCTGGAGAACCGCATGGTCCTGGCCCGGACCTTCCCGGACTTCTTCCAAGACCTCCATGTCGAGCGCCTGCCGGGCTTCTTCCAGGCGTTCCGCGAGGGCCTGGCCCTCGGGGCCGAGCGCTCCGACCCGCGCATCTGCCTGCTGACTTCGGGCCCCTACAGCAGCACCTATGTCGAGCAGGCGGCGCTCGCCCGGTATCTCGGCCTGATGCTGGTCGAGGGCGACGACCTCGTCATGCGGGACGGCGCCCTGCACGTGCGCACCGTCTCGGGGCTGAAGCGGGCCGACGCCCTGTGGCGCCGGATCGACGCCGATTATCTCGATCCCCTCGAGCTCAACCCGGCCTCGCGGCTGGGCGTGCCCGGCGTGATCGAGGCCCTGCGCAACGGCTCCCTGGTGATGGCCAACATGCCGGGCTCCGGCCTGGTCGAGTCGGCGGCGCTCGCCCCTTATCTCGACGGCATCGCCCGCCGGCTTCTGGGCGAGTCCCTGCGGCTCGGGCATCCGCGGGCCTGGTGGTGCGGCGACCTCGAAGGTCTGGCCCACGCGCAGGCGAATCTCGACAGCCTGATCCTGCGTCCGGCCGCCACGCCCCAGCGCGGGGCGGGGCGCGACGCGATGCTGGCGCCCCAGGCCCTGGCGGCGGAGCGGGCGCGGGTCGTGGCGGCCCTGCGCGACCGGCCGTTCGACTACGTCGCCCAGGAGGCCGCGCCGCTCTCGACCATGCCCGGCTGGGAGCGCGGCGAGGATGGCGGCCTCGTCCTGGTGCCCCGCCCCTTCGTGGTGCGCGTCTTCGCCGCCCGGACCGCCACGGGCTGGCAGGTGATGCCGGGCGGCTTCTGCCGGGTCTCCGAGCGCGAGGATGTGGACCCGATCGAGATGCGGCTCGGCATCCGCTCGGCCGACCTGTGGGTGCTGTCCGAGAGCCCGGTCGAGGCGCCGCTGATCGGCTCCCACGCGGCCCCCCGGGTGCGGCGGGTCGGCGGCCACCTGCCCTCCCGGGCCGCCGACGGCCTGTTCTGGCTCGGCCGCTACCTCGAGCGCACCGAGGCGGTGATCCGGCTGGTCCTGGCCCATCTGCGCAGCGTCGGCGACGCGGTCGGGGCCGACATCTCCGGGGCCCTCGACACCCCGGCCGCCCTGGCCCTGCGGGCAATCCTCTACGATTGGGGCGCCATCGGCGCCACCGACCTGCCGACCGCCCGGCTCGCCCAGGAGGCGCTGACCGGGCGCGAGCAGTACGGCTCGGCCCGTGCCCATATCGTCTCGGCCCGGCGCAACGCCGCCGCGCTCCGCGCCCGGCTCTCCGGCGAGGCCTGGCGGGTGCTCGCCGACCTGATCGAGAGCGTGTCCCTGGACACCGAGCGGACCTTCACCGAGTCGCAGATCGCGGGCCGGGCCGAGCGGGCGCTGAGCCAGCTGGCCGCCCTGTCGGGGCTCACCCACGAGAACATGAGCCGGGCGGAGGGCTGGCACTTCGTCGAGCTCGGCCGGCGCGTCGAGCGGGCGATCAACACCTGCACCTTCGCGCTCTCCTTCGCCAACGACGAGGCGACCCCGGGCTGTCTCGGAGTGATGCTGTCGCTGTGCGATTCGCAGATCAGCTACGGCCGGCGCTACATGCAGGGCGCGGCCCTCGACCCGGTCCGCGACATGGTGCTGCTCGACCCCTACAACCCGCGCTCGATCGCCTTCCAGGCGGAGGCGATCGCCCGGCATCTCGACGACCTGCCGGCGCTGTCGGCCGACGGCATCCCGGAGCCGCATCGCCGCCTCGCCTCCCGGATCCTGGCGGAGCTGCGCAGCGGCGAGGCTGCCGATCTCGACGCCGTGCGCCTCACCGCCCTGGAGACCGATCTCGAGCGCCTCGCCGACGGTATCGCGGTGCGCTACTTCCCGGCCGGGCCGAACGCCCTGCGCCCGGAAAAGCTGACGGGCCTCGCGTAATGAGGGGCGCCGCGCAATCCGGCCCGGATTCCTGTTCCTGCGTCAGGATCGCCGCAAAACCGATGGCCCTTTCGGCCTATGATGCGCGCGACAGACATCGAGTCGCGCGGCCGCCGGGATGATCTACACGCTGCGCCACCGCACCACCTATCGCTACGGCAAGCCGGTGCGCTTCGCCCGCTGCGCCCTGCGGCTCAAGCCACAGGACGGCGAGGGGCAGAGCGTGCTAGCGAGTGCCGTGACCATCGACCCGAGCCCCACCAATGCGGTGATGCGGCGCGACTATTTCGGGATCGAGGCCGTGGCGATCACCCTCGATACGCCCCACACCACCTTCAGCGTCGAAGCGCTGTCCACGGTGCGGGTCGAGCGCCGCGTCCCGCCGGAGCCGGAATCCGGCCAGGCCTGGGAGCGGGTCCGCGACGCCGTGGTGGCCTCGCGCGACCTCGGCGGCCGGGCGCCGGTCCACTTCCTGTTCCCGAGCGGCCGGGTGCCCCTCGTCCCCGACGTGACCGAGTATGCCCGGGCCAGCTTCGCGCCCGGCCGCAGCGCCTACGGGGCGGCGCACGACCTGATGCTGCGCATCGGTGCCGATTTCCGGTTCGATGCCAAGGCCACGAATGTGCGCACGCCGCTGGCCGAATCCTTCGCCCTCCGGGCCGGGGTCTGCCAGGATTTCGCCCACGTGATGATTGCAGGCCTGCGCGGCATGGGCCTGCCCGCGGCCTATGTCAGCGGCTACCTGCGGACCGTGCCGCCCCCGGGCAGGCCGCGGCTGCGCGGGGCGGATGCGAGCCACGCCTGGGTGGCGGTCTGGTGCGGCGAGGGCTGGCTCGGCCTCGACCCGACCAACGGCGTGCCGGTGCGGGACGACCACATCGTGGTGGCCCGCGGCCGGGATTACGGCGACGTGGCGCCGGTGGACGGCATCGTCAGTGGCTCGGGCAAGCAGCGCCTGAAGGTCGAGGTCGACGTGATCCCCGAGACCGAGACGCAGGATCTGTCCCAGCCCGGCCTCGCCCTGGTGAGCTGACGCGGCTCACCACATCGTCTTGGCGGCCCGGGCCGGCCATTCCGCGTCGTAGGCCTGGCCGCCGACATCGCCCGCGGTGAGCGCGGCCAGGATCGCTCCGGGGCTCGGCAGCTCCACCGGATCGACCCGGGCCTCGGGCTCCCACAGCCGGGCGCGGACGATCGCCCGGGCGCACTGGAAATACGCTGCCTCGACCGTGATCACGAGGGCCGTGCGCGGCGCGTGGCCGTCCACCCGGAACGAGTCCAGGAGAGCCGGATCGGCCGAGATCACCGCCGTCCCGTTCACCCGGAAGGTCGTGCCCGAGCCCGGGATCAGGAACAGCAGCGCCACCCGCGGATCGCGCACGACGTTGCGCAGGGAATCGATCCGGTTGTTGCCGCGCCGGTCCGGCAGGATCAGCGTGCGCGGGTCGGCGACCCGGACGAAGCCCGGCCGGTCGCCCCGGGGGCTGCAATCGAGCCCCTCCGGGCCGGATGTCGCCAGCACTGCGAAGGGCGCGGCGGCGATCAGCGCCGCGTAATCCGGCGTGATCGCCGCGGTGACCTTGGCCACGGAGGCGGGGGCCAGCGGCGCATGATAGATCGCCTCCAGCTGCGCGACGGTCTCGACGATCATCGCCGTCAGGCGACCTTGGTCGCGCCGGCCGTGAAGGCGGCGTGCTCGGCCACCAGGGCGCCCGACAGGGCCGATGCGATCAGCGCCCGGGTCTCCGCCACCCCGTACAGGGCCACGAAGGAGCCGAAGCGCGGCCCTCGCGCCTCGCCGAACAGCACGTTGTACAGGCTCGTGAACCAGGCCTGCGACACGCCGGGGCGCCCGTCCGGGCTCTTGGCCTTGCCGGACAGGTCCGGGAAATGCCGCCGCCCGACCTCGTAGACCGCCGCCTGCAGCGCCTCCGGGTCGGTGGAGCCGGCATGCTGGCCGAGGGTTTCCGAGAGATCCTCCAGGGCCGCCCGCTCCTCCGGGGTGGGCTCCCGGTAGGTCTTGGCCGGACGCACGAAGTCGGAGAAGTACGTCAGGGCGTGGACCACAAGCCGGTCGAGGCCCGGATGGGTCTCCGGCCCGGTCTGCGGCGCGTAGCGGCGGATGAAGCCCCACAGCACCGCCGGATCCTCGGTGTTGGCCACCGCGGCGAGGTTGAGCAGCATCGCGAAGGTCAGGCTCGCGCCCTCGACCTTCTCGGGCTCCGGCGGGTTGCCGGCGTGCAGGTGCCAGACCGGGTTGCCCAGCCGCAGCTTCGCGTCCTGGCCGGCATAGCGGTCGAGGAAGCCGATATACTCGTCGACGTGGCGCGGGATCACGTCGAAGAACAGGCGCTTGGCCTCCCGGGGCTTGTTGTACATGAACAGGCCTAAGGATTCCCGCGTGCCGTACTTCAGCCATTCGTCGATGGTCAGGCCGTTGCCCTTCGACTTCGAGATCTTTTGGCCCTTCTCGTCGAGGAACAGCTCGTAGTTGAACCCGTCCGGCGGCTCGCTGCCGAGCGCCCGGGCGATCTTGCCGGACAGCTTGACCGAATCGATCAGGTCCTTGCCGGCCATCTCGTAATCGACGCCCAGCGCCACCCAGCGCATCGCCCAGTCGGGCTTCCATTGCAGCTTGGCGTGGCCGCCGGTCACCGGTGTCTCGTAGCGCGCGCCCGTGGCCGGGTCGCGCCAGACCAGGGTACCGGTCTCGACCCGCACCTCGTCGATCGGCACCTGCATCACGTGGCCGGTGACCGGGTGGAGCGGCAGGAACGGCGAGTAGGAGGCCGAGCGCTCGGCGCGCAGCGACGGCAGCATAATCTCCATCACGGCGTCGTAGCGCTCGAGCACGCGCAGCAGCGCCGCGTCGAACCGGCCCGACGTGTAGTAATCGGTCGCGGAGGCGAACTCGTAATCGAAGCCGAAGCTGTCCAGGAAGGCGCGCAGCCGGGCGTTGTTGGCCGCCCCGAAGGAGGGGTACTCGTTCGAGAACGGGTCCGGGATCCGCGACAGCGGCTTGCCGAGATGGGCGGCCAGCATCTCGCGGTTCGGCACGTTGTCCGGGACCTTGCGCAGCCCGTCCATGTCGTCCGAGAAGGCGAGCAGCCGGGTCGGCACCGCGTCCCGCGTCAGCACCCGGAAGGCGTGGCGCACCATGGAGGTGCGGGCGACCTCCCCGAAGGTGCCGATATGCGGCAGCCCCGACGGCCCGTAGCCGGTCTCGAACAGCACCTCGGTCTTGCCGGATTTCTCCAGCCGCGCGACGAGCTTGCGCGCCTCCTCGAACGGCCAGGCGGCGGCGGTGGCGGCGGCCTCGATCAGGTCGGGGTCGAGGGTCAGGGCAGGTGCGGTGGGCATGATTTCGTGGGTGACGGAACGCTGGGATCGCGTACCCTAGAGCGGTTCGCGCCCCAGCGGAACGCCCGTGCGCGCAATCCGGTGTCCCCGGGGCGTTCGAGGCGGGCTGATTGGGTTAAGCGCAGCCTCACAAACCATATTTGGCCCAGATGACGCGCGCCTCGGCATCGGTCGCGAAATCACCCCGCGCGGCCGCGGCCCCGGATTCGTCGAGCTCTGCCTCCTCTTCCGGGGTGAACTGGTAGAGGGGGCCTCCTCATTGACGAAGGCCAGCATCACACGGGCGATCTCGTCCTGCATCTCCGGGGCGAGGTCCCGTGCCTTCGCCACGGCCTTGTCGAGAAGATCCGTCATGCCTCGATCCTGTCGGGGAGACCCGGCGCGGCGCAGGATCCCCGATTCCCGACTGGGAAGAAAGCCCCTCAGAACGGGCTCACCGGGAAGAAGCGCAGGTACAGCTCGGTGTATTTTCCGTCGTCCCAGACCCGCTGGAGCGCGTCGTCCAGCGCCCGGGACAGCGCCGCATCCTCCTGGCGGGTGATCAGCCCGATGCCCTCGCCGAAATAGCGGTTCTCCAGATAGTCGCCGCCGATCAGGGCGCAGCAATTGTCCGCCTCCTGGCCGCCGACATAGAGGGCGAGGTTGAGGCCGTCGGCGAACAGATAGTCGACCTCGCCGCGCTTGAGCGCGCCCTCGGCGGCGGCAAGGTCGAGGAATTCCTTCGGGACGGCCTTGGGGAAGAAGGCCTTGAGGTAGGCCGCATGCGCGCTGCCGCCCATCACCCCGATGCTGCGGCCGGCCAGCGCCGCGGCCGAGGGGACCGGCAGGCCCTTGTCGGTGCGGGCGGCGAAGCGCGCCGGCCAGCGGAAATACGGCCGCGTCGCCAGGAATTTCTCGCGCAACGGGGCGGTCAGGGGGATGGCGGCCGCGATCACGTCGCCCTGCCGGGCGTCCAGGGCGTCGAGCAGGGTATCGAACCGGCGCGCCTGCACCGTGCAGGTGATCGTCAGCTTCTCACAGACGGCGCGGGCGAGCTCGACCGCGAAGCCGGTGGGGTTGCCGTCCGGGCCGGCGAAGTGCAGCGGCGGAAACTCGTCGTCGGTCAGGAACCGGATCGCCCGGCCGGTCTGGGGCGCCTCGACCCGCTCGCCCCGGCTGCGCGGGTTCCAGAAATTCGGGACCGTCACGGCGGGCGCCGCAGCTTGTGTCGCGGCCGGCGGCGCGGCGCTGGCGGGTCCGGATCCGGCCCATAGGAAAGCCGTGAGCACGACCATCCCGAGGGACGATCGCGCGCGTCGTCCGCCCGATCTTGACGACGGGAAGACGGCGATGCTCCTCTCGGAGGACGGGAATCGGGTCTGGCTCACGCCCCTCCCCTAGCACGTCCTGGAGCCACCAGGGGAGCGCCGGCGTGTCGGTCCAGCGCCTGCCCACGGCCGCATTCGCACGCAGGATCTCCCTGCCGCCGGAGATCGGTTTCCTGCTCGCCGAAGGTGTCGAGGCCCGCCTGCTGATTCGCGCGGCCCGGGACGCTGCCGCGGCCGGGACCGACGCGGCAACCGCCCTCCTGAATGCCGGGCTGCTGGACGAGACGGCGTATTATCGTGCCCTGGCCCGGAAACTCGGTGCCCCCTATCTCGACGGGCCGATTCCGTTCGGCCTGGGCCTGCGCTTCCCCGACAGCCTGGTCGCCGGGCTCGCACCGCTGGCGCCCGGATCGGTCGCGCCCTGCGTGCTGGCGCCCCGCGGCCGGCTGATCGCGGAGCTTCTCGACGCCCCCCGTCGCGCCGCGATGCCGGCGATCACCAGCCCGACGCATCTGCGCGAGGCGGTGTTCGCGGCGATCCCCGGGGCGGTGGCGGATCATGCCGCGCAGGATCTGCGACGCCACATGCCCGAGCAGGCCGTGCCGCACGAGCCCGCGAGCCGGTGGCTGCTCCTCCTCGCGCTCGCTTCGATCGCGGCGCTGTGCCTCTTCGCCTTGCTCCCCCCGCCCCTCGCCCGTGCGGTGACCCTGGCGGGCCAGGGCCTGTTCCTGGCGATGACGACGTTCCGGCTGACCGCGCCGGTCATCGCCGCCCCGGTCGCCGCCGCCCCGGTGGACCTGCTCCCCGACGCCGAGCTGCCGGTCTACACGGTGCTGGTCGCGCTCCATCGCGAGGCCGCGGTCGTGCCGCGCCTGATCCTGGGGCTCGCGGCCCTCGATTATCCGGCGGCCAAGCTGGACATCAAGCTCCTGATCGAGGCGGACGACCCGGAGACCGCGGCGGCCTTGGCACAAATCGCCCTGCCCGCCCGGTTCGAGGTGATCACGGTGCCGCCGGGTGCGCCCCGCACCAAGCCGCGGGCGCTCAACGCCGCCCTGCCGCTCGCCCGCGGTGCCCTGCTCACGGTCTACGATGCCGAGGACGTGCCCGATCCCGGGCAGCTGCGGCTCTCCGCATCGCTGTTCGCGCGCCTGCCCGGGCGCACCGCCTGCCTGCAGGGCCGCCTCGTGATCGACAATGCCGGCGATTCACGCCTGGCCCGCGCCTTCGCCCTCGAATATGCGGGGCTGTTCGACGTCCTGAACCCGGCGCTCGCACGCCTCGACCTGCCGGTCCCGTTGGGCGGCACCTCGATGCACCTGCGCACCCGGGTGCTGCGCGCGCTCCACGGCTGGGACGCGTGGAACGTCACCGAGGATGCCGATCTCGGGATGCGGCTCGCCCTGGCCGGCTACGCGGTGGGCGACCTGCCGAGCGCCACGATCGAGGAGGCACCGGCCCGGCTCGGCCCCTGGCTGGCCCAGCGCAGCCGCTGGTTGAAGGGCCTGATGCAGACCAGCCTCACCCACGGGCGCCGCCCGCTGGCCAATGCCTGCCGTCTCGGCGGACTGGAGGCGCTGTGCGCGGCGGCGCTGGTGCCCGGCACGGTGGCCTCGGCCCTGGCCTATCCGATCTGCCTCGCCTGCGCGGTCTGGAATTTCCTGGTCCTGGAAATCCCCGCCGCCCCGTCCTTCGCGGACAATCTCGCCGCGGGTTTCGCCATCACCCTGTTCGGCGTGGGATTTGCCGCCATGGTCCTGCCGGCCGTGGCCGGCTGCACCCGTCGCGGCTGGGGCGACCTCGCGCAATCGACCCCCTGGATGCCGGCCTACTTCCTGCTCGTCAGCCTGGCCGCCTGGCTGGCCCTGATCGAGCTGGTCCGCGCGCCGGTGCGCTGGAACAAGACCCAGCACGGCCTGTCCCGCACCTCGCGCAGCGGCCGGCTGCCCCGGCGGGCGTCGTGAAGCGCGGATTCGGATGACACAGATGTTGCCAGCGCACGGAACTTTGGGAACAGTCGGCCAAGGCGGCTCGTTCGGCCCTTGCGGCACGTCGCTTTGGCGAGCCGGAGACGACTAGGACAACTCTATGGCTACCGGTACCGTGAAGTGGTTCAACGAGACCAAGGGCTACGGCTTCATCCAGCCCGATGATGGCGGCAAGGACGTGTTCGTCCACATCTCGGCTGTCGAGCGCGCAGGGATGCGCAACCTGATCGAGGGGCAGAAGATCTCCTACGACGTCGAGGCCGATCGGCGCAGCGGCAAGGAGAGCGCGGCCAATCTGAAGGCCGACTGAGCTTTCCCGATCCGGGACCGGAGCGTGCGCCCGCGCTTGCGCTTTGGCTAACCGGAGCTGCCTATCATCGGTTTCGCGAGCCGCGTTGCGTATCGGCTCGCGCCGGTGACATCGACGACCTCCCCGCTGCCTCGTGATCGGATCGGGACGCGGGGGGGCGTGTCACGCAGGATCCGCTCCATCCGACGCCGCGACCGAAGCTTGTCTCTCCAGAGATCGCGGGCCCGGATGCATCAGGGTCGCGTGCCGGTCATGCGCCTTCCAGACCGGCAGCGAGCCTTCCCGGACGAACATCGCGAAGGCTTCCACCGCCTCCCAGCGCGCGAAGGCCTGCTCTCCGTCGAGGGCGCGACCCACGATGCAGGCGCCCTCGGGCGCCGCCACATCGGGGGCTGACGCCGGGCTGCGACGCTCCAGCGCGAAAACCACGCCCGATCGATCGGGCCTGAGCGCGTCCGGCAGAGCCCCGATCCGGCGCCAGAGACAGTGCCATTGGACGCAGGTCTCGGGACGCTCCGCGTAGATCCCGCAAGCCCGGCCCGTGTTGTGCCGACACAGGATTCCCGCGGGCTTGTCGAGCGCCTTGATCTCCAGAACCCGGCAACAGGCCGTGCACGCGCCGCAGGAGCGACCGGGGACGAGGCCGCCTGCGGCGTGCGAGGCCGTCAAGCGCGGAGGGCCGCGGCCGAGGAGGTCATCGATGATCCTGTGAGGGGCAGACGCGCGGAATGCGGCGTCAGGAAACGCGGCAGGATGCCAGCCGGTGATGTTACAATGTTGCGAAACGTCCCCTGCGGTGGAGAGCCTCGCCGATGCCCGAGAATGCCACGCTCTGGGACCTCGTGACCGACGAGCGCATCGCCATCGAGGCGGTCAGCCGCGCGGTCGACGCCTACCTCGCCGAACCGACGACGCAGGATCACCCGATCGGGCCGGATCACGTCCTCGATCTGGCCGCGGCCGTCGCGGCGCATGCCTTCGCACCCGCCACAATGGTCGATGCCGAGGCCGACGAGCCGGCCCGCCGCATGGCCGTTCGATCGGCCCTGCTGATGACGCGCCGGCTGCCAGCCTCGCACTCGGCCGCATCGCCCCGTGCCGGAGCGGCGCGGCCGGGATGCCCTACTCGTCGTCGTCGTCGTTGACCTCGACGAGGTCGGCGGTGTTCTCGTCGTCCTCGTCGACCACCAGGGTGTCGTCCTCGACCGTCTCGCCGTCATCCTCGATATCCAGGGCGTCGTCGCCCTCGGTATCGGTGTCCTTGTCGGCTTCCTCGGCTTCGACCTCGTCGAGCGACACGAGCTCGGGGCCCTCGGCCTCGTCCTCCTCGTCGGCCGGCGCCTCCTTGCGGGCCACGACGGGCGGGGCGGCCCGGCCGAACGACGTGGCGACGGCGGTCGGGACGACCTCGCCCGAATAGGGGGAGACGACGGGATCCTTGTTGAGGTCGTAGAACTTTTTCCCCGTCGTCGGGCAGATCCGCTTTGTACCAAGGTCCGGACGCGCCACTGCAACTCTCCTTAGAACGTGTTCGATGCCGGATTGCCGGCGTGGTTTCGAGCCTGTGTAGCACAGGACGGCGTCCGGCTACCCCTCCGTTGCGCCCTCTATGCATGGCGCATCGCGGACCCTTGGCGGACGGGCAGCCCTTTCCGGCCGGGAATCCGGATGCCCCCGACCGGGGCACGACCGGCCCGGCGGGCCTGTCCGGAAGCCCGGATCGCGCCGCCTCGCCGGTGCATCGCCCCCAGCCCATGACAGATTGCGCCGCGGAATGTCCGCAGGTGACTGGCATCCGCGCGGCAAGGCTGGCATAGGGCACTTATGTCAGACGTACCACACCCCTACTCCATCGAGGTCTCCCCCATCGCCAAGCCGGAGGGCCATTTCCAATGGGCCATCCGCCGGAGCGGTAAGCTGATCGAGCGATCCGATCGCCCGCATCGCAGCGAGGCGAAGGCGTATGAGAGCGCCATGGAGGCCATCGAGCGGGCGATGAAGCCGGGCGCCGACGGCGGCCGTCGCTGAGCGCATGAGGCCTGCGGCTCTGCCTCACGGCCTGTGAGGCGGCGCGCCGCACCGAATCAGGTCGCGATCCCGGTGCCCCGCCCTTCGGCAGGCACCCTGGAGACGTGCGTCCGCCGCCACCGGCATCGCGCCATGGCGGAGGTGCGGTCGGCCATGCGTCGCGTTCCGGACAGCAATCGCGGCCGCGGCGAGAACCAATTGCGGCTCAGCTCGTTGTCCAACATGCCGCAGCGGAAAGACCAGACTGACTGCACCTGCGCGACCCTGCGGGAACGCCTCGCGTTCAACATCCTGTTGGACGAGCTGGCCATCGCGGCGTTGTCCGACGCGCTGGCGCTCCTGCACGCCACCGGCGATCCGGGCGCCACGCAGATCGAGCACACGATCCGGACCCACCGCATCGCCATCCTGAAACAGCGGGTCATTCTCGGCGCCGCGGGCATCGAACTCGAATGACGGGGGCGGCGCTCTTCGTCGTGCGGGCGAGAAAATCTCACGGGACCGCAACGTACAATTGCCCGACCGCGGAATGGGCGCTCAGGAAGCTGGGCGATTTCCAGGCTGCCGGCCATGACAGCATCAGCATCGTCGGACCGGACGGGCAGAGCCTGACCGAGGACGAGCTTCGCGCGATGATCGACGGTCCCGGGGCCGCGGCGCACAAAGCCGACTGCGTCACGGCCGATCTCAAGTCCTGAGCCTGCCGGTCGCGCCGCGAGCGACAGCGGCCCGGGATCAGCATTCCGGCAGGTTCACCGCGAGGCCGCCCAGGCTGGTCTCCTTGTACTTGGCGCTCATCTCCTCGCCGGTCTGGCGCATCGCCGCGATGCAATTGTCCAGCGGCATGAAGTGCGAGCCGTCGCCGCGCAGCGCCAGCGATGCCGCCGCCACAGCCTTGGTGGCGCCGATCCCGTTGCGCTCGATGCAGGGCACCTGAACCAACCCGGCCACGGGATCGCAGGTCATGCCGAGGTGATGCTCGAGGGCGATCTCGGCGGCGTTCTCGACCTGGGCGGGCGTCCCGCCGAGCACGGCGCAGAGGCCGGCCGCCGCCATGGCGCTGGCCGACCCGACCTCCCCCTGGCAGCCGGCCTCCGCCCCGGAGATCGAGGCGTTGTGCTTGATCAGGCCGCCGATGGCCGCGGCCGTCAGGAGGAATTCGGGAATCCGTGCCGGATTGGCCCCGATGCAATGGTCGAGGTAGTATCGGGCTACCGCCGGAACGACCCCGGCCGCGCCGTTGGTGGGCGCCGTCACGACCGCGCCGCCGGCCGCGTTCTCCTCGTTGACCGCCATGGCGTACACGCTCAGCCAATCCGTCATAACGTGCGGCTGGGCGGTGTTCGAACCGTGCTCGCGTTCGAGCTGGTCCCGGATGCGCTTGGCCCGGCGCTTGACCCGCAGGCCGCCGGGCAGCTCGCCCTCCCGGGACAGGCCGCGCTCGACGCATGCATTCATTGCCTGCCAGATCCGGGTGAGGCCGGCCTCGACCTCCGTCTCGGAGCGGCCGACGACCTCGTTGGCGTGTTTCATCGCGGCCACGGACAGGCCGCTGTCGCGCGCCATGCGGAGCATCGCCGCGGAGGTCTCGAACGGATAGGGCCAGAACCGCAGATCCGCGGCCGCGCCGGGCGGGGGCACGTCGGCCGCGCGCTGGGCCGCGGTGACTACGAAGCCGCCGCCGATCGAGTAGAAGGTCTCGGACAGGAGCGGCGCGCCCGCCGCGTCGAGGGCGGCGATCACCAGGCCGTTGGCGTGGCCGGGCAGCGGCGGTCCGTAATCGAACACGATCGCCGTCTCCGGATCGAAGGCGAGGACCGGCAGGTCCACCGGGGCGAGCTGCTTCTCGGCGCGCAAAGCCTTCAGCCTGCGCTCCGCGTCGTCGATCGCGATGTCGGCGGGCCGGAATCCCAGGAGGCCGAGCGCCACGGCGCGGTCGGTGGCGTGTCCGCGGCCGGTGAAGGCGAGCGAGCCGTGCAGCGTCACCCGCAGGGCGGCGGCCGCGGCGCGCGCCTCGTGCCGACGCAGGAGGTCGAGGAAGTCGGCGGCCGCCGTCATCGGCCCCATCGTATGGGACGAGGACGGCCCGAGGCCCGGCTTGAAGACGTCGAACACGCTGAGAAACATCGGTTTGCCTATACCGGCCGCGATACCCCGTCACGGGCTGCGGCGATCCTTTTCGAAGCCACGGCCTGCGCCGGCCGACGGCGCTCCCGCCGGTGCGGCGATCCGCTGTCGATGCCGACAGGGCCCCGATGGAAGAAACGCGCCACGTGCCGATCGGGCCCGGGATCGCCCATGGCCGCGCTCGGGCGCGAGGATGTATCGGGGGCGCATGGGCGGAGGCTTGCCGCGGACGCGCCAGCGGTACCGGAAACGCGTTCCGCCGGGCGCTGCAGCGCGCGTCGGGGGTTAAGCCGCGTCGGCGGGGTCCTTGATTGCCCCGGGGACCTGCTCTGCCGTCCGGGGAACCGCGCTGCGGTCCGCTCCGTCCTGGGAATCCGGGTTGGACGCCGGTTGCGGGTAGCCATTCGCACCGAGGCGCTTCCGGCCGGCGCGGGCGCTGGCCTTCTCATCCTCCGGAGAGGGGTGTGCGCTGCCGCTCTGATCCCGGGCCATGACGATCTCCTGACCTCACATCCAACCGGTGAGGCGGCCGCGGGTTCGGTGTCGACGGGAGGGGAGGCTCGCCCCGGTATCGGATCCGGGACGAGGCCTCAGCTGCGGCCGGGGCGAGGAGCCCCGGCGCGCGGCGGCTTCAGTAGCGGCAGACGCTCCGCGGGCCGAAGGGCGTCGGGCGGAAGAAGCAGCGGGGGCCGTAGAAGCGCGGCCGGCGGTACATCGGGCGGCAGCGGCCGTAGGGCCCGGGCGCGAAGCCAGGACCGCAGCCATAGGCGACGGTGCTGATCTGCGCGGCCCCGGTGACCGTATCGGCGGCCAGCGGCGCCAGGGGCGCGGCGCCGGCGGAGGCGCAGCCGAGGCCGCCGACGACGGCCGCGGCTGCCGCGAGCATCTTCACGTGCATCATGGTCAGACCCTCTGTGCAGGCTTGCACCGGATCCGCCCGGCGCAAGATGCCGGGGAGATTGGTCCGGCGGCCTGAATAGAGGCTGACCTTGGCTTTTACCGCCCAGAAACAAACTGGTCCCCTGCCCGCGGGGCCCGGATGCGGCTTACGGGCTGCGGGGCTTGTCGCGCTCGGCACCGAGGCTCTTGCCGCCCCGGGCCGCCTCCTCGGCCTCGGTGCCGGCCCGCTCCATCGGACCGTCCTGCGGCTTGACCGTGCCGGTGGCCGTGTCCAGCGGGGCGTTGGCCAGGCCTTCGCTCTCGGGCTTGCCCTGAGGCATCCGCTGCGCCTGTGTGTCGGTCGGCACGTCAGCCATGCTGTGTTCCTTCAGGGTCGGAGGACCCGGCCTTCGGCGCTGGGTCCGGAGGGGCCGGGGTGGCGCCGGCGGGGTCGGGTGGTGCTCGGCGGCTGCCCGCGCCCGACGCTGGGCGTCGTACTTGGTGTTGGCGAGATCCTGCGTGTTGGTCGTCGGCGCGTCGGGCATGCGGATGCTCTCTTTCGGGGACAACCCCGTGAGAGGCCGGCGGTATCCGACCGCGTGGATGGGCCCGTCGGGCGGGCCGGCGGGTGGGGCCGACCTTCGGTCGCAGCGCACGGACAAGCCGCCGAGGAACGGCGCTGCCGGCCTCGTGTTGATGGCCCAATCGAGATTCGCGAGGCGCAGCGATGTCAGGAACCGCCAAGAAGACCGACACGAAGCTGTGGGAGAAGGTCAAGCACGAGGTCACGGAATCCGACAAGGGCGGCAAGCCCGGGCAATGGTCGGCTCGCAAGGCGCAGATGGCGACTGCCGAATACAAGAAGGAAGGCGGCGGCTACGCCGGCAAGAAGGACCCCGACAACCATCTCCAGCAATGGACCGAGGAAGAGTGGGGCACAAAGTCCGGAAAGGAGAGCGGCAAGACCGGAGAGCGCTACCTGCCCAAGAAGGCCCGGGAGAGCCTGACCGACGCGGAATATGCGGCGAGCACCGCAAAGAAGCGGGCCGATACGCGCAAGGGCAAGCAATTCTCGAAACAGCCCAAGGCGGCGGCCGAGAAGGCTGCCGCCGCGCGCGACGGCGGGTCTTCAGGCGTGACGAAGGCGGCGCTGATGCGCAAGGCCCGGGCGCAGAACGTGCCGGGCCGCTCGCGGATGTCGAAGGCCGAGCTCGAGCACGCCGTACAGGCATAGGGAGGCAGAAACGAAGACGTCCCGGGATGTGATCCCGGGACGCTCCTCGACTAAACGACCAGTCTGATCGGGCTGGGGATGCTTAGGTCAAGGGGTGTCGGCTAGGTCTTAGTACGAGCCGAACTTGTAGTTCAGGCCGGCGCGGACCACGGCGAACTCGTCGTCGCGGCGGCCGACGTTGCTGTAGGCGACCGGGAAGTTGTTGGCGGCGTTGACCACCAGGGCGCCCTGGTTGCGGGTGCCGCGCTCCAGGTTGACGTACAGGCCTTCGACCTTGAGCGTCACGGCCGACGAGCGGAAGAAGTTCAGGAACGAGTCGGTGGGGAGCGC
>NZ_LHCD01000036.1:0-61048 GCF_001262595.1 Methylobacterium sp. ARG-1
CGCCGCGAGGTCACGGTCGAGATCGCTTCCGAAGGCCCAGGCGGGGCGGCGGAACGACACAACCGCGTGGCTCAAGGCATCCCCGCCGATCAGTACCTGCTCCCGACCGGCTTCGACAAGGACGGAGGCGTGACCGGGCGTATGCCCCGGCGTCGCGACGTAGGTGAGGCCGGGAGCGATGCTTTCGCCGGGCTTACGGCGCTCCACCTTCGCCTCAAGGCGTCGCAGGGTCCGTCGCGAGCCTACGGAGAGGCCCTTAAGCCAATCCGGTACGCGGGTCTCGACATCCTCGCGGGTCCAGAAATCCCATTCCGCGGCCGGCACGACGTAGCGGGCATTGGGAAACCGTTCGCTGTCGTCGAAATCATCGACCGCGCCCCAGAGATGATCGGGATGGGCGTGCGTGAACACCACCTGGGTGATCGCCTCACGTGAGATGTTCCGGCTCTCCAGCGTCTCGCCGAGCTTGCCGGCCGTGGGCTGGAACGAGTTGCCCGAGCCGGCATCGATCAGAATGACTTCCGAGCCGATCCGAACGAGGCTCGGGTTCGTCGGAATCGGGGTGGCCTCCGCGGGCTGACCCTCGGCCTTAAAGACGGCTTCAACTTCCGCGCGCGGCGTGTCGGGCAGCATGAAGGCGAGGGAGGAGGACAGCGTGCCGTCGCTCGCCGTCTCCACGGAGGCGGCGCCGACCCTGAGCGCCGCTGTCTGGTTCGCCGAAGCGCGGCGGACGGGCCACGCGCCCGCGAAGCCCGCTGCGAGGCCACCCAAGAACAACCGCCTGTCGCAGCGCGTTCCCGCGGAGTTGGGACGGCTCGTCATTGGACCGGCGGGGCCTTCTTCGCGGGTTCGGCAGCCTTGTCTGGCGTCACGTCGAGGATGCGAGCGCGGCTCGTGATGGACGCTTCCTTCGGCAGGCAGTTCGTCATGCAGGGCTTGGCCGTCCAGAACTCCTTCTCCGCCGTCTCGCGGTCGTCCATGAAGAAGTTTTTCTCGTTAGGCAGGCGGATGCTGGCGAGGTTCTTCTCGTTCAGCTCGAAGTCCTGATCCTTCAGAATGTCGTTGAGATAGAGGAGATAGGCGGTGACCGAGTATGTCTCGTCCGGCGTGAGGGTCTGTGCCGCGCCGAACGGCATTGCCCGGTGAATGAAATCGAAGACGGTCGAGGCGTAGGGCCAGTAGGACCCGATGGTCTTAACCGGACTGTCGGACTTCAACGTGCCGGACCCACCGGCGAGCTCCGGCCACCGTCCCGCGCCCTCGCCGAACTCGCCATGGCAGCTGGCGCAGCGCTCCTGGAAGACCGTCTCGCCGAGCGCCGCGGTTCCCTTGCCGACAGGAAGCCCCTGGCCGTCCGGCCGCACGTCAATGTCCCAGCCCTTGATCTCCTCCGGCGTCGCGACGCGGCCGATGTTCAGACGCTCCGCCGCCACCGGCGTGGCCGCGAGGAGGACGGTCGCAAGGGCGGCCGAAAGACGGTTACGCGACCTCGACATTCTCGATCTCCCCGCTGGGCAGCACGTGCCAGGTCTGGATGCCGTTGTTGTGGTAGATCGAGTTCAGGCCGCGGTGTTGGCGCAGGGCCGCCTTGGTCGGCTGGACGTAGCCGGTCTCGTCCATGGCGCGGGACTGGATCAGCAGCGGATCGCCGTTCCAGTCGAACTCATAATAGAAACGCGTCAGCGCCTTATCGAGGACCGGCCCGTCGAGCCGCGCGGCCCGCCAGTTGCGGCCGCCATCGAGCGAGACGTCCACGCCCTTGATCGCGCCCCGCCCCGACCACGCCAAGCCCGAAAGCACGGTGAAGCCCTTACCGTGGATGGGCGCCTGCGGACTCGGATTGGTGATGACGGACTTCGCGTCCATGGCCCAGGTGAAGCGCCGCGCCTGACCGTCCGGCATGAGTGCCGTGTACTTCGACGTCTCCTCGCGGGTGTGCCAGGGCTCGTCGCCGACCTTGATCCGGCGCAGCCACTTCACCCACATGTTGCCTTGCCATCCCGGCAGGACGAGGCGGAGCGGATAGCCGTGCTCGGGATAGAGCGCCTCTCCGTTCATGGCGTAGGCGACGATGGCGTCGTCGAACGCTTTCTCGATCGGCACGGAGCGGGTCATCGCCGCGGCGTCGGCGCCCTCCGGCAACAGCCACTTGGCGTTGGTCTTGAGACCGGCTTCTTCGAGCAAGCGCTTGAGCGGGACGCCCGTGTACATGACGCAGTGGATCATGCCGTGGGTGAACTGACAGCCGTTGAGCTGCGCGCCCTTCCACTCCATGCCGGAATTGGCCGCGCATTCGAGGAACGCGATCCGGTTGACGCGGGGGAAGCGCTTGATGTCCTCCAGCGTCAGCATCAGCGGCTTCTCGACGAGGCCGTGGATCATCAACCGATGCTCGGACGGATCGATCTCGGCGATGCCGCCATGGTGGCGCTCGAAGCCCAGGCCGTTCGGGGTGATGATTCCCTCCAGCTGGTGCAGCGGCGTGAAGCTGACCGAACTCTGGCGCGAGGCGGTCAGCCATTCGACGTCGCGGCGGATCACGTCCACCTCGAACTTCGACGGGCGGCCGTAGGGCCGGCTGACGACACCCTCACCGAGCGACTGCGACCATTCCGGTACGCTCGGCGGAAGGTTCTTCGCGTCCGGCGCGGCGGCTGCGCGGCCCGCAAAAGCCCCCGTGCCGACCGCTCCGCCGAGGGCGAGGCCGGTGCGCAGGAAGGATCTTCGAGAGGTTGGCCCGGACGGATCGGGGCGCGGCTTCGGTTCAGACATCGGCCTCTCCGAACTGTTTCAAGTATAGCAATGTGTGAATATATTGGAGACGACTAGGCGCCACGGACGGTGACCTGCGCGGGCGTCGGGTTCACCGTTCCCTTGGCCTTGATGTGCGAGGAGACGACGTCCCAGATCGGCGGGCCGTCGGTGCCCTCGTTGACGCTCGCCCATCCTGCCACGGTGTAGCTGGTGCCAGCCTCGATGGGTTTGCCGGTGCGCAGGAGGGTGAGGTCTGAGATGCGGCTGCCGGCCGGGCGAGCGACGTCGATGGCGTAGGACACGCCGCCCACCCGCACCATGTCGCCACCTTGCTGGTAGTACGGATCGGCGTTGAAGAGGTTGTCGGCCACGTCCTCCAGCACCTCCTTCAGCCGGGCGCCGGTCATCGGCATCCGATAAGCCGCCGGGTAGGTGATGGCGGTGGCGTTGTAGACGTCCTCGCGGGTTATCGACTGGCCGGGCAGGAGGGTCGTGCCCCAGCGGAAGCCGGGCGAGAGGGCAATCTCAGCCTCTCGCTCGGACAGGAGCGCATCGCAGATCATGTCGTCGAGCGTGCCGTTGAAGTTGCCCCGCCGGTAGAGCAGGGCCTCGGTCCGGCCGAGTTCCTCCTTCAGCATCGCCTCGTGGGGCGCACGGATCGACCGGATCTTGGCCGCCATCGTCTTCTCTGGGGCGATGATATCGGAGAAGATCGGGATGAGCTTCGAACGGTAGCCCTTCACGGCCCCGTCCCGCACGTCGAGGTCGACGCGGGTGAGGAACTTGCCGTGGCTGCCCGAGGCGATGAGTAGGGTGTTGCCGACCTTTACCGCCTGAGGCAGCGCGTCGTGCGTGTGTCCGGTGAGTACGACGTCGATTCCCTTCACCCGCGAGGCGAGCTTGCGGTCCACGTCGAAGCCGTTGTGGGAGAGCAGCACGACGAGGTCGGCGCCCTCCTTCCGGGCCTTGTCGACGCTCGCTTGCACGTCCTCCTCGCGGATGCCGAAGGACCAGCCGGGGATCATCCAGCGAGGGTTGGCGATGGGCGTGTAGGGAAAGGCCTGCCCGATCACCGCGACCTTCGCGCCGCCGCGCTCGAACATCTTCGTGGCCTCGAAGGCCGGCTCGTTCCATTCGGCGTCGCGAACGTTCTGGCCCAGGAACGGGCAGCCGAGCCCGTCCACGATCTCCTTAACCCGTTCGGTGCCGAGGGTGAACTCCCAGTGGCCCGTCATGGCGTCGGGCTTCAGCAGCGCCATGCAGTCGACCATGTCCTGGCCCTTGCTCACCATCGAGGTGTAGCTGTTCTGCCAAGTGTCGCCGCCGTCCAGGAACAGCACCTTGTCGCCTCGCTCGGCGCGGATCGCGTCGAGCACCGTGGCGATCCGGTCGAGGCCGCCCATCCGGCCATAGCTGCGGGCCAGCGCGACGTAGTCCTCCGGCGTGAGCGCATAGGCCAGCGGCGAGCCGCCGGGGATGCCGTAGAGGTCGAGGTAGGCGCGTCCGGTGACGTGGGGGACCTGACCGCGCGCCTCGCCCATCCCGAGGTTGGTCGAGGGCTCGCGGAACAGCACGGGCCGCAACTGCGCGTGGATGTCGGTGAGATGGACCAGGGTGACGTTGCCCATCGGCTCGAAGGCCAGGAGGTCGTCCTGGGTCAGGCGCTGCTGGGCGAAGGCGCGGGTCCAGCCCGTCGGCACCAGGGCCGCGGTGGCGGCGGCGATCTGCAGGAAGTCGCGGCGTGAGGTCATGGCAGGATCAGGCCCTCAGTTGCGCACGGCGGGCGTCTCGACCGGAAGGCCGAGGCCGCGCCACGCGACGTAGGTCTCCAGGGCGAGGAACTCGTCGGAGAGCGGCTTGAACGGCGTGGCCCGGACGTCCTGCATGCAACCTTCCATGCGCTCGTGGAGCGGCACCAGCCGCTGGTCGCGCAGGCGGTAGACGGGGAATCCGTTGCTCTGCCCCTGGCTGAGGAAGTCGGCCCGGAGATACTTGCCGTGGTTCTTCTCGTGGCAGCTCGCGCAAGCGAGATCGAGTTGGCCGTTCCGCTGGTAGTAGAGCGATTGTCCTCGCTCGAACCAGGGCGTCATGGGCCCGTCCACCTTCACGGCGACCGGCATCCCGCGGGACTGGTTACGGACGTAGGTGGTCATGGCCGTAAGTTCGGACGAGCCGAAGGCCCAGGGCTCGGCTTTCAGGGCGCCGCTGCGGCAGATGTTGATCCGCTGCTCCAGATTGACCGGCTTGCCGAGCTTCTCGTTCCACTTCGGATAGGCCGCCGCGACGCCCTTCATCGAGGTCGATGCCTCGTTGTGGCAGCTCGCACAGGACTTTCCCGCCGCGCCATCGACCTTCGACCAGAGTTCCTCTCCCTGCTCCACGGCGAGGAAGCCCGGATTGTTGAAGTCGTCGGCCTGCATGTCCTGCGTTTCCTTGGAGCGGAAATACAGGCCGGAGACAACTTCATCAAACGGGGAATTCGGGTTCTGGACCTTGAGGCCGTGCGCCTGCCAGGCCGGACGCTCGGACCCTTCCTTAGCGGCGGGCGCGGAGGGCATGTCCTGCGCATGGGGTGCGACGGCCAGCGCGACGAGCGCGAGCGCGGTGACGGCAAAGGGAATGGGGCGGACCATTGCGAGGGCTCCGGCGCGGCGGGGGAGGCGCTCCGGGGCAATCGGCCCCGGGCGCGCGTCAGGCGACCTTGATCTGCTCGGTGGCCTGGGTCTTCGACCCGTCGTCATCGATCCAAGTGAAGGTCAGCGTGCCGGTTTCCTCGGGTCTGATCTTGAACTGGAAGTAGGGGTTGGCGGAGACCGCGCTCTCTATGTCGGCGCTGAAGATCGTCTTGCCATTCAGGTCGCAGGTGAACTTATTCAGGATCTTGCGCGGGATCGTCTTCCCGTCCTTGTCCTTGCGCTGGCCGGATTCCATCGTGTGTGAGACGAGCGTCTTCACCTCGATGATGTCTCCCTTTGCGACATCCTTCTTGTCCAGTTTGATCCGCGGCTTCACGTCGGCCATGTGGTCCTCCCGTCCTCGTTCGATGCTGTTGCGTGTGGGTTAGCCGCCGCAGCCGCCGATGGTGACCTTCACCTGGCGGACGTCGCTGAAGACCGAGCCGTCGTTCATGCGGGCGACCGCGATGACGTTCTGCGTCTCGGCAAGACGGATGCGCGTGTTCGCCTCGGCGACGCTCGACGGCGTGAAGTGGAAGCTGATGACGCCGGGGTTCGGATTGCCCTCGGCAACGATCATCACCTCCTCGACATAGCTCTCCGGCGTCATCGGCACGTCGACGCTCACCGTCATCGGTACGGTGTTGCCGTTCTCGGCGATCTCGGGGAGTTCGAGCTTGACCTTGCCCCTCACGGGCTCCTTGCCGCGGGTGAAGGCCTTGATGGCCTCATCGGTCGCAGGCTTCGCGGCCAGGGCCGGTCCAGCGCGGAAGGCGAAGGCGGTTGCCACGACGGCTCCGGTGCCGAAGGCCAGGGCTTGGCGGCGGTTCAATGCGGGGATCTTGGCAGAGGTCATGGGAAGCGGCTCCTTCAGCCCGCGAGATCACTTCAGGGTCGTGAGGTAGGCGACGACGTCCTCGACCTGCTGCGCGGTCAGGATCGGCTTGCCCTGGAACTCGGGACGCACGCGATGAAGGCCCTCGATCCGGTAGAAGGCAGGCATCACGGTCGCCTCGGTGAAGACGTGCTTCGGGTTGACGACGATCATGCGCAGATGCGCCGCGTCCCACCGTTCGGCGACGCCGTCGAGGGAGGGTCCGATCTCGCCGTGAAAGGACTCGGTGCTCAGCGAAGAGACCTGATGGCAGCCGAGGCAGTTGCCCTGGCGGCGGTTCACCACGACCTTGGCGCCGGCCGCCGCATTCCCCGGCTTGTCGGTAAGCGGCTCGGGGATCGCGTCGCTGCCGTCGACGGCCACGACCTTGAACGGTGCAAGCCCGGTTGAAGCCGTCTCGGCTCCGGCGGCGGTCGCGAGGACGCAAAGTCCTGCGAGCGCAAAGGCTGTGATCGGCCTACGCATCTGGCGTTTCCTCGGTGCGCCGTCATTGCGGCGGGTGCGGTCGTTTCGAACCGCACGCACTGCCGATGGGCGAACCAATCGACATATGCGAATATTTGCAAGTTTGACGCTTATCGCTTTCGAGTCAAGCGTTAATCAGGAGGCCACCGATCATCGCGGCCGAACTGTTAGCCCCGCCGCGCCGCCTCCGGGGAGCGCAGGTAGTCCTGCAGGTTCGTACGCTCGTAGGCTCGCTCGGCCACGAAGGCGAAGGTTCGCCGGAACTCCTCAGGCGCGACATAACCCCGAAGGCGCAGGACCTCGCGCTGCTGAGGCGGCTTGTCCGCGAGCGTCGATTCTTCCGCCGGGAAAAACTGTATGCTCGGCGTGGAGTAGATCCCGTATTTCTCCGCGAAGCCCTTTTCGGAAAGGGTCTGCCCGTCAAAATCGGTGACTTCGCGCGAACCGATGAAGTTCAACTGCAGGATATCGAAACGCTCGCGGATATACGTGCTCGTCGCCCGATCCGCGAAGTTCACGAGGTGGATCTGCTTGCAGTAGGGACAGCCCTTCAACTCCCAAAGGACGGCAAGACGTTTGCCGTGGTCCCGGGCCGCCCTCAGATCGTCCGACAGGTCGAGGAAGCTTTCGAGGAACCAGGGCTCCCGGTAGAGACCGTCATCGCCCTGGATCGCCTGGGCCATGGCTTTGGAAGGCAGGCCAAGCGCGAGGGCACCCGCAAGGAACCGGCGCCGGGTCGACATGACGTCCCCTCCAAATATTCTTGTTCGTGCATGTGTAGTGCGAATTTCCCGCATCTGGCAATCCGTTGCCCCTGATACCCGCTGCTGCTGTGGCTTTGAGAGGAGGCGAGGTGAAGGGGCGATTGAGTCCGCTGTTCCGGGGCCAATCACAATCCCGGCGGCCACGTCGCTTCCACTCGAACACATTCGATTTTTGCTATATCAAAGTGATGGTCTTGAGCTTGGGAAGGTCGATGCGGGAAACGAGGCGGGCAGTCATGGCGGGGGCTTGGGGGGGCGCCCTATGGCCTTGCTCCGTCGAGGCCGCCGAAATGGTCAAATTCGAGCGGCGCGGCTGCCCGTGGTGCAAGGTGTGGGACAAGGAGATCGGGCCGATCTATCCGAAGACGGATATCGGGAAGCGGGCGCCGTTGCGCCGTGTCGATCTCGACGCAGGCATCCCTCCCGGACTCACGCTCAAGCGCCCGATCCTCTACACACCGACATTCGTCCTCATCGAAGGCGGCGCCGAGGTCGACCGGATCGAGGGCTATCCGGGCGAGGAGTTTTTCTGGGGGCGGGCCGAGCGGTTGCTGAAACAGCTACCGGCTTCCCCGTGACGGGTTTTAGACGGCAAGGAAAAGGGTGAGATGATGCCGTTGCAGCAAGCGCAGCCGGTGACGAGCGCCGAGGCCCCGGGCAGCCTCGACCTGGAACTGTTGCTGGCCAATGCACGTGATGCCAGCGAGCTGCTGAAGGCTCTCGGCCACGAGGCGCGCCTTGTTATCCTTTGCCTGTTGGTCGAGGGCGAGCGCTCAGTCTCGGAACTGGAGCAACTGCTGAACCTGCGCCAGCCCGCCGTGTCCCAGCAGTTGGCGCGGTTGCGGGCCGACGATCTCGTCGAGGCCCGCCGCGACGGCAAGAACATCTACTATGCG
Source organism: Methylobacterium sp. ARG-1 (assembly GCF_001262595.1). Classification (NCBI taxonomy): domain Bacteria; kingdom Pseudomonadati; phylum Pseudomonadota; class Alphaproteobacteria; order Hyphomicrobiales; family Methylobacteriaceae; genus Methylobacterium; species Methylobacterium sp. ARG-1. Next base: position 8,450 of record NZ_LHCD01000036.1, read on the forward strand.
CTGGCCCGGCCCGAGGTTCGCGAAATCATCGCTGCCTTGCACCGCGCCTTCTGCAACGGACGTACGCCGTAACCTTTGAAGCCCCTCACGTATGTCGGTCTACGAGAAAGTAGAGACCCGCTCGGGCTCCGACGAGGATCGCGCCGAGGGCGAGCATCGAGCCGACCGACAGCGTCGAGAGACCGCTCAACCCCTGGCCGATGGTGCAGCCGAGGGCAGTGACGCCGCCCGTGCCCATTAGGAACGCGCCGAGAAGGTGGCGCTTCACCTCCCGGGCATCGTCGGGCGCTTCCCAATAGAATTCGCCCGCTTGGCGTGCCGACGCGAAAGATCCGACCAGGACGCCGAAGACCGAGGCCACGCCGAAATCGATCTTCGTGCCGCTCGCGAGCATGGCGTAGAGCAACGTATCGCCGACAGGTCGAGCGAAGCTGAAGGAGCCGACCGCCTGGGTCTCGAACTCGTCGAAGCCCGCGCTTCCGTTGGCCCACCATCCGGCGACGATCACACATCCGATCACGATAGCGCCGACCAGCAGCCGCTTCGTCTCCCGGAAGGCGCCGCTCGTGAGCGCCGCGATACAGAAGCCGACGCCTACCACGACGCTCACGACAATGCGGCCCGCCTGATCGAGCCGCAGGAGAGCGCCGAGGCGCTGGCTTCCGAGATCGACGCTTAACGGCTCAGTAATCGTCACGCGCATGAGCGCCGTCACGCCGCTGATTGCCATATAGGCTGAGAGGCCGAGCACAAGCAGGACGAGGAGGGCTCGTAGGTCTCCCCCGCCGAGCCGAATGAGAGCCCCAAAGCTACAGGTCCCTACGAGCGCCATCCCAAAGCCGAACATCGCCCCGCCGAGGATCATCGCGCCCCATTCCAAGCGCGGCCCCGTGTAGATCGACCGGGAGAGGTCGAGACCGGCAGCGGCTTCCAAAAGTTGGGTGCCGAGGATGGCGATGCCAATCGCCAGCAGCCAAGCACGCGCGCGGCGGGTGTCACGCGCGTAGACGGCATCCTCGATGGCGCCGAGCGTGCAGAAGCGACCCCGCCGTGCGACCGTGCCGAGCAGTGCTCCAAGGGCGAGGCCGAGCGCCGCCCGGAGAAGGTAAGCAGGCAGCGTGTCCAACATCAGCCTAGATTCGTTCACCCTTGAAAGGCCTTGTCAAACGGCCGTGTGAGAATCGTAGCGTCCCGTGACGCACAGCGACGGAACAGTCTGCGTCAGGCTGGCGACAAGTTGGCTCCGTGCGCGGCTCACCCGGCTCTTGACGGTCCCTACCTGGCAGCCGAGGCGGGCTGCCGCCTCTTCGTAGGTGAAGCCTTCGGCCCCCACGAGCAGCAGCGCCTGGCGTTGCGGGAGCGGCAGCGTCCCGATGAGGTTCATCACGGCCCCGAGCGCCACGACGTGGTCCTGGTCCGGTGCCGCCGTAAGCGTCGCGGCGTGCGCGCCCTCGGCGTCCTCGACCTCGCGCCTGGCCTTGCGCATCTCGGTGTAGAACTGGTTGCGCAGGATCGTGAAGCTCCAGGCCGTGAAGTTGGTGCCGGGCACGAACTTCTCCCGGTTGGCCCATGCCCGGACCATCATCTCCTGCACGAGGTCGTCGGCGCGGGCCGCATTCGCGCAGAGGGACATCGCGAACGTCCGAAGCATCGGCAGCGCCCGGAGGAGATCGTCGCGGAACGTGACCCCGAGACGCTCGCCGGATGCGACCAGCGACGCCTCGAACCGCTCGACGAGGAGCGAGAGCCTCTCCGGGATGGCCGCGTGCTCGGCAACCGAGAAGTAATCCCGCAACGGACCCGTAAGATGGGCAGCGATGCCCGCCTTGGAGCAATCGCCGCTGGGCAAAGCCGTTGGATCGGCGGCATGCGGGGTGTCGGTCACGGTCGGATGCCTTTTCGAGTGAGGGTAAGGTGCGACGACCGCACGATGCATTCGTTGTGATGCGGAACCCCGAGCTTGACCGCCCGAACGGTCCTCAGGCGGGGTCGACCGAGGCCCCCGCCTTGACCAGTGCCGGAAAGCCCCCGGCAACGTGGGCGACCGGTCCGAGGCCCATGTCGTTGAGCACCTTGGCGGCCAGGGCCGACCGGTTGCCGGAGGCGCAGTAGAGTACCAGGCGCCTACCGCCGCCGAGCTCGGCCTTGTGGGTCGGGCTCTCCGGGTCGGCCTGGAACTCCAGGAAGCCGCGGGGCACATGGACCGCGCCGGCGATCCTGCCGGTCTTGGCCAATTCCTCGCCTTCGCGCACGTCGACGAGCATCGTGTCGGGCTGGCCGAGGCGTGCGAGCGCCTCCTCGGCCGACAGGGTCTCAACCTCGCGGTTGGCTTCCGCCACCAAATCCTTCGCGCTTCTCATGGTCATGGCTTCCTCCGTCACTCGCCCCAGGCCGCGCCGTCGAGGGCGTCCAGCGGGATCTTCAGGTAACGCTTGCCGTTCGCCTCGGGCTCGGGCAGGCGGCCGCCTCGGATGTTCACCTGCAGGGAATGCAGGATGAGCTTGGGCATCGGCAGTTCGCGGTCGCGTGCCTCGCGCATGCGGACGAACGCCTCCTCGGTCGGGGCCTCGACGAGGTGCGGGTTCTCGGCCCGCTGCCGGGCGACCGTGCTCTCCCAGGCCGCCTCGCGCCCGCCCGGGCGGTAATCGTGCCCAGTGAACAGCCGTGTCTCGTCCGGCAGGGCCATGATGCGCTGGATGCTGCGCCAGAGCGCGTGCGCGCTGCCGCCTGGGAAGTCGGCCCGCGCCGAGCCGCTGTCGGGCATGAACAGCGTGTCGTGGATGAAGGCGGCGTCGCCGATCCGGTAGGCGATGGAGGCCATGGTGTGGCCGGGCGTGAACATCACCTCGACGTCGAGGTCGCCGATCCGGAAGCGCTCGCCGTCGGCGAAGAGCCGCGACCACTGCGAACCGTCCGTCCGGAACGTGTCGGGCAGGTTGTAGAGCCCCTTCCAAAGCCGCTGCACGTCGACGACCTTCTCGCCGATGGCGGTCGGGACGCCGGTCTTGTCGTGCAGGTAGCCGGCCGCCGAAAAGTGGTCGGCGTGCGGATGGGTGTCGAGGATCCACTCCAGCTCGTAGCCCTCGCGCTCGATGTGGGCGAGCAGGGCATCGGCGGAGCGGGTCGCGGTCGCGCCGGACTTCGGATCGAAGTCGAGCACCGGGTCGATGATGGCGCAGCGCTTCGTCCCGGGATCGGCGACGACGTACTGGATGCTGCCGGTCGGCTCGTCATGGAAGCCGGTCACGATGGGACGCCCGCGCAGGGCTGCGATGGTCTGGTCCGACATGAAACGCCTCCTTTTTCGGGTTCAGGTGTTGGCGCCGAGGAGCGGCAGGGCTCCGCGGGCGACGACGTACAGGCCGACCAGGATGACGAGGCCGGCGAAGGTGACGGTCAGGGCTCGCTTGCGCCCGGCGAGCCTCTGGCCGAGGCGCGTGCCGGCGAGGCCGCCGAGCACGCCTCCCAGGATGAACAGGCCGGCCAACGGCCAGTCGATCAGGCCGGAGGCGGCGTAGCTCGCGGCGGTCGCCGCCCCGAAGGCGCTGACCGCGACCAGCGAGGTGCCGATGGCCATCGGCAGCGGCATCGACGTCGCCAGCATCAGGCCCGGCACGATGAGGAATCCCCCGCCGATGCCGAAGAAGCCGGAGAACAGGCCGACCGCGAACCCGATGCCGAGCAGCCAGGGCAGGAGTACCGGGGCGTTGGCCTTCGTCAGGCGCACCTCGGGGTCGCCGTCACCGCGCCGCTTGCGCAGCATCAGGCCCCCGACCACGAGCATCACGACACCGAACAGGGCCAGGAGGCTCTGCCCGTCGACCGCCTTCGCAGCGACCGAGCCGGCCAGCGCGCCGAGGACGCCGGCGACCGAGAATGCCGCCGCGCAGCGCCACTTCACGTTCCCCGCCCGCCATTGCGGGACGAGGTTGCCGGCCGCGCTGACCGACACCGCCAGGGCGCTGGTGCCGATCGCCACGTGTGGCGAGGACACGCCGACGACGTAGGTCAGGAGCGGGACCGCCAGGATCGAGCCGCCCCCGCCGACGAGACCGAGGATCAGGCCGACGACCCCGCCCGAGCCGGCCGCGAGGCCGGATGTCAGCAGGCCGGGCGTCATGCGTCGGCTCCCTGGACCGCCGGCTTCGGGGCTGCCGCCGGAAGAAGGTGAAACGCCAGCATCCCGACGACCATGGCGACGACGAAGGTCACAGCTTGCGCCGGTGCGACCGTCAGCAGGGTGAGGGCGGGCCCCGGGCACAGGCCGGCGAGGCCCCAGCCGAGACCGAACACCGCGGCGCCGGCGATCAGGCGCGGGTCGAGGTCGCGCCGGGTCGGGATCTCAAGCCGGGAGGCGAGCAACGGCCGCCCACGGCGCCGCGCCACGAAATAGCCCGTCGCCGAGACCGCGACGGCGCCAGCCATCACGAAGGCGAGGCTCGGGTCCCAGCGCCCGGTCACGTCGAGGAAGGCGAGAACCTTGGCCGGATCAGCCATGCCGGAGACGAGGAGGCCGAGGCCGAACAGGAGACCGACGGCGAAGGCGGAGGCGGTCTTGGCCATGGCTCAGGCTCCGACGAGATGGCGCACGACGAGGACGGTCAGGATGGCGACGGCCATGAAGGTGCCGGTGGCGACCACGGAGCGGGGCGAGCCACGGCCGATGCCGCAGACACCGTGGCCGCTCGTGCAGCCGGCACCGAGGCGCGATCCGAACCCGACCAGCAGACCGGCGACCACGAGCAGCGGGAACGAGGCATCCACCGTCAGCGGCGGCAGGCTGCCACCCAGGCCGGCGTAGGCGAACGGCGCCAGGACGAGTCCTGCCACGAAGGCGGCGCGCCAGCCCGTCTCGCGAGATGGCGGGGTTAGGAGGCCGCCGAGAATGCCGCTGATGCCGGCGATCCGTCCGTTGAGGAGCAGGAACAGGGCCGCGGAGGTGCCGATCAAGGCACCGCCGGCGAGGGCGCTGACAGGCGTGAAGCCGTCCATGGTGGTCGCTCCCAAACGGTGGTCCGGGGGATGCCCGGCGGGGCGCAAGGGACGTCCTCCCCTGCCAAACCAGAACATTAGATAACTCTTATTTAGCATCATCTAATGGAATGGCAAGCGTGAAACCGACGGCCTGGATTGGGACGCGCAGAGGGGGTGCGGTGGCGCACGGGCGCCTTCGCCTTTGGGCGGACGCCATCGTTGGCGTGGCATCGATGCCGACGGGAGGCTCGCCGTCTCCCGTTCGACCAACTCAGGGATGGATGTAGGCGAACCCCATGCCCTGCAGCCGCGCCAGTTCGGCGACACCGCTCGGCACCACTTCGTCCTCGGTGACGCCGTAGAGCGTGTTGCGGTCGATCTTCCGCTCGCGCAGGGTATGGCCGCAGACGAGGAACCGAACGCCCATCCCCTTGAGGGCATCGATACGGGCGGCGAGCTCCCTGTCGCTCGCGGCCGACTGGAAGAGCCCGACCCCGTCGCCGTGGCTCACCACGCGGATCTCAACGTGGGTCTTGCCCACGGTCTCGACGTGGTTGCGCAGATTGCCGAGCAGGCGCTTGAAGTAGGCGGCTCCGTCGGGGCCGCCGTCGTTGTGGTAGACCACCTTCTGGTCGGCGTAGTACCCGGCCGGCGCTTCCGGGCCGGCATGGGCGGCCCCTACGCCCAGGGTCGCAAGCACGACCGCGATCATCAGGCTCCTAAAGACCGTCATCGTCCGCCTCCCCGTCATAGGCCGGAGGCTCGGGTGCTTCCGACGCGCTGCGCGATAGGTTGTCGAGCCCCGCATGATCGAGGCCGTCGTCCGGCTTCGGTCCGGAGGATGCGCCGTTCCCGAGGCTGCCCGTCGTCTCCGGCGCTTTTGGCCGTGCGGCGTGGACGGTGCCTCGGGACCCGAGCACCACCACCTTCGTGCCGGTGGGGACGCGCCGGTGCAGGTCGATCACGTCCTGGTTCAGCATGCGGATGCATCCCGAGGACACCGCCTCGCCGATGCTCGATGGTTCCGTCGTGCCGTGGATACGGTACAGCGTGTCCTTGCCGTCCTTGAACAGGTAGAGCGCCCTGGCGCCGAGCGGGTTCCTGTCGCCGCCCGGCATGCCGCCGGCCCAGCGCCCGTTCCGCTCCGGATCACGCCGGAGCATGTCGGGCGTCGGCGTCCAGCGCGGCCAGGACGCCTTGCGGGCAACGGTCGCCTCGCCGGTGAACTCGAATCCGGCCTTGCCCACCCCGACCGCGTAGCGCATCGCCTTGCCGCCCTCCATGACGAGGAAGAGGAAGCGTTTGTATGGATCGACGACGAGGGTGCCGGGCAGCTCCTTTGACGGGTAGTCGACCAACTGGCGGACGTTGCGAGCCTTGAGGTCGCGCGGGTCGACCGCCTCGACCGGGAAGGGTTCGTCCGTGACGGCGGCGTACCGGCGCAAGACCTCCGGGGTGATCTGCGGCCGGGCTTCCGCGACGGGGGCCGGAGCCCCCTGCGAGGTCGAGCAGGCGCCGAGCGCCGAGGCGAGCGCGATCAACGTCGTAAGGCGGAGGGGCCGCGGCATCACGAGCGACCCCGCGCTCGGGCCTGGGCGACTGCCTGCCTGAAGCCGTCGTAATCGAGCGCCGCCGCGACCTTGAGTTGGCCAATCAGGAAGACCGGCGTTCCCTGGAGCCCCAGGGCGTCCGCCTGGTCGAGGTTGCGCTGGAGCAGGGCCGCGATCTCGGCCTGGTGCGCCTTCCGGTCCTCTTCCAGGCGGGCGACGTCGACGCCCGAGGCGGCCACCGCCTCCAGCATCCGCTCCTTCGGGATCTTGCGGCCCGGAATCCCCATGAGCGCGCGGTGCACTTCGTCGTAGCGGCCCTGGTACTTCGCCGCGAGGGCGAGTTGGGCGCCGTAGACGGAGGCGTCGCCGAGGATCGGCCAGTCCTTGTGGACGAGGCGGATGCGCCCGTCCGCCTTCACCAGACGGATGAGGTCGGGCTCGGCCTTCTTGCAGAAGGGGCAGTTGTAATCGAGGAAGGCGACGATGGTCAGGTCGCCCTTCGGGTTGCCCGAGACCGGCACCTCCGGGTCGTTGAGGATGGCGTTGGGGTCGACGCCCTGGGCGAAGGCCTCCTCGATGGGGGGCGCCAGCGACAACAGGGCAGGCGCGAGCGCGACGGCGGGCATAAGGGCGAGCAGGGTCCTGCGGTCCATGGTGGTCTCCGTGAAACTTGGTTTGTCGAAAAGGGGGGCTCAGGCGCCGACGAGGGCGAGGCGGCGCTTCAGGTCCTCGACCGTGAGTTCGCCCTCGGTGCGGGCCTCGCGGACCTCGCCGCCGTCGGGGCGCATCAGGATGAGGGTCGGCGGTCCGACCACCTCGAAGCGCCGCATCAGGGCGCGGGTGGCGTCGTCGTCGCGGGTGACGTCGGCGCGGATGACCGAGACGGCCCTCAGCCTCGCCCGGATGCCGGGGTCAGCCAGGACCGTCCGTTCGTTGGTCTTGCAGACGCTGCACCAGTCGGCGGCGAACTCGACGAGCACCGGCTTGCCCGCGGCACGGGCCGCCGCGAGGGCGGCCTCGAAAGCCGGGACGGAGGAGACAGACCGGCTCTCCTCGACGTGAACCGCTCGCGACGGGCCGAAGCCTGCGAGCGGCCGGAGCGGGTCGGTCCCGCCGCCCGCGGCGCCGACGACGAGGGCGCAGCCGTAGGTCACGGCAACGATACCGGCGACCTTGCTTAGCCGGCCCGCGGCACCCGCCCTGAGGACGTCGAACGCCCCGACGAACACGCCGACGCCGATCGCCAGCGCGCCCCAGAGCACGAGGGAGACCTCGGACGGCACGAGGCGCGAAACCATGGTGATGGCCAACGCGAGGAAGACTACGCCGAAGGCCTGCTTGGCCGCGACCAGCCAAGGGCCTGACTTCGGCAGGATACCCGCCCCGAACGTCCCGAATGCGATCAGCGGCAGGCCCATGCCGAGGCCGAGCGCGAACAGGGCGGCGGCGCCGCGCGCCACGTCGCCGGTCTGGGCGACATAGAGGAGGGCCGCGGCGAGTGGCGGCGTCACGCAGGGCCCGACGATCAGGGCGGAGGTGAAGCCCATGACAGCGGCGGCGCCGAGCGCGCCAAGCTTGCCTCCGTTCAGGCGTGACAGCCGGCCGGCGACGCCGGACGGCAGCGCCAGGTCGAACACGCCGAACATCGACAGGGCCAGGGCGGCGAAGGCTGCGGCGAGCAGTCCAAGCGCGGCGGGAGTCTGGAGTGCGTTTTGAAGGTTGCGCCCGGACCATGCCGCCGCCACGCCGAGCGTCCCGTAGGCCAGCGCCATCGCGATCACGTATGTGCCGGAGAGTACGAAACCTCGTCCGGCCGAGAGCCGCTCCCCGGACCGGGCCAGCATGCCGGCCAGCACCGGGACCATCGGGAGCAGGCACGGGGTGAAGGCCAGGAGCAGGCCGAGCCCGAGGAAGGTCGCCAGGACGCCCGCGAGATGGCCCGAGAGCAGGCCGCTCGCGGGCTCGGCCTGCGCGTCCGTGGCCGGCGTCGCGGCGGTCGCGGTCGCCTGCGGACCTAGCGCGGGGACCTCGATGACCTTGTTGATCGGCGGGTAGCAGATGCCCTTCTCGGCACAGCCCTGATAGGTGACGCGCACCTCGCGCACCCCCGCGAGAGCCGCACCCGGCACGATGGCCTCCGTCGCGCCGTGATAGACTTCCGTCGGCCCGAAGTTGGGGTCATCCTTGGTCTCGCCGAGCTGGGTGCTGACAGGAAGCTCCCTGCCGCTCGCGTCGGTGGCGGCGATCTTGTCACGGTAGAGGTAGGTGCCGGGGGCGATGGTCCATCGCAGGCGCAGCGAGAGGTCTGGGTCGCGAGCCGCATCGACGGTGAAGGGCGTCGGCCGCGCACCGGGCTCGCGGCACTGCCCCGGTGACCACAGCGAGGAGCCGGTCCAGAGCAGGGCAGCGAGGATAAGGTGGGTGAAAACGTTCGGCATGGGCAGGGTCCGGGATCGGATCGGCCCGCCGCGGGTCGGAAACGCAGCTTAAGCCAGGCTTAAGCGGGGCCCGGAGGATGGGGGCCGTAAAGGGAGACACGCATGCGCATCCTCGTCGTCGAGGACGACACCATCCTGTCGGACGGTCTCAGGGCTGGTTTGGGCCTGGGCGGGGCGACGGTCGATTGCGTCGCAACCTGCGCCGACGCCGAGGCGGCGCTCGCCACGAGCGCGTTCTCGGCCATCGTGCTCGACCTGATGCTGCCCGACGGCTCCGGCCTCGACGTGTTGCGGGGGCTTCGCCGCCGGAACGACCGGACGCCGGTCGTCCTGCTGACGGCCCGGGACGCCGTGACCGACCGGATCGCCGGGCTCGACGATGGCGCCGACGACTACCTCGGCAAGCCCTTCGACCTCGACGAGCTCTCCGCCCGCATCCGTGCCGTCGTCCGGAGGGCCTCGGGTCGGGCCGCCGCGCTCCTGGAGCACGGCGGAATTCGGCTCGACCCCGGCAGCCTTGCCGTCACCGTCGACGGTGTGCCGGTCGCCGTCTCCCGGCGCGAGGTCATGGTTCTGGCGGCCCTCATGGAACGACCTAACGTGCTTCGCTCCAAGGTCGAACTGGAGGAGCGGCTCTACGGCTGGCAGGAGGAGGTCGAGAGCAACGCGGTCGAGGTCCACGTGCACAACCTGCGTGCCAAGATCGGCAAGCACGCCATCGAGACGGTCCGAGGTCTCGGATACCGGATGAGGGCACTCGCATGAGGTCGCTACGCGTCAGGCTTTTCGCCATCCTCGTCCTCGCCACCGGCCTGATCTGGCTCAGCGCGGTCGCCTGGATCTATCTCGGCTCGAAGCGCGAGGTGGAGCAGGTCCTCGACAACCGCCTGCAGGAAGCCGCCCGCATGGTCAGTTCCCTGGTGGGTGCGGTTGGGAGCGCTGGCCCGGACGGGGCACCCCGAACCTTCCCGGCCCCGACGGCCTACGAGCGGCAGCTTTCTTGCCAGATCTGGTCGCTCGACGGGCGCATGGTAGCGCGGTCGACCGGGGCCCCGGAGCGCCGCCTGACCGACGCGCCGGCCGGCTTCTCGCAGCGCGAGGTCGACGGCGAGACCTGGCGGGTGTTCACCGTGGAGGATGCCGAGAGAGGTGTGCGGGTCATGGTGGGTGATCGTCTTGGCCTCCGCGAGCGCCTCGTCACTGACCTCATCATGGGCCTGGTCACACCCGCCATCCTGATGGTTCCGTTGCTCGGCATGCTGATCTGGGCGAGCCTCGGTCGGGGCTTGCGTCCCTTGCGGCTGATGGCGCGGGACCTCGCGGGTCGCGGCGCCGACGACATGAGTGCGATCGACACAAATCGGACGCCGGCGGAGGTGCGTCCCCTGGCAGACGCCCTGAACGGGCTGTTCCTCAAGGTCGAATCGGCCCGCCGGCACGAACGGGAAGTGACGGCCTTCGCCGCGCATGAACTGCGAACACCGCTCGCCGGCCTCAAGGTCCAGGCCCAGGTCGCCATGGCCGCCACCGACCCGGACGTGGCGAAGGCGGCGCTGAGACAGATCCTTGCGGCCGTCGACCGGACCACGCGCCTCGTCCGCCAGTTGCTCGACGCCGCCCAGCTCGATGCCGCAGGGGAGGCGCCCTCCCTGGCGGAGGTCGACGTCGGCGCACTGGTGACGGAGACCGTGGAGGGGATGCGGACGCCTCCCGGGGTCCGGACCCAAATCGATCCGGGGCTACGGGGCTACACGCTGCTGGCCGACCCGGAAGGCCTGCGCCTCGCAGTCCGAAATCTGCACGAGAACGCCGTGCAGCACATGGTGACCGGCACGGTGGCTTGGGGCGCGCGGCCGCATGGCGAGGGCATCGTCGTTCGCGACGAGGGACCGGGCATTCCGGAGGAGGAACTGCCCCACGTCACGACACGGTTCTTCCGTGGGCGACACAAGAGCGAGACGGGTAGCGGTCTCGGCCTCGCCATCGCCGAGATGGCGTCCCGCCGGAGTGGCCTGAGCCTGCGGCTGCGCAACCGGACGGATCGCCCGGGGCTTGAGGCGGAGATCCTCCCGGGCTGAGACCGGTCAGCCGAGCTCCGGGCAGAAGATGTCCTTGAGGGTCGCCAGCACCCGCGCGGCCCTGGGGTCCTCAAGGCGGTAGTGGATCGTCTGGCTCTCGCGCCGGAACGCGACCAACCCATCCTCGCGCAGCTTGGCGAGGTGCTGCGACAGGGCCGATTGGCTGAGCTCGACCTCCCCGGCGAGGCTGGTCACGTCCATCTCGCCGCGGGCGACCAGCAGGCACAGGATGAGCAACCGCTTCTCGTTGGCGAGGAGGCGGAGCAGGCGGGCCGCGTCGGCGGCCTTGTCCTGCAGGCGCATCAGGTCGGTCGGAGTCGCTACGTCCATCGGTCCGTATCCCAGAATGTCAGCCTTATCTTATTTAGGCGATCCTAATATAAAATCAGGGGCTGTGCTCCTTCTTTGCCCACTCCGCGGCTTCGCCCAGGAGGTCATCAAAGGCTTTTCCTGGTGCCGCCTTGCTGCCATCGTCCCCGAGGTAATCGGGCGCAGGCGCGGAAGGAGTGATCTGCGTCGGTCGCAAAGGCCAAGGGCCGCCATTGTATTGGCGGCCCCCTTTTGCTCTGGATTGCTCCGGTGCGGTACTAAGGGGTGGGAAAGCGGAGATATTGCGTCGGCCATTACCGGGACGGTGTCCGGCAACCACCAGGCGGAAAAAATATCCCCGCTCGGGGAAGGCATGCCCCCGGTCGACGGCCCGCAGGGCTAAGCGCGGGCCCGGCATCCACCCGGACATGACGCTTTCGCGCGGCACCGGCCGCTCCGGAGACGGCTATGTACCACCGTCGCCCAGGCCGCCTCGATACTTGGGCCGGATGGGACCGGCGGCCGACTCAACCCACATCGCGCACCATGGGCCGCCCCGCTTCCGACACGCGGATCGCCCTTGAGGTCGGCGCGGCGGTGCCAAGCCTGCCCGCGGTTTCCTCCACCCGCCAGCGAAGGATTGCCGGAGCAGGGGCAAGGATTGCGTCGTTGCTCCTTCCGTCGCCTCTTTGATCGGGCATTCTGTATAAGTGACTGCCTGGATTGAGCTTTTTCATATTTCAAGATCAAATCCGAAAGAATAGGCTATTCAATCCTTGGAATGCTTCGACGCCACTCTGATATCCTGCTTCAATCGAGCATCATCTCGCGATCATGCCAGATCGCAGGCCGATCCTGCAGTAAAAGGCGGTGGTCAGACTTGACTCCCAGGGCCGTGCTCGCGGTACAAGGCGCTGCCCGGGCCGCGTCGGCCCGAGCCGACCAGGAGTAAGGGAATGAAAGTTCCGGAACCGCCGTCGCGCAGGTAGGCGTGTGCGGGTAGCCGCCCACACACGCCTCCTTGCGATCCATCGACCGGGGTGCGCCCTCACGAGGCCAAAGGCACCCCGGTCAGCAACCCCGAACCGCCGAGGGCGGAAACGGGCGCTTCGGCGCATGGGCAGTGGATTCGCATCTCCCACCGCCCTTGGCAAGAGTCCCCGTTCCGCTCCGGCTCGAACGACGCCAGCCGCCAGGCATCGACCGGCTGTGCGTCGCCAGCGCGGAGCTGTCATTGAACACGAAGCATGATCGAGATCCCGCACGCGAAGCGCGGGAGACGCCCGGTGACGCGGGCGCGTCGGCCGTCGGCCCGGGGGTGCCCGAACCCTTGTATCCGCCGACGAAGATTGCCGGGGCCGACCTGATGGTCGTCGGCCTCGCCTACCGGTCCGACGAGTGGATCGAGTTCCTGGATGGCGAGGATTCCGGCGGCCGTTTCGAGGTCGCCGCAGTGGTCGACCCCGTCGACCTGCGCCAGATCGAAGCGATGGTGGCGGGGCGGACCTTCCGTCTGGCGGCGGTCGACCAGGAGCTCGCCATGGGCACGTCCCTGGCTGTCCAACTCGCCTTCTTCGGGCCCCCGTCGGTCAAGGTCCTGCCGCCGCCGTCGGAGCGCAAAAGGCTGGTTGGCTCCAAGGCGCGGCGCCCACCCGAAAGGCCTTGGGTCCACACCCTCGGCGGTCCGCGGGAGCCAAGTCCGCGACGGTAGGATACCGCGTGTCGGGAGGGCGCCGGTTTGCGCCCTCCCGTGCATGAGGCGGACGCCTCACGGTCGCGCTCGGGGAAGAGAGTTGCCGCCGTGCCCCCGCGCCTCGGATGAGCCTGATGTGGATGGGGGAAGCGACTACTCCGCCGAGCCGGCCCGCGACACCTTGAGCGCCCATCATCGGCTGAGTCTTGTGCCGACGATGCGAGGCCCGCCGTCTCGAACCCGCGGTCCCCGCCGGAGCGGGTATGCCGCTCCTCGACATCCCAAGGCGATTGAGTTCATGGCGGCGCGCAAGATCCCCAAGCCATTGCACAACCGTGTCGGCGCTGCCGAATTTCGGCCACTCTAAGTGGCCACGTGAGCTGGGTGATCCCCGTTTCCATGGCTTGATCCCGACTTCGCGATGGCTCCCCCGCTCAACCGACGAACCAAGAAGGGAGAGTCGTATGTGCGCCCCCCTTCGATAGAAGCCGCCCTCGACCGATTGGCCGCCCTCGACCTGGATGGGATCGTGCGTGAGGCACGGGCGGAGGACCCCAAGGCGCCCGGCTACGTCGAGAGCGAATGCTTGGTCCATCTGCTGCGTTCGACACGCCACGACAACACGGACACCCGTTTCCAGAGACTGTTCGAGGTGTTGATCGAGAGGGTCGAGCGCTCCCTGAAGGGCTCGATCCGGACCAGCCGCCGCTACGACGCGGAGGAGTTGCGGACCGAGGTCGTCAACCGCCTCGTCGATCTCCTCGTCGAGGACAGGCAGTCTCCGGGCATCAAGCTGGATTTCTTCGAGGTGCGGTTCGCCCGCGCCATGACCGCCTTGCGCATCGGCGTGCTGCGGCGTTCCGAAAGCCGGGCGGAGGGGACCGACCACATCGAAGACATGGGCGACGGTGAAGGTGATGCCGTCCCGGCCCTGACGAACCGTATCAGCCAAGCCTTCGCCGCCGACGGGTCCGAACAGGAAAAAGAACATTTCCGGAACGAGCTGCTTCGCGCGATCGACCGTCTGCCACCCCTTCAGCGGGAAGCCGTAGCCCTCTTCCTCGAAGGCCACCGCATCGAGGGAGGGGACACGGAGACCATAGCGAAGCTTTGCGGCGTCTCGGACCGGGCGGTACGTTATCGCCTCAGGAATGCGTACGAGACGCTGCGTCGGGAACTCGGAGAGAGACGATGACGACCAGCCCCTCGCACCGCGCGCAGGAAATCCTCCTGACCTTCGCGGCGGAAGGCGAACCCACCCCGAAGCGGTTGGAGGCCTTTACGAAGGAGTACCCGGACCTCCGCCGCGAGCTCACCGACCTTGCGGTCGAGTTGGTGCTGGAACCCTCGCGGCCGGTCCCCGCGGCTGACGCCGCGACGGCGCGCACCGTGTCGTCGGCATGGGCTCGCTTCCAGGCAGGCATCGCCAGCCCCCCGGCGAAGTCCCGGGCCGGCGCGGTGGTCGAGCCTTCGCCGGACGTCTTCGCGGGCTTCGCCGGCCCGTCATTCCCACGGCTCGCGGCCCGGCTCGGAGTGACACCCGCCTTCCTGATCAAGGTCCGGGATGGCCTTATCGAGGCCGCGTCCTTCCCCAAGGCGCTGGCCAGGGACATCGCGGACGAGGTCGGGCATGGCGTCGACACGGTCATCGCCCTGTTGGAGCGCCCCGCATCCATGCCGGCCGGAACGATGGCCAAGGCCGACGGCAAGCCGGAGGTCGGCGTGAAGCAGACTTTCGAAGAGGCGGTGGCGAACTCGGGCCTGACGGCGGATCAACGGCGGCGTCTGCTCGCGATGGCAGAGGCCGAACGTGGATCCGATTGAGGCGGGGCGGAAGCAGGCCGCCCGCATCCATGCCGAGATGGTCGCCGAGGGAGCCGATCCCTGGCAGCCGTTCGACCTTGCAGTGCGGGCCATCGAGGGCCACGGCCTCTGGCACCAGCCCGTCCACGCGGGCGACGTCTCCCTGAACGGAGGCCGGGCACGGCTCGACCCGAAGTCGAAGGGCATCCTGTACGGCGAGACGGGCACTCCCGGAGGCGATGCGCTCCTGCTCGGACATGAGCTCGGGCACGTGGTGATGCACGGCGGGACCGCTCCCGTCGTCACCACGCATACCGACCCGAGCCGATCCTCCGAGAGCGGCAGCGCCGTCGAGCGGCTGGCCGACTACGGGCGTGGGGAGCGCCGCGAGGTCCAGGCCGACCTGTTCGCGCGCGAACTGGTGCTGCCGCGAGCCGTCGCGCGTCGCCATCACCAAGACGGGATGAGCGTCGCCGACATCGCCGGGCGGCTCGGCATCTGCCCGGACGTGGTGACCCAGCAACTGCTGGACGCGCTACTGCTTCCCGTCGTGCCGGACGCCGCCCCCGCCCCCGCGGCCACGATGCGGCCGGACCCGAGCCAGGATGCGGCGGTCGCCCATCGTGGCGGCCCCTACCTGCTCCAGGCGGGGCCCGGGACGGGCAAGACCCGCACGTTGGTCAGAAGGATCGAGAGCCTCGTCGACGAGGGGATCGACCCGAACGGAATCCTCGTCCTGACCTTCTCGAACAAGGCGGCGGCCGAGCTGATGGATCGGCTCGCCCTGTCGCGGCCCGAGGCGGCCGCCTCGGTCTGGACGGGCACCTTCCACGCGTTCGGGCTGGACGTGATCCGCCGCTTCCACGAACGCCTCGGACGAAGCGCGAGCCCGAAGCTCGTCGACAAGCCCACGGCCATCACGATGCTGGAGGGGGTTCTGGCGAGCCTGCCGCTGGCGCATTACCGGGACCTCTGGGACCCGGTGCAGGATCTCTCGAACATCCTCTCGGCCATTTCCCGCGCCAAGGACGAACTCGTCGACCACGTGCGCTACCGTGAATTGGCCGATGCGATGCAGCGTGCCGCCACGGACGACGCGACGCGCCTGAGGGCGGCGCGGGCGCATGAGGAAGCCATCGTCTACGAGGCTTACGAGAGGCTGCTCTCGGAGGCCGATGCCCTCGATTTCGGTGACCTCGTCATGAGGCCCGTGCGACTTGCGGCCGAGCATCCCGACGTGGCCAAGGCGCTGTCGCTCCGCCATCGCCACCTGCTCGTCGACGAGTACCAGGACGTCAACCTCGCCACCGTGCGCTTGATCCGGGCGCTGGCGGCCGACGAGGGCGAGCGGCTGTGGGTCGTCGGCGACGCCCGCCAATCGATCTACCGGTTCCGGGGCGCCACCTCGGCCAGCATGGCCGCGTTCCGGGCGCACTATCCCGGGGCGACCCTCGGGGCGCTCGACGTCAACTACCGGTCGCGCAAGGAGATCATCGACACCTTCACGAGCTTCGCCGCGAGCGTCGACGCCTTCCGCCCGCTCGGCGCGCTCGGCCTAGCCCCCGACAGGGGGGCGTCCGGCCTCAAACCGGTGCTGCACGACGCCGGCACCCCCGACGACGAGGTCGCGCTGGTGGCCGCCTCCGCGGCGCAGGCGAAGGCTGCGGGGGTGGACTACCGCGAACAGGCGGTCCTGTGCACGACCAACGACCGCCTCGCGGAGTTCGCCGCAGGCCTGATCGCCCGGGACGTACCGGTCCTCTACCTCGGGCCGCTGTTCGAACGGCCGGAGGTGAAGGAGCTGCTCTGCCTGCTCGCACTCTTCCACGATCCCCGCGCCGCAACGCTCGTCCGCGTCGCCACGATGCCGGGGTTCGAGATGGAGCTCGGCGACGTCGCCGCGGTCGCCGCCCATCTGAGGGACGCTTCAGGGCCGCCCCTCGACTGGCTGGCCGCCGCCGACGCCATCCCCGGCCTCGGCCCCTCGGCGACGGCGCCGCTGCGGCGCCTGCGAGAGGTCTGCGGGGGCTTCGCGGATCGGACGCCTCCGTGGCGCATCGCGAGCGCGCTGGTGCTGGACCGGCTCGGCATCGGCCGGAGGATCGCGGCCTCAGGTACCCTGCCCGAACGGATGGCGGGCATTGCGATCTGGCAATTCCTGAACTTCCTGCGGTCATTGCCGGTCGAGGGTCAGTTCCCGACCTTCGAGGCGCTCCGCCGGATCAAGAGGCTGGTCGTCCTCGGCGAGGAGAAATCGCTCAGGCACGTCCCGGACGCCGCCCTCGAACTGGACGCGGTGCGCATCATGACGATCCACGCCTGCAAGGGCTTGGAGTTCCAGCTCGTCCATGCGCCCGGCATGATCAAGACGGGCCTGCCGCGAACGGCCAAGCCGCCGCCTTGCCCGCCGCCGGACGCGCTGATCGAGGGCAGCGACGGCCTCACCGGCCCGCAGGCCTGCCTGACGGGCCACGAAGAGCAGGAGGCCTGCCTCTTCTTCGTCCTGCTCTCCCGCGCGCGAGACGACCTGCGCCTCTACCGGTCCACCATGATGGCCGGCGGGACCAAGAAGCGGAACCCGTCCGACTACAACGCCCGGATCGCCGCCACGCTGGGCCGGCCGCCCGCACTCGTCCGGCTCCCGTCGCCTCCGCCGCCATCCGGCCCGGCCGCCGTTCCCATCACATGGGAGACGCCGTTCGCGCTCGACCACCAGCACCTCGATTCCTACGGGAAATGCGGGCTGCGCTTCCTCTACACCTACCTGCTCGGCCTGGGCGGACGCCGCGACGAGACGCCGTACATGCGGATGCACAACGCCGTGGCGGAGACGGTCCGTTGGCTCGACCGCAACTTCGACGCCGGGCGCGCTGAGCCGGAGGGCTTCGGCGAGGCCTTCGCCGCGGCCTGGACCGAGCACGGCCCGGTCGACCACGGGCACGCCGAGGCTTACAGGACCATCGCGGACGAGATGCTGCGGTTCCTCCTCGGCCTGCGTGACGAGGAAGGCAGGCTGCCTCCCGAGGCCTTGAGCCTGGCCGTTGCGGGAGGAAGCGTCCTTTCCAGGGCGCACGACGTGGTCCGCAACGCGGACGGACGCCTCGTCGTGCGCCGCGTCGCGACGAGGAAGGCACCGTCGGCGCTGCTGAAGGAGATCGAGTACATCGTCCTGGATGCCGCGGCGGAGGTGACGTTCGGCGAACCCGTTGTGGTCGAGGCGGTGCATCTCACCGGCGGCAGCCGGCAACCGGTGGAGATCCCGCCGAAGAAGCGGGACGAGCTTCGTGCCGCCGTCGTCGCTCACATGTCCGGCATCGGGGCGGGACTGTTCGCCCCGAGCGTGGGATCCCGCTGCCCGCGCTGCCCGCATCACTTCGCCTGCCCCGGCCTTCCCGGCGGCTCGGCGGTGGTGCGGCGACCCCTGGCGTGGGGCCGGTAGCGCGGCCCGGAGCCCCTAACAGACTGCTCGGCCCGCGGCCGAAAAAAAACTTGGCCCGGCCGTTTCCGGCTTGGCCGGCCCCTTTCGATCAAC
Organism: Methylobacterium sp. ARG-1; assembly: GCF_001262595.1. Lineage (NCBI taxonomy): Bacteria > Pseudomonadati > Pseudomonadota > Alphaproteobacteria > Hyphomicrobiales > Methylobacteriaceae > Methylobacterium > Methylobacterium sp. ARG-1. Next base: position 26,827 of record NZ_LHCD01000036.1, read on the forward strand.
CCCTCGACGGGCCGGGAAGGATGGCTTCCCGGGATGATCGAAAGGCAACGGGATGAACACCAACGAGAACCACGGCCACCACGACGACGACGCCCCCCGCACGGACGAGGACGGCGTCCGCGCGGTCAAGGTCTACGGCTTCCGCATCGACAAGAAGAGCTACGAGAACCCGCTGCCGGACCTCACCGGCCGAGACCTGCTCGTTATCGCGGGCAAGGCGCACCCGGATCGCTGGAAGATTTTCCAGAAGGTCGGCGCCCAGTTGAAGCGCATCGGCCTCGACGAGGTCGTGCACGTGAGCGACAGCGGCGAGGAGCGCTTCGTCACCCTGCCGCTCGACCAGACGGAGGGGGAGCAGCCGCTCCCCCGCCGCCGGGATTTCGCGCTTCCCGAAGGCGACGAGGAGACGCTCGACGCGGCCGGCCACCGCTGGGAGGCGATCCAGGAGGCGGGCGCCACCCGCGTCGTCGTCCGCGACTATCCCGTCCGCACCGGGTACGCCCCGGCCAAGGCGGACCTGATGCTGCGCCTGCTGCCGGGGTATCCCTCGACTCAGATCGACATGTTCTACTTCCACCCCCCGCTCGCCCGGGCCGACGGGGTTCCGATCCGCGCCCTGGTCGGGGACACCTTCGAGGGCAAGCACTGGCAGGGTTGGTCGCGTCACCGCACCGGCGAGAACCCCTGGCGCCCGGACGTCGACGACATCGGCACGCACCTCGCGCTGGTTGAGCATTGCCTCGCCAAGGAAGTGGGGGCCGCCTGACATGCGCACCACCCTCGCCCTGACCGGCGCGCAACACGCCGCGCTTTGCGCCCACCTCTTCCCCGGCGACGGCCGCGAGGCGGTCGCCCTGATGCTCTGCGGGCGCGCCGCCTCGCCCGGACGGACGAAATTCGTCGTGAACCGGATCGTCCCGATCCCGCACCATGCCTGCGAGCGCACCGACAGGCGCGTGACTTGGCCGACCGCCTACCTGGAGCCCCTGCTCGCGGAGGCGGCGAAGCGCGGCATGGCCGTGGCCAAGGTCCACAGCCATCCGGGCGGCGACCTGCGCTTCAGCGAGGTGGACGACGCCGCGGATGCCGACCTGTTCGGCGGGGTCCATGCCTGGGTCGACGACGGCCAGCCGCACCTCAGCGCGGTGATGGTCCCGGACGGGACGATGATCGCCCGGGCCCATGGCGAGGACGGCACGCACGCGCCGCTCGACCACGTCGGCGTCGTCGGCGATGACCTCCGCTTCCACCGGCCCCCCGTTCACGCTGCCCAGGCCGTTCCCGAGTTCGCGCGGCGGCACGCCCAAGCCTTCGGACGCGCGACGTTCGAGGCGATGCGGCACCTCCGCGTCGGGGTCGTGGGGTGCTCCGGGACCGGCGGTCCGGTCGTCGACCAGATCGCCCGCCTCGGCGTCGGCGAGATCGTGCTGGTCGACCCCGACCTGGTCGAGGACAAGAACCTCAACCGCATCGTCAACACGACGCTCGCCGACGTGGGTCGGCCGAAGGTGGAGGTTCTGGCGGCCTTCGTCGAACGCCTCGGGCTCGGTGCGAGGGTGGAGGCCTTTCCCTGCGACCTGTCCCGACCGGACGCGCTCAGGGCCGTTTCGACCTGCGACGTCGTGTTCGGGTGCATGGACGGGGTCGAGGGCCGCGACCTGCTGAATCGCCTCGCGACGTTCTACGTCCTGGCCTACCTGGACATCGGGGTGATGCTCGACGCCGATGGCGAGGGTGGCATCGACCAGATCTGCGGGTCGGTCCACTACCTGCAGCCGGGGCGCTCCAGCCTCCGGGGGCGCGGTCTCTACACGGACGGGATGCTTGAGGCCGAAAGTTTGAGGAGGCAGGACCCCGCGGCCTACGAGGACCGCCTCGCGCGCGGCTACATCCGCGGCGTGCCGCAGGAGCGGCCGGCCGTGGGTGCGGTGAACGGCCTGTTCTCCAGCCTCGCGGTGGTCGAGTTGCTGCTGAGGCTGCATCCGTCGCGGCTCGACCCGAACGGCGATTTCGCCGTCCAGACCCTAAGCCTGACGGCCGGGTTCTGGCAGTTCGCGCCGGAAGAGGGCACGGACGACGCGCTCGCGCGATACCTCGGTCGAGGCGACATGAGGCCGTTCCTGAACCGACCGCATCTCGACATGCTCATGAGGGCGGCGTGATGGCGGGACTTCCCGTTACGCTGCTCCGGGCGTCCCTGTCCTGGGTCGCCCGCCGCCTCGGGCGTCACACCGTGGATTTCGTCGACGAGGAGCCCGATACGCCCGCGCCTCGCACGGTCTACGTCGTGGGTGAGGATGGCCATCAGTGGTTCGCGGCCTTCGGGTGCCCGTGCGGCTGCGGCGAGACGATCAAGCTCTCGCTCGTTCCCGGCGACCGGCCGGGCTGGCGCATCCGCCGACACTGGGACGGGACCGCGTCGCTGACGCCGAGCGTCTGGCGTCAAGTGGGATGCCAGAGTCACTTCTGGCTGAGGAAGGGCCGGACCGACTGGTGCTGACCGCCTTCGCCCGCCGCGGCGCCGGTTCCGCCGACGCCGAACCTGTCGCCTCCGGAGCGGGGAGGATTCCGCCGCGGTGAACGGAGGTGAGGTCGACCCGGAGCTAGGTCGCCGCTGGCCGGACTGGGGTGAATTCCGGACATGGGGCCGTTCAGGAGGCCCTCGTTGCGACGAACGGTGCCGCTTGGAGGCCGTTGCCTCGGCCATATCACGCCGGAAAAATTGACCGGCGGAGGGATGTCGCTTCCATCGTTGCGGTCCGGACCAAGCCGAGGGCCGGATAAGCGCCGCCCGCCCGAACGCGTGATCCCCGGCCGTCGGCGGCAGGACGAACTCTGAACGGGGCGGCGCACGTGCGCCGCCCCGTCGAAGCCGTTAGGCCAGGGCAGCGGCCCACTTCGTAGGATCGGGTGACTTGTTCTTGTAGATCGTCCCGCCGAAATCCACGTGAAGCTCGGCCCACGCCCCGCCAGCCTGGCGCGCGAGAACTTCGAAGTGCTTCGGCTTGCGGCGAAGGTCCCCCGACGGGGTCCAGCCCGCGGCCTTCACCGCCTCCAGCACGCGCGATGGGTCGGCCGGCATGTCCGGTCGCTTATCGCCAGGCGGGTGACAAGGCTTCTTATGCTGGATGTGCACGGGTTCCCGGCTCTCGGCTGCGATCCGCGTCACCTTGATCTCGGACGGGCGACGCTCGCCCTCGATGTCCACATGCAGGCCCGCCACGAGCGGGAAGGCCTCCGCTCCCTTAGGGCCGAGATCGGCCAGATGCGTCCCGCCGCCGGCCTCCACCGTGAAGCGATGGGCAAAAACGTGCTGAATGACCCCCGAGAGGGCCGTCGTGTCGTGGTGCGGCATGATCTTCTCCGTAGGGCGCCCATCCGCAGGCGCGGCCCGTCAGGTGGCCTGGCCTCACACGCCGTTCAAGATTGACCCCGGCCGGTGCGAGCGAGGGGACGATCACCTTTCTGTGCTTCGTCCCGAGGCCGCGGGGGCCCGTGCGCGGCTCACATGCCGGGTCTGCGGACCCATGGTGCTGCCGCGATCATGCTCACGCGCAGACCCTGCTCGGCCGACACGTAGCCTCAAGGATCGAGCCGGGCCGTCCGCAGGCGCAGGGCGTTGCCGATGACGCTGACCGAGGACAGCGCCATGGCAGCGGCGGCGATGACGGGCGAGAGCAGGATACCCAGGAACGGGTACAGCACCCCGGCCGCGACCGGCACGCCGGCGGCGTTGTAGACGAAGGCGAAGAACAGGTTCTGGCGGATGTTGCCCATCACCGCCTTCGAAAGGCGCCGCGCCCGCACGATCCCCATCAAGTCGCCCTTGAGCAGCGTCAGGCCGGCGCTCTCGATGGCCACGTCCGTGCCGGTGCCCATCGCGATGCCGACGTCCGCCGCGGCGAGCGCGGGGGCGTCGTTGACGCCGTCGCCCGCCATGGCGACCACCTGCCCGGCCGCCTTGTAGCGCTCGACCACGGCGGCCTTCCGGTCGGGCAGCACCTCCGCCTCGACCTCCTCGATGCCGAGGCGGCGGGCGACGGCCTCGGCGGTGGTGCGGTTGTCGCCGGTCAGCATCACCACCCGGATGCCCTCGGTCCGGAGCGCCGCCAGCGCCTCCGCGGTCGTCGCCTTGACGGGGTCGGCGATGGCGATGACGCCCGCCACCCGTCCGTCGACGGCGGCGAAGATCGCGGTCGCGCCGTCTCGCCTCAGTTCGTCCGCCCCTGCCGCATATGCCGACACGTCCACGCCATGCTCGCGCAGGAAGGCCGCGTTGCCGAGCGCAACCCGGCGCCCCTCCACGGTGCCGAACGCGCCCTTGCCGGTCGGGCTTTCGAAGTCGGCGACGGCGGCGGTCGCGACGCCGCGCTCCTCCGCGGCCCGCACGACCGCCGTGGCCAGCGGGTGCTCGCTCGCCCGCTCGACGCTCGCCGCGAGGCGCAGCACCGTAGCCTCATCGAAGCTAGCTGAAGGCACGATCCGGGTGACCGCCGGCTTGCCCTCGGTCAGCGTGCCTGTCTTGTCGACCAGGAGGGTGCCCACCCGCTCCATGCGCTCCAGGGCCTCGGCGTTCTTGACCAGGACGCCGGCCCCGGCACCCCGTCCGACGCCGACCATGATGGACATCGGCGTGGCGAGCCCGAGCGCGCAGGGGCAGGCAATGATGAGCACCGCGACGGCGGCCAAGAGCGCGAAGGTGAAGCGCGGCTCCGGCCCGAAGACCATCCAGGCGAGGAACGCGAGGACCGCCACGCCGATGACGGCGGGCACGAACCAGCCGGCCACTTGGTCGGCGAGGCGCTGGATGGGTGCGCGCGAGCGCTGGGCCTCGGCCACCATCTGGACGATGCGGGCCAGCATGGTGTCGCGCCCGACCTTCGTGGCCTCGATCACGAGGGCCCCGGACTGGTTCAGGCTGCCGCCGACCACGGGGGCGCCCGCCGCCTTGGTGACCGGCATCGATTCCCCCGTCACCAGGCTCTCGTCCACCGAGCTCCGCCCCTCGGCGACGAAGCCGTCGACCGGCACCTTCTCGCCCGGGCGCACCCGCAACCGGTCGCCGGCCGCGATGGCGTCGAGGGACGTCTCTTCCTCGGAGCCGTCCGGTCGAATGCGGTGGGCCGTCTTCGGCGTCAGGTCGAGCAGGGCACGGATCGCGCCGCCGGTGCTCTCGCGGGCGCGAAGTTCCAGTACCTGCCCGAGGAGCACCAGAACCGTGATGACGGCCGCCGCCTCGAAGTAGGCAGGCACGGCCCCGCCATGCCCGCGCAGGGCCTGCGGGAACAGGCCCGGGGCAGCTGTGGCGACGACGCTGTAGAGGAAGGCGCAGCCCGTCCCCAGCGAAACCAGCGTGAACATGTTGAGGTTGCGCGAGACCACGGAACGATAGCCACGCACGAAGAACGGCCAGCCCGCCCAGAGCACCACAGGCGCGGCGAGCACGAACTGTATCCAGTTCGAGGTTTGCTGCCCGAGGCGTTCCGCCAGCCCGAACAGGTGGCCACCCATCTCCAGGACGAAGACGGGGAGCGTCAGCACGAGCCCGACCCGAAAGCGTCGGGTCATGTCGACCAACTCCTCGCTGGGGCCGGTGTCGGCGCCGACCACGGCCGGCTCAAGCGCCATCCCGCAGATGGGGCAGCCTCCCGGGCCGACCTGCCGCACCTCCGGGTGCATCGGGCAGGTGTAGATCGTACCCTCCGGCACCGGCTCCACCCTCGCCTGCCCCGGATCGAGGTAGCGGACCGGATCGGCCTCGAACTTGGTCCGGCATCCGTTCGAGCAGAAGTAGTACGGGTGCCCGGCGTGCTCGGCCCGATGCTTCGCGGCGTGCGGATCGACCGTCATCCCGCAGACGGGATCCTTGACCGTCCCGGTGCCGGAAGCCTGGGTCTCGTGATCACCGTGCCCAAGTTGCGCATGGTCGTGCCCGGCATGATGGCCGTGGCGCTCGTGCGAGGGGGGGACGCTATGCGGCATGACCTGGCTCCCGTGGGTTCGCATCGCCTTCGGTCACCGGCTTCCGGTGACGGGAAGCAGGCCGAGGCTGTCCAAGGACGTCGAACAGGTGACGGGGACGGCGGGCGTCCCCGTCGGGATGGGTGCCCCGGATCGGGGCGCGGCCGACCTACTTGGCGTGCTGCTTCAGCCACGCCTCCATCTCGCCGATCTCCTTCTCCTGGTCGTCGATGATCTTCTGGGCCATAGCCTTGGTGGACGGGTCCTTGGCGTGCTTCAGGGCAACCCTGGCCATCGCGACCGCGCCCTTGTGGTGCGGAATCATGTGGGTGCGGAAATCGACGTCCGGGTTGCCGGTGTAAGCGACGGCCATGTCCTTCATCATGGCCATGTCGGCGGCCTTGAAGTCCTTGGTCGAGGCGTCGTCCTTCGGGTCCGGCTTCATGGAGGACATCGAACCGTGGTCCTTCATGTCCTGCGCGTGGGCGGTACCGGCCAAACCGAGACCGAGAATGGCGGCGATGGCGAGCGTGTTCGGGATTTTCATGGTCGTTACCTTTTTCGATGGCGTGGGATGCCGTCGCGCCGGAACGGACGTCCGCTCCGGCGCGACGGGGCGTCGTGAGGCGCGGCGGCGTTCAGTGACCGTGGGGAGGCTTGGTGGCCGTTCCGTCGGAACGTCCGTGGTCCATCCGCTCGCCGGACTTCGCGGGGGCCGTGTCCCCGAGACGCATGTCGTGGGCAGGCCCTCCCGCCGTGCCGCCGCGGCTCGGCGTGGGCTGCGTCTGCTGCTCGGCGTTCGCGTTGCCCTGGTCGTCGGCGAAGGCGGGCGATGCCGCACCGAAGGCCATCAGAAGGGTGGCGAGAGCGGCGATTTTCATGTGGTGAACTCCTTGGCTCATTGAGGTTGGCCGGTCGCCGGCGTGCAGCTCGTCGACCGATGGCTCCGGCACGGGCACCCGCCTCGGGCGGCTCCCCCTGCATCCCTGCGTGGGATCTTCAGGCCCCCTTCCGGTCGCGCTCGCGACAGGGGGCGATGTTCAGTCGAACTTGCCGCTGGCCGTGGCACCGTCGGGCGCGGTGAGCTGCACGGCGCCCTTCGGGCTGTCCCCGAGCGCCACCGGGGCCGTCCCTGTCAGTCGGTTGCCGTCGGCCGGCTGCAGGGGGACCCGGGTCGGCTTGCCGCCGACGACGAGGATGGCCGTGCCCTTGAAGCCCGTGGCCGGCACCGGCTTCTGGCCGCCGTCCGACAGGAAGACGTCGACGGTCTCGCCCTTGGTAGCGAGCTCGACGTGGAACTTCCCGGCGTCGGCTACCCGGCCGCCGTGCTGGCCGGCGCTTTCGTGGGCGTACGCCGCGGTCGCCGCCATCAGGCCGGCGACGAGGGTCAGTCTGTGCAGGATCATGCTGGTTCTCCTCGGGGGTCAGTAGGCCTCGGCCGGGCGCGGTCGCGCGCCGTCCGGGGACGGGTCGGCCGGCGCCTCGGCGTGCAGGGCGTGCAGCCGCTCCAGCGGCTTGCGGCCGAAGCGCAGGAACAGGACGGGGGTCAGGAAGGTGTCGAGCAGCGTCGCGCTGACGAGGCCGCCGAAGATCGTCACCGCCACCGGGTGCAGGATCTCCTTGCCCGGGCTCGCGGCGTCGTAGAGCAGCGGCACCAGCGCCACGCCCGCCGAGAGCGCCGTCATCAGCACCGGGGTCAGCCGCTCCAGGCTGCCGCGCACCACGAGGTCGGGCCCGAACGGCATACCCTCGTGCAGTGACAGGTTCAGGTAGTGGCTGATCTTCAGGATGCCGTTGCGGGCGGCGATGCCGGTCAGCGTGATGAAGCCGATCATCGACGCCACCGAGAGCGGCTGCCCCACCAGCCAGAGCGCGGCCACCGAGCCGATCAGGGCGAGCGGCACGTTGCCCATGATGATGAGCGCCAGGGCGGCCGAGCGGTAGCGGCTGAACAGGATGGCGAAGACCAGGGCCAGAGAGAGCGCCGAGAGCGCCGCGATGGTCCGGCTCGCCTCCTCCTGCGCCTGGAAAGTGCCTTCCAGGCTGGTGAAGAAGCCGGGCGGCATCGGCTCCTTCGCCACCGCCTCGCGGATGGCGGCCACGACGGTCGCCATGTCGGTGCCGGCCGTGGTGTTGGCCTGCACCACGATGCGGCGCCGGGCGTTCTCGCGCAGGATCTGGTTCGGCCCGTCGGTCTCGCGGATGTCGGCGACCTGGCGCGCCGGCACCCAGCCCGAGGGCGTCTCCAGGAGGAGGTCGCCCAGCCCCGTCGTCGTCCGGCGGTTCTCGGCGAGGCGCAATACCACGTCGAAGCGGCGCACGCCGTCGACGACCGTCGAGACCACCCGACCGTTGGAGAGGCGGCTGATCTGCTCGACGACGGCCGCGGGCTGGACGCCGTAAAGGGCCGCCCGGGTGTAGTCGACGCGCACCTCAAGCTGCGGGATGCGCACCTGCCGCTCGACTTGCAGGTCCGCGAGACCCGGGATCGAGGCCATGCGGTCGCGCAGGGAGTTCGCGACCCGCCGCAGGGCGTCGAGGTCGTCGCCGAACACCTTGAGCGCGATCTCGGCCCGCACGCCCGAGAGCATGTGGTCGAGCCTGTGCGAGATCGGCTGGCCGACGTTGACCGCCACCGGAAGGGCGGCGAGGCGCCCGCGGATGTCGGCGACCAGCGCCTCCTTCGGACGCTTCGTACCTTCGTCGAGCGCCACGTCGATCTCGGAGGAGTGGACGCCCTCGGCGTGCTCGTCGAGTTCGGCCCGACCGGTCCGGCGGCCCACCGCCTTCACGCCCGGGATGTCCAGGAGCAGCTTCTCGGCGATCAGCCCGACCCGGTTGCTCTCGGCGAGCGAGATGCCCGGGTTGAAGGTCATGCTGACCGTGAACGAGCCCTCGTTGAACGGAGGCAGGAAGGCCCGGGGCAGGTTCCAGGCGGCGACGCCCGCGGCGGCGACCGCCACGGCGACGCTTCCGACGAGCCAGCCCTTGTGCCGGAAGGCGACCCGCAGCAGGGCGGCGTTGCCCCGCTTGAGCAGCTTGAGGAAGCGGCTGTCGTGCTCCTCAAGGTTCCTGAGCCCCGGGAGCAGCAGCGACGCCAGCACCGGCGTCAGGGTGATGGAGGTGAGCAGGCTCGCCAGGATGGAGATGATGTAGGCCTGCCCCAGGGGTGCGAAGAGCCGGCCCTCGATGCCCGAGAGGGCGAAGAGCGGCACGAACACCAGGATGATGATCAGCGTCGCGTAGACGATGCCGGAGCGCACCTCGTTCGAGGCCTCCACCACCACCTGGAACACGCTCTTCGGGTTGCCGGCCTTTCGGTTCTCGCCGAGCCGCCGGTAGATGTTCTCGACATCGACCACCGCGTCGTCGACGAGCTCGCCGATGGCGATGGCCAGGCCCCCGAGCGTCATCGTGTTGATGGACAGCCCGAACAGGTGGAACACCACCGCGGTCGTCAGCACCGAGACCGGGATGGCGAGCAGCGAGATCGCCGTGGTGCGCACGTTCAGCAGGAAGGCGAACAGCACCACCGCCACGACCAGCACGGCCTCGACGAGGACGCGCTCGACGTTGCGGATCGAGGTCTCGATGAAGTCTGCCTGCCGGAACAGCACTTGGTCGGCCTTGATGCCGCCGGGCAGGTTCGGGTTGAGTTCCTTCAGTGCGGTCTCGATGCTGCGGGTCAGCCGCACGGTGTCGACGTCGGGTTGTTTCTCGACCGAGACGATGACCGCTGGCTTGGCCATGTAGCCGGCGTCGCCCCGCTTCACCTTCGCGGCAAAGGACACCTCCCCGACCTGGCGCAGGTATACAGGCGTGTCGGCGACCGTCGCGACCACGAGGTTGCGCAGGTCGTCGAGGCTCATGGTCCGGCCGATGCTCCGGATCAGGTACTCGCGGGCGTTCTGATCGGTGAAGCCGCCGCCGGCGTTGGTGCCGAACTGCGCCAGCGCCGTCTCCAGCTGGGCATTGGTCACCCCGAGCGCGCGCATCGCCGCTGGGTTGGGGCTGACCCGGAACTGGCGCACCTCGCCGCCGATGGGGATGACCTGCGCCACGCCCGGAATGGTCAGCAGGCGCGGCCGGATGGTGAAGTCGGCGACCTCGCGCACCTGCATGGGGGTCGCGGTCTCGCTGGTGACCGCCACCAGCAGGATCTGGCCCATGATCGAGGAGACAGGGCCCATCACAGGGGTGACGCCGCGGGGCAGCTGGTCCTGGACGAGGGACAGGCGCTCCGCGACCTGCTGCCGGTTCCGATAGATGTCGGTCCCCCAGTCGAACTCGACGTAGGTGATGGACAGGCCCACGCCCGAGACCGAGCGCACGCGGGTCACGCCGGGGAGACCGTTCATCCGGGTCTCGATGGGATAAGTGACGAGTTGCTCGACCTCCTGGGGGGCGTACCCTTCCGCCTCCGTCATGACCGTGACGGTGGGTCTGTTGAGGTCGGGAAAGACGTCGACCGGCAGCTTGGTCGCGGTGAAGGCGCCGTACAGTACCAGCACCGCGGCGAGCGCGAGGACGAGCAGGCGGTTGCGGACCGACTGGCTGACGAGGAAGGTGAACATCGGGCGGCCTCCTCAGCGAACCTGGTCGAGGAGTTCGGCGCCCTGGGTCACGACCCGCTTACCGGACCCGATCCCCTCGGCCACGAGCACCCGGCCGCCGTCGAGCGGCTCGACCCGAACGGGCCGCGCCTCGAAGCGCTCGGCGGTGGTGTGCTCGTAGACGACGTCCTGCCCGTTGCCGGTGCGCACCACGGCAGAGCGCGGCAGCGCCAGGCCGGCCTGCTCGGTGTCGGTCCCGGCCAGCACCGTGACGAACTGGCCGACCCGCAGGCCGGAGGCGTCGCCCTGGACCGCGAACTGGACCGGTATGGCCTGGTTGCGGTCGGCGAGCCCCGTGCCCTGGTAGGCGAGCTTCAGGGTCCGTCCGTCGGCGAGACGGGCCGTAGCGTTCTGCGCCGCGGTCAGAGCGTCGAAGCTGAGGGCCTCGACCCAGAGGCGGTTTGGATCGACGATCTGGAAGACCATGGCGCCGGGCGCCGCCATCTGCCCGGCCACTGCGGTCGCCTGCGCCACCACGCCGTCGACGGGCGAGACCAGGGCCTCGGGCTGCTGGCGGATCTTGTCGAGGGCCGCGCGGCGGTCGTGCAGGCCATTGAGCTCCGCGACCGCGTCGTCGAGCTGGGTCGTGGCGACGGCGCCGGTCGTGGCGAGCTTCCGGTAGCGCTCGACCCGGCGCTCGACGATGGCGATCTGCTGGTCGAGTTCGCCCTGGCGCTGGCGCATGTCGGAGACGTCGACGGCCTGGACCGGCGGCGTCACCGTGGCGAGCACGTCGCCCTTGCGAACCTTCGTGCCGAGGCGAGGGAAGACGCCGGACGGCGGTGGCGAGATCCGTCCGCCGACCGAGGACTGGACGACGCCGCTGGCGTTCGGGTCCGGGATGATGCGGCCCGGCAACTCGACCGAGCGGTGGAAGCTGCCCTGCTCGGTCATGATGGTGCGCAGGACCAGCAGCCGTTGCGTCGGCTTCGGCACGAAGACGGAGCCGTCGGGCAGGCGCTGCGCGAGGTCCGACGAGGCCGGCGTCGTCTGGCGCGGCTCGATCAGGGCGGCGCCCTCAACGGTTGAGCCGTGGTCCTCGTCGCCGTGCGCGAAGGCGGCGGTGCCGAGGACGAGGGTGATGCCGATGGCGACCAGCGCCACCGCCGGCGCGCCACGGCGCCCGCGTGCGAGCGCCGTCACGAGCACGCCGAGCAGGAAGGCGACGGCGACCGCGGCCACCAGGGCCGGGTCCTTGGCCATCAGCCGTTCCCTGATGCCGTGGGCGACCTCGGAGACGCGCGCCAGGGCAGCCTGAGCCGGGGCCGGCTTGGCAGGCGCCGCGGCCGCGGCGACCTTCGGGTCGGGCACTGTGACCGCCACGGTCAGCACATCGACCGCGTCCCCGGCCGTGACGGTCGCGAGGAGCTCGTGCCGGCCGGGCTTCGACAGCCACGGGACCGGCAGCGCGTAGCCGCCGTCGGTCGTGGCGGTCGCGACCCTGGGACCGTCCGGCGTCTCGACCTCGATGGTCGCGCCGGGCACCGGCTCGTTCGTCCGGAAGCGGTCGAGGAACAGCGTCAGGGTGCCGTCGCGCGGGACGGCGACGAGTTCGAAGGCGTCCGAAAGCGCCTCGCCGCGCGGCGCGATGGTCTTCGAGAGGGGCGGCGGCACGGCGCCGTGGTCGTGGCCCTCGTGGGCAAGCGCAGGCCCCGTTAGGACGGCAGCAAGCAGCGCCACCACGCCATAGGCGGCGGCAAAACGGGTCGACATGAATAGGAATCCTCGCGTCGGGAAGTCCGGACGGCGCCGATAGCGGGCGCATTCCGGGCGTCGCGCGCCTCAGGCGCGCCCTACTTCACGCGAGGGTTCGTAGGGGCTCGGGCAGGGCCTCGGGGTCGACGCCTGAACGGGCATCGACGTCGTGCGGGATCAGCACGACGTTCCCAGACAGGGGCCTGGAAAGCGACGCGGCGCCGGCGACGACGCCGGACGGGCAGCATACCATCGTCCCGCAGCATGAGCCCCTGCAGCCGACAGGGCAGCATCTCCCACCGGCATCGTCAGCCTGCAGCGAAGACAGCGGCTCGGCTGCCGGGGATTGTCCGTCGAGCGCAAGCCGGGTTTCGGCAGGGCCACCGACGATGCGGGACGGGAGGGTAATCGGCCTCGTCGCGACGGGAGGCGCTGCGTTCGCCTGAGTCGTTGATTGATGACGACCGTGGTGGGCATGGCCGTCGTGGGCTTGGACGGCAGACGGCGCGACGTAGGCGATGATCGCGAGGATCACCACCGCCGTCAGGCGCATGATTTGCCGGTCGAGGCTCATGAGGTCTGGCTTACACCGATTTCGGTGGCGGGACCATGTCCGCATGTGAAACGAAAATGGGGGGATGAAGGTTTGGTTGCCGCTGCGGCATTTCAAGCTGCCGCGAGCAGCGGCTCAGCCGGATCCGCGGCCACGGACACGAGATCGGCCCGCAAATTGATCCCGACTTGAGCGCACGGCTCGATGGCTTGGATGGTGCAGGTGATGGGCTTGGTGCAGCCGCCGCATCCGATCTTGTAACGGAACAGGACGCGCTTTCTTTGATGACGTGCCGCGGGTAGTGGGGCTTCCCGATTTGGGAGGGTCGGGGCGTGATGGTTGTTCTTGTGCGAACAAACCAAAATCGCGCATAAGAACCTCGATGGGTGTCGGCGGTTGGCATAGGCGTTGTGCCGTGTTGCAGGAGTGGTGCGCATTCGGTGCCCGCGCGCTCTTGCTTGCCCTGGCCATGTTCATCGTTTCGACCGTTGCGGGCTCCGGCGACGATCTTGCTGATCATGGCGGCCGCTACCAAAACGCAATCGGTGTGGGGACGCTAGTCACGCCCATGCCCACCGAGGCCGGCAATCCGGGTTTGGCCTGCCGCCTCCTTTGTGGCTGCCATCAGGTGGCCCCTCTCCAAGTCTCCTCCCACGTCACGCCGTCGACGGAGTTCGCCGGCCTGGGCTTTTCCTGGGTGGCCGAGGTTCCGACCTCCGTCACTCCCGACCGACTGGCGAGACCGCCCCGCGCGTAAGGTGACGCCGCGCTCCCAAGAGCGCGTTCGCCCGGCCCACATCTCGGCGCCGGTTCGTCCATCACCTGATCCAACGGGAACGACCGTGACCGCCCAAGCAGGCCGTCCGGCGTCCTTGTCGAGCGGCCCCCATGCGCCTCCTCCTGTTCGCGGTCCTCCTGGCCACCGGCATCGCCATAGGCGCAGCCGTCCCCGCCGTCGCCCGCTTCGTCAGGGACAATCTGGCCGCCGCCGGGCTGCCGAAAGACCTGTTCACCATCACCGTGCCACCCATCACCGCCAACCACGAACCCTCGAAGGCTGGGACGCCGCCCGACGGAGATGACGACGTCAAGAAGCCGGGAACCCCCAAGGCCACGAACGGCCACGAGATCGGGAAGCACGGGTACGAGCCGGGCGAGGAGCACCCCGAGAAGGGCGCAATCCGGATGGGACCCGAGGAGGTGGCGGCGCTCAACATCTCGGTCGTGAAAGTCGAGGGCGGCACGCTCGCCCGGCACCTCCTGGTACCCGGCGCCATCACCCCCGACACCGACCGGATCGCGCGCGTCCCGGCCCGGGTCGTGGGTACCGTCACGGAGATGCGCAAGCGCCTCGGCGACCGGGTTGCCAAGGACGAGATCGTCGCCGTCCTCGAAAGCCGTGACGTCGCCGACGCCAAGAGCGAGTACCTCATCGCCTCGGTACGCGCCGAGCTGGAGAAGACCAACTTCGACCGGCAGCAGGCGCTCTGGGACAAGCGCATCTCGTCGGAGCAGGTCTACCTGCGGACCAGGGCAACCTACACGGAAGCCACCTTGCGCGTCGACCTCGCCAGCCAGAAGCTGTCCGCCCTCGGGCTGAGCGCGACCGATGTCGCAGCCGCACAGAAACGAGAAGGTGCCACCCTGAACCAATCCACCCTGCGCCGGTACGAGCTCCGCTCGTCGCTCGCCGGCCGGGTCGTCGAGCGCAAGGTCGAGGTCGGGACGACGGTCGGCGGCAAGGGCGACCCCGCCGACATCTACACCGTCGCCGACCTCTCGACCGTATGGATCGAGCTGTCGGTGCCGACACACGAGCTCGCCATGGTTCGGGAGGGCGCACCCGTAGCTGTCACCCATGCCCATGAGGCCGGCGGCCGCCATGCCGACGGCAAGGTCGTCTTCGTCAGCCCGTTCTTGAACCCGGACACCCGCTCGGCGCGGGTCATCGTCGCCCTGCCGAACCCTGACCTTGCATGGCGCCCCGGCGCCTTCGTCACTGCCGGGGTGGAGATCGCGAACGACGCGGTCGAGGTGCACGTCCCGAAGGCCGCCCTGCAGACGGTCGGGGGCGAGCGCGTCGTTTTCGTGCGCACTGAGGAGGGCTTCGAGAAGCGGGAGGTCGAGCTCGGACGCTCGGACGACGATTCCTACGAGGTCGTCTCCGGACTGAAGTCGGGCGCCACCATCGCGGTTGCCAACTCCTTCATCCTCAAGGCCGAGCTCCGCAAATCCGAAGCGGGCGACGACTGAGGGCGACCGGACCTGATCTCCCGTATCCTCGCCTTCCCCGTTCGACAGGGCTGGCTCGACTTCGTGCCCGATATCAACAGCAACCAGGTGCTGTTCAACACCGTCGCGCCCACGCTCTCGCCCTTCGATATCGAGAAGCAGGTGACCTGACCGGTCGAGACCACGCTCGCCGGCATCAAGGGTTCGGAATACATCCGTTTGCGTTCGCGTAACGACTTCTCCCAGGTCACGGCGGTCTTCGCCGACGAGGTCAAGGTCTACTTCGCCCGCCGCCAGTTGGTGGAGCGCCTAGGCGAGGCGCGCGAGGGGCGGCCGTCCGAATTCCAGCCTCATATGGGGCCGATCATGACCGGCCTCGACGAGATATTCATGTGGACCGTGCGCTACACGGCGCCCGACGCGTGGAAGGCGTCGTGTTTAGGCGAACCGGGCTGGCAATCGGACGACAGATACCTGACACCTGAGGGACTGGGGCTGAGGACGGAGCTGGAGAAGGCCGCCTACCTGCGGACCTTCCAGGAATGGATCGTCCGGCCGCAGATCAAGACCGTGCCGGGCGTGGCCAGGGTCGAGGGCAAGATGTTCGAGCCGATGGCGCCGACCGTCATCATCGCGCTCGTTGCCGCCTTCGTCCTGTCGCTGACCTTCGTGCCGGCGCTGATCGCCATCCTGAAGGACGCCATGACCGCGCTTGTTGCCCTCGCTCGGGTTCGTCCCGGTGACGCTGGCGGCGGGGACCGGCACGGAGGTCCAGAAGCCGCTCGCGACCGTGTTCATCCGCGGCTTGATCAGCGCCACCATGCTGACCCTGGTCGTACTTCCGGCCCTCTATGCGCGCTTCGGCGGCGCCCGCGCCACGGCGCCGGTCAGCCATGACGAGGACGACGGTGGCGCCGCTCTGTTCCGGCAGGTCGCCGAACAGTATCCGTGAGCACCACGCGAACCAGCGGCAGTCCTATCAGGATCGCGGACCTCGCATTGCAAGCTTGACAGACTTCAAGAGCAACGAGACCACTCAGAAATGACGACCTTCCTCGCCTATGCGGGCGCGGCCCTCGCCGAAATCGTTGGATGCTTCGCGTTCTGGGCCTGGCTGCGCCTGGACAGATCACCCCTCTGGTTGCTCCCCGGCATGGCATCGCTTGCGCTCTTCGCCTACCTGCTTACCTTAGTCGAGAGCGAGGCGGCAGGCAGGGCTTATGCGGCCTACGGAGGCATCTACATCGTGGCGGCCATCCTCTGGCTATGGGGTGCGGAAGGCTACCGTCCGGACCGATGGGACGTTACGGGCGGTGCGATCTGCCTCGTCGGCATGACGGTGATCCTGTTCGGCCCACGCCCCTGAGGCCCTCGCGGCGATGCGCGCGGCTTACCCAGGATAGTGCCGAATCTTGTTCTTCAACAAGGGTCGGCTCACGCTCGTGGCAGCCTGCAGTCGCATGCTCAACAGCACGCCTGCGGAGGACCATGCCTCAACCGATCCGCCCAAGCACGGGGAAGGCCTCCACGAGGAGGGAAGCCACGGCGCTCATGCGGTCGGTCACCATCAGCAGCCCCATCGCCACCATCACGCCCCCGCCGACGAGCTGAAGCGCACGACCGAACCAGCGTAGGGTCCGAAGGCGCGCGACGAAGCCTGACAGGAAAAGGGCCGCCGCCACGAACGGCACGCCAAGCCCGAGCGAGTAGACGGTGAGCAGGGCGACGCCCTTGCCCGCGGCCGAGGAGGCCGTGACTGCCAGGATGGCACCGAGGACGGGACCGATGCATGGGGTCCATCCGAAGGCGAAGGCCGTTCCGAGGAGATAGGCGGCGACGGGCCCCTGACCCGGCGGATCGCCGTGCCAGCGCAGCTCACGCTGCAGCCAGGCGGGCCGCAGCAGACCGGCCGTGAACAGGCCGAACAGGATCACCAGCAAGCCCGAGGCGAGGTTCAGCGCCTCGCGATGGGCGAGCAGGGCGAAGCCGAGCGCGCTCGCCCCCGCGCCGAACGCGACGAAGACGGTCGTGAACCCGAGCACGAAGCAAAGGCTCAGGCCGAGCGTGCGCAGGCTGTCGCGCTCGCCGGCGGCCGACTGCCCCGCGACGTACGACACGTAGCCCGGAACGAGGGGCAGCACGCAGGGCGATAGGAACGACACGGCGCCGGCCGCGAAGGCCGCCAGGAAGCCCACGCTTGAGGCGTCGATGGCCATCGGTTCAGCCCCGGCGGAATGATGGACGCAGGATCGTCACTCCTGACCGGCCCCGGCCGCGGCGAAGATCTTGAGAAGGCGTTGGCGCTCCGCCTCGGTCCCGCCGGGCCCCGCCGGCTTGAGCGCCGCCGCACCCCGGACCGGCTCCCGCTTGCCGGCGAGAGCAACCGGGCCCGCGGCCGGCACGGCGACCTCACGCGGCCCTGCGGCCAGAGCCTCGGGGCGGCTCACCTCGCCGAGACCGCCTCCGGCCGCGACCATGGTCTCTCGGAACGACCGGTGCTGGCCGCCGTCCTCGTACACCAGCCGGACGGCGGGCGTCCCGCTCGCCACGAGGGCGGCGACCTGCCGCTCGTCATCCGCCTGCCTCCGCGCGACCGCGCCAGCGGTGGCCTCGTCGCCGGCATCGAACACGTATCGGCCATCGGCGACGCCGACGCCCTGCTCGGCCCCCGTGACCTCGAACCGGTCGGACCCCTCCTTGAGGTTCCTCCAGAACGCGATGTTCGGGTCCTGGCGATGCCGGGCCAAGTTCTCCGGCGTCATGCGGAACGGGTAGGACTGGAACTGGACGGCGCGCTGGCCGCCCGCGAAGGCCTCCCGCACCACGGCATAGAGTTCCGAGATCACCTCGTCCGTCATCGCGAAGCAGCCCCGCGACGAGCACGAGCCGTGCACCATCAGGTGCGCACCGGTGCGTCCCAGGGAGCGGTCGTACTCGTTCGGGTACCCGAGATTGAACGAGAGATAGAGGCTCGAATTCGGGTTCATGGACGCGGGCGTCACCGCGTAGAAGCCCTCCGGCGCCTGCCGGTCCCCCTCCCGGGTCTTGGGCCCCAGCTGACCCGACCAGCGGCACATCGCGTAGGTCTTCAGGAGGGCGTACTTGCCGTCCGTGCCGCGCTTCCAGAGCTCGATCTCGGACTCCTTCTTGTAGGCCCGCATCAGGATCGGATCCGCCGGCGAGACACCCTTGGCCGACATCAGGGCCAGGGTCGCCGGCGGGATCGGCGCGAGGTGGCGCGTCGAGGCCGCGTACTGGCCGTCCTGGCAGGCGGACAGCGCCAGGAGGAGGGCCAGACCGAGCGTTGTCGTCTTCAGCATGTCGGCCTCGCCGAGGTCGGCCTCCGAGCCTGGGCTCGAAGGGTTGATGACAGGTTGCCGTGGCTGCGGTTCGGCGGAAGCGGGCCGCTTACGGGATCGGATCCCCGGCGCTGCGATGCCTCCGCCGCAGGGGAAGTCCGTCGAGGAGCAGCAGCACCACGCCTGTCGAGATCCAGACGTCCGCCAAATTGAAGGTGAACCAGCGGATGCCGCCGGTGTGCAGGTCGAGGTAGTCCGTGACGACGCCGTCCATGAGCCGGTCGACGAAGTTGCCGGCGGCCCCGCCCGCTATCGCGGCGAGCCCGAGGCGTTCGAGCCCGCCGCCCGCGGCCAGGGCCCAGCCGGCCACGAGGCAGGTGAGCGTGCCCTGGATGGCGAGGAGCAGTGCCAGGGAGGACGGGTCGTGCGCCGGGAACAGGCTGAAGCTGATGCCGTAGTTGAATGACAGGCTCAGGTCGACGAAGGGCAGTGCGCCCCTGACGGCGCCTTCCTCCAGCCACGCCTCGGCCACCGCCTTGGCGACGAGGTCTATGGCCGCGGCGGCCCCCGCCACCCCGGCCACGGTCGCCGCCCGGCCGGCCCACCCTGACAGGGAGATCATCAGGCCCTCAGGAGACGGAGCGCGTTGGCCGTCACCAGGACGGTCGCGCCGGTGTCGGCCAGGATGGCCGGCCAGAGGCCGGTGATGCCTGCGACGGTCGTCATTAGGAACACGGCCTTCAGGCCGAGGGCGATCGCGACGTTCTGGCGGATATTGCCCAGGGTCGCCCGAGAGAGGGAGACCAGCGCCGCCACGTCGCCCACCCGGTCGTTCAGCACCGCCGCGTCCGCCGTTTCCAGGGCCGCGTCGGTGCCGCCGCCCATCGCGATGCCGACGCTGGCGGCGGCGAGCGCCGGCGCGTCGTTAATGCCGTCGCCGACCATCGCCACCGGAGCCGCCGCCTTCAGGGCCGCGATCTCGGCGAGCTTGTCCTGGGGCAGGAGCTCGGCCTTCACGTCGAGCCCGAGTTCGGACGCGACCGCCTCGCCCGTGCGCCGGTTGTCGCCGGTCAGCATCACGCTGCGGACGCCGAGCTTCCGCAGGGCCGAGATGCCGGCCGCCGCGTCGGCGCGGGGCTCGTCCCGGACCGAGATGGCGCCCAAGGCCTCGGCGCCGCGGACGACGATGACCACCGTCTTGCCGCCGGCTTCCAGGTCCGCGACCGCGCGCTCGGCCTCGGGGCCGAGCCGCGCGCTCTCGGCGGCGTGGCGTGGGGAGGCGACGAGCACCGTCTGACCCATCACCGTGGCCGACACCGCCTTGCCGGGGATGGCGCGGGCGTCCCGCGTCGGGCGCAGCGGCACCCCGTCCGCGCTCGCCCGGTCGAGGATGGCCCGGGCGATGGGGTGGCCGCTTCCGCTCTCGACCGCGGCAGCCAACCCGAGAAGCGAGCGCTCCGACGCGTCCGGGGCGAAGACCAGGATGTCCGAGACCCGCGGCCGTCCGGCGGTCAGCGTCCCGGTCTTGTCGAACGCGACCGTGTGCACCCGCCCGATGACCTCCAGTGCGGCGCCGCCCTTGACGAGCAGCCCGCGTCGCGCACCGGCGGCCAGTCCGGAGGCGATGGCCGCGGGGGTCGAGAGCACCAGCGCGCAGGGGCAGGCGATGAGGAGGAGCGCCAGGCCCCGGTAGATCCAGGTGCCCCAATCGGCGCCGAGCAGCGGCGGCACGACCGCAACGGCGGCCGCGAACGCGAACGCGATGGGCGTGTAGACCGCGCTGAACCGGTCGATGAAGCGCGCCGTGGGCGACTTCGACGCCTGCGCCTCCTCGACGAGGTGCAGGATGCGGGCGACTGTGTTGTCGGCCGCCGTCTTTGTGACCCGGACCTGGAGCGCGCCATCGGCGTTGACGCTGCCGGCGTAGACCGGGTCGCCGACCTCCTTGGGCTTCGGGACCGATTCGCCAGTGATGGGGGACTCGTCCAGGCTCGACGCGCCGTCGGTGATCACCCCGTCGGCAGGCACACGGTCGCCCGGCCTCACGACCACGACTTGCCCGATGGCCAGCGACGCAGCGGCCACCTCGCGGATGGTGCCATTGGCCTCGTCGACGAGGCGGGCGGTCTTCGGCACCAGGGCGGCGAGCGCCTTGATGCCGGCACGCGCCCGGCCCGCCGCCACGACCTCCAGCATCTCGCCGACCGTGAAGAGCAGCACGACGATGGCGGCCTCCTCGGCGGCGTGGATGGCGAGCGCCCCCGCGGTGGCGACCGACATCAGCATCTCGATGGAGAAGGGCGTGCCGGCCAACGCCGCCACGGCCGCGCGGCGGCCGTAATAGGCGAGCCCGACGAGCGCCCCTGGCCAGTAGGCGTACTCGCCCGCCAGGCCCGGCGCGATCCGCTCGACCAGGAAGCCGGCGGCGAACAGGGCGCCGATCAGGATGCCCAGCCGCGCCTTCCGGCTCCGCCAGAGCGGCGGCTCAGGCTCCTCCGCGGTCCCGGCGGGCGGGGCGCCGCCCGAGGCTTGGGCCATGGCTAAGTCCGCGGCCGTGGGGAGCAGCGCGACGCCGTAGCCCAGGCGCTCGATACGCCCCTCCAATTCGGTCCTCGGCGTCGCAGCCTCATCGAGCGCGAGGTCGAGGACTTGGCTGCCGTAGTTCACGCGCACGTCCGCGACGCCCGGCAGCCGGGAGACGGCGGTCTCGATCTTCCCGGCGCAGGTCGGGCAGTCCATGCCCTTGACCCTGTAGCGCAGGGCCTGCGGACCGTTCGTGGGGAAGGATGTGCGGTCCGCGCCGGCGGCCTGGCTCATGGTGCGCTCCGTTCGCCGGGCTCCTGGTCCGGACTGGGAAGGCCCCCTACATGCACCCTGTAGTCACTACAGGGTCAAGGCCGTGCGGAGCGCTTCTTCCATGACCATCGGCAGCCTCGCGGAGGCCACGCAGACCCGTGTCGAAACGGTCCGGTGGTACGAGAAGGTCGGGTTGCTGCCCCCGCCGGCGCGGTCGAGCGGCAACTACCGGCTCTACGGGCCCGAACACCTGCGCCGGCTGAGCTTCATCCGCCGCGGTCGCGCCCTCGGCTTCACCGTGGAGCAGATCCGGGACCTGCTCGCCTTGGCGGACGACCGGGATCGCTCCTGCGGCGAGGTCGACACCATCGCCCGCGCCCATCTCGCCCACGTGGAGCGCAAGCTGGCCGACCTGACCCGGCTCGCCTCGGAACTCCGCGAGGTCATCGGCCAGTGCGGCTGCGGGTCGGTCTCCGACTGCCGCATCATCGAGGCGCTATCGCCGTTGGGTGAACCCGCGTGAGCGATCTGGGCGCGGGGGTCAGCGAGCGACGTAGGGCATCATCAGCACTCGGCTCTCGAACAGCCCCTTGGCCGCGAACCCGCAGCACGCGACGGCGAGGACAGCGACCGTGATCGCGACGAAGGCTCGGCGCGCGGCGGTCCGGACGTGCGGCCTGATGCGACGGCGGCGGCCCGCGTTCCTCTGGCCCCAGGAATGGCGTTCCACGCGAACCGCCCCGTTCCGCCCGACGAGCATCGCAGGCTTGCCACCGCGACCTTAAGAGGCCCGGGGATAACATGCCGGCGGCCAAAGCCCGAAGGGCCGGCGCGGTCAACTCGCGAGAGACAAAAAGACAGTACTACGCGAGGCGAACTCAGGATAGAACAGCCTCGGAAACCAAGAAGCCCACAGGTTGGAACCTGTGGGCTTCACACGGGCCGGAACCCATGGGTTGCTGACGGCGCACCGTTCAGCGTTGACGGATCGGATATGAGTGCATGGAGCTGGATAGTCAAGCGGGAAAATCCAGGATCCGGGCTGCACTCTACATCGATGGCTTCAATTTGTATCATTCCGTCAATGATTTAGGAGAGCCCTTTCTGAAGTGGTGCAACTTCTGGAAGCTGGGGGAGTCGATCATCTCGCGCCAGTCGGAGGAGCTCGTTCGCGTCGTGTTCTGCACGGCCTATTACCCGGGCGATCACAGCAAGAAAATCCGCCACGAGCGCCTGGTCCGCGCCCTCAAACTGGTCGGCGTTGAGACCGTCCTCGGCCACTTCAGCCATGAAGACGCCAAGTGCCGGGACTGTGGCTCCACTTGGCAGAAGCCGACCGAGAAGGCGACGGACATCAATCTCGCGCTTAGCGTCTATGACGACGCAGTACAGGACGTCATGGATACTGCATATCTCCTGACCGCCGATACGGACCAGGCGGCGACAGCCAAGCTGTTCGCCAAGCGCTTTCCCGGCAAGAAGCTCGTCAGCGTCAGCCCCCCGGGCCGGACCCACTCGCAGCACATCCTGTCGCACACCCCGCACAAGATCGCGCTTAACCGGGAGCATATCGAGAGGGCGCTGTTCCCGGGGCTCGTCACCGCGGAGGGGCAGGCCTCCGTCATGCGCCCGCACGAGTACGACCCGCCGGCCGGCTACGTGATGTGGGACCAGCGTCCGAAGCCCGCGCCCAAGTCGGGGGCGAAGGCGGCCGCGCCGGCGGCGGCGATGCCCGAGCGCTGAATCCGCCGTGGCCTCAGGTTAGTTCCCCGCCGCGGTACCGCGCGAACGTCGACCGACCGTCCTTCCCAAACAGGACGACGTCGTAGGTATCAGGCTGCATGTCCTCGACCTCCATGCCGGGCGAACCGACCGGCATGCCTGGCACGGCCAGACCCATTCCCTCGGGTCGCTCCGCGAGGAGCCGCTTGATCGCCCCGGCCGGGACGTGCCCCTCGATCACGTAGCCGCCGACCTGGGCGGTGTGGCAGGAGGCAAGCTCGCGAGGCACCCCCAGGCGGATCTTGAGCGGGTTCACCGGGCCCTCGGTCACGGTGACGGTGAAGCCGGCCTCGCGCAGGTGGGTGACCCATCTCTCGCAGCAGCCGCAGCTCGGGTCCTTGGTCACCGCGACCATCGGCGGCCCCTCCGCCAAGGCGCCCCGTCCAAGCATCAGCCCCACCGCCAAACCCACGAGCACGGTACGTCTGGATGGCATCGCATCGCTCCTCATCGTCATCTACCGTTCGCTCTCACTCGGCCGCCTGCGGCAGCCGCATCGCCTCACCATCCGTCCCCTCGCGGACCGCGCCGGCCGGGGGCAGGCCCCGCCCCTTCACCAGGGCGTAGACCGCCGGGATGACCACCAGGGTCAGCACGGTCGAGGAGACCATCCCGCCGATCATCGGCACCGCGATGCGCTGCATGACCTCGGAGCCTGAACCGGTACTCCAGAGGATGGGCAGCAGGCCCGCCATGATGGCGACGACCGTCATCATCTTGGGCCGGACCCGCTCGACCGCGCCGACCATGATGGCCCGGCGCAGGTCCGGGCGCGCGAGCGGGCGTCCCTCGCGCTCGCACTGGGCGCGGACCTCGTCGAGGGCGTGGTCGAGGTAGACCAGCATGATCACCCCGGTCTCGGCAGCGACGCCAGCCAGGGCGATGAAGCCGACCGCCACAGCGACCGACAGGTTGAAGCCCATCCACCAGAGCAGCCACACCCCGCCGACCAGGGCAAAAGGCAGCGACAGCATCACGATGAGTGTCTCGGTCAGGCGCCGGAAGTTCAGGTAGAGCAGCAGGAACACGATCAGCAGCGTCAGCGGCACCACGACCGCGAGGCGCGCCTCCGCACGCTCCAGGTACTCGTACTGTCCGCTCCACTGCAGGGTCGTGCCCTGGGGAAGCCGCACCGCGTCTGCCACCGCCTTGCGCGCCTCGGCGACGTAGCCGCCGAGGTCTCGCCCGGCGATGTCGACGAAGAGGTAGACCGCGAGATGCCCGTTCTCGGTGCGGATCGAGGTCGGCCCTCGGGTGAGCTCGACCTTCGCCACCTCACCGAGCGGCACCGTGCCGCCGGTCGGCAGCGGCACCTGGACCTCTGTCGCGATGGCCCTTGGGTCCGAGCGGAAGGCGCGCGGGTAGCGCACATTGACGGTGTAGCGCTCGCGGCCCTCGACCGTGTTCGTCACGGACTGCCCACCCAGGGCCGTCGCGACGACGTCCTGCACGTCCCCGACCATCAGGCCGTAGCGCCCGAGCGCTTCGCGGTCCGGCGTGATGTCGAGGAAGTAGCCCCCGATGACCCGCTCGGCATAGGCGCTCGACGTGCCCGGCACGGCCCGCACCACCGTCTCCACCTGGCGGGCGACCCCCTCCATCGCCCTGAGGTTGGTGCCCAGCACCTTCACGCCCACCGGGGTGCGGATGCCCGTCGAGAGCATGTCGATGCGCGCGCGGATCGGCTGCGTCCAGGCATTCGACACACCCGGGAACTGCAGGGCCGCGTCCATCTCCGCCTTGAGGCTCGCGAGCGTCACGCCCGGGCGCCACTCCGCCTTCGGCTTCAAGGCGATGACCGTCTCGAACATCTCCATCGGCGCGGGGTCGGTGGCCGTGTTGGCGCGCCCAGCCTTGCCGTAGACCGAGGCCACCTCGGGGAAGCTCTTGATGATGCGGTCCTGGGTGGCGAGGAGCTCGCCGGCCTTGGTCACCGAGATGCCCGGCAGGGTCGTCGGCATGTAGAGCAGCGTGCCTTCGTCGAGCTCCGGCATGAACTCGGATCCGAGTTGCCGGGCCGGCCAAGCGGTCGCGGCCAGTACGCCGACGGCGAGCAGGATGGTGAGGAGTCGGGCTCGCAGAACGCCGGCGATGAGAGGCAGGTACAGCCAGATGAGGAGCCGGTTCAGCGGGTTGCGGTGCTCCGGGACGATGCGCCCGCGCACGAACAGCACCATCAGGGCCGGCACCAGCGTGACCGAGAGGAGCGCCGCCGCCGCCATGGCGAAGGTCTTGGTGAAGGCGAGCGGCCCGAACAGCCGTCCCTCCTGGCTCTCCAGGGTGAAGATCGGCAGGAAGCTCATCGTGATGACGAGGAGCGAGAAGAACAGGGACGGCCCGACCTCCGCAGCGGCCTCGACGAGGACCTCGACCCGCGGCTTGCCCGGGGGCGCCCGCTCCAGGTGCTTGTGGGCGTTCTCGATCATCACGATGGCGGCGTCGACCATGGTGCCGACCGCGATGGCGATGCCGCCCAGGCTCATGATGTTGGCGCCGATTCCGAGCGCCCTCATGCCGGCGAAGGCCATCAGGATGCCGACCGGCAGCATCAGGATGGCCACGAGCGCGCTGCGCACGTGCAGCAGGAACACGATGCAGACGAGAGAGACGACGATGCTCTCCTCGACCAGCGTGTGGCGCAGGGTGTCGATGGCCGCGTCGATGAGCTGCGAGCGGTCGTAGACCGGCAGGATCTCGGTGCCGGCCGGCAGGCTTTTCGCGACCTCTGCGAGCTTCGCCTTGACGCCCTCGATGACGTTGAGTGCGTTGGCGCCGAAGCGCTGCAGGACGATGCCGCCGGCGACCTCGCCCTCGCCGTTCATCTCGGTGATGCCGCGGCGCTCGTCCGGCCCGAGCTCGACCCGGGCGACGTCCCGGAGCCGCAGCGGCGTGCCGCCCACGGTCTTGAGCACGATGTTCTCGATATCGGCGACGCTCTTCAGGTAACCGCGCCCGCGCACCATGAACTCGAACTCGGACAGCTCGACCGTGCGCCCGCCGACGTCGGCGTTGCTCGACCGGATGGCGTCCCGGAGCTTGTTGAGGCTGATGCCCTGCGCGCGCAGCCGGTTCGGGTCCACGACGACGTTGTACTGCTTCACGAACCCGCCGACGCCCGCGACCTCGGCCACGCCCTCCGCGCGCGAGGCCCCGAACCGGATGACCCAATCCTGCAGCGACCGAAGCTCGGCGAGCGTCCGTTCCTTCGCGACGACGACGTACTGGTAGACCCAGCCCACACCGGTCGCGTCGGGTCCGAGGGTCGGCGTCACGCCGACCGGCAGGCGGCTCGCCGCACCGTTGAGGAACTCCAGCACGCGCGAGCGCGCCCAGTACGGGTCGGTGCCGTCCTCGAAGATGACGTAGACGAAGGACACCCCGAAGAACGAGAAGCCGCGCACCACCTTCGCCTTCGGAACCGTCAGCATGGCGGTCGTGAGGGGGAAGGTGACGACGTCCTCGACGGTCGTCGGACTTTGCCCGGGGTATTCGGTGTAGACGATGGCCTGCACGTCCGAGAGGTCGGGGATGGCGTCGAGCGGCAGGGTCTTGAGCGCCAGGACGCCGGTCGCCACCGCGAACACGGTCCCGATCAGCACCAGGACGAGGTTGCGGGCCGACCAGCCGATCAGGCGGGCGATCACGGCGTGCCTCCCGCGCTCGCCGCCTGCTGGTCATCCTTGGGCGCGGTCATGCCCTGCAGCGCCGCCTTCAGGTTGCTCTCGGCGTCAATCAGGAAGTTCGCCGCGGTAACCACGCGGTCACCGGCCGTGACCCCCTCGCGGATCTCGACGTAGCCCCGGCCGCGGAGGCCGACCGTCACCGGCTTCGGCTCGAAGCGCCCCTCGCCGTGGTCGAGCAGCACGACCTGGCGCTCGCCGGTGTCGATGACCGCGTCGTCGGGCACCGCCACCACTGGCTTGGCGTCGCCTGTCGCGATCTCGACGTCCGCGTACATCGACGGGCGCAGGGCGCCGTCGGGGTTCGGCAGCTCGACGCGCAGGCGGGCGGTCCGGGTCTCCATGTTGAGGTGGGGGTAGATCCGGGTCACCGTCCCGGTGAAGGTCCGGTCCGGGAAGGCCCGCACCCGCACCGTCGCCCTCTGTCCCTCCGCCACCCCGGCGAGGTCGCGCTCGGTCACGTCGGCCAGCACCCAGACGCGCGTGTGGTCGACGATGCGGAACAGGACGTCACCGGACTTGGCCTTCATCCCGTCCGAGACGTTGCGCTCGACCACGACGCCGTCCCGGGGCGAGGACCAGGTGATGGAGGGTGGTACCTTATGGGTGCGCTCGATCTCGTCGATGACCTCCGGCGGGATGGCAAGGTTCTCCAGCCGCCGGCGGCCCCCCTCGTAGCCGATGGAGGTCAGGTACTGGGCCGCGACCGCATTGATCTCGGGCGCGAACAGGCGCAGCAGCGGCTGCCCCTTGTGGACGTGGTCGCCGGTGGTGACCGGCTCGACCTTCTCGATGAAGGCGTCCGTGCGCATGGCGATGACGGAGATGCGGCGCTCGTCCTCCTCGACGCTGCCCGGCGCCCGCACCGGCAGAGACAGGACGCGGCGCTCCGCGAGCTCGGTCCGCACGCCCGTGCGCTGGACCTTGCCCGGCGCCACCTTCACGACGCCGCCCTCGTCCTCGCCCGCGTAGACGGGGATGTAGTCCATCCCCATCGAATCCTTCTTCGGCACAGGCGAGGTGTCGGCCAAGCCCATCGGGTTGCGGTAGTACAGCACTTGCCGGGCGTCGGACGTCGCCGCACCCTGCCCCGAAATGCCGTTCGCGGCCCTGTCGGCGGGCATGGCCTCGCCGTCCTCCGGGTCATCGAATCGCACGTCCTCGCTGGCACGCACGGCCCGGAAGACGCGCCCGTCGGCGGTCAGCATCGGCGCGAGCGAGTAGGCCGGCTTCCCGTCCGGGTCCCGATAGTAGACGACCGGCCCGGTCGCCTTCGCGGGGGACGGGGTGACCGGAGCCGGCTCGCCGGGGGGGCGGTGGGCGAGCCGGCTCCGCGCGCGCTCGACGAGCGCCGGCACGGGATTGCCACCGTGCCCGGCGACGTAGCCGGCGCTCCCTGCCACCAGCGCGGCGAGGGCACCGGCCGTCCAGCCCGCCCGGCTCATTTGACGGCCTGGAAGACGAGCTTGTTCTCGACTGTGCCCGTCTCGCCCTGGACCTTGGCCCCGAGCGACAGGCGCCAGCCTCCCGCCATCGAGAGCTTCGCCCTGAAGCGGTAGACGCCCGGCTCGGTCGAGGGGACCTGCTCGATCTTCGAGACCATCTCCTCCATGCTGTCGGGGGCCATGTCGATGCGCTTGGCGAAGATCACGGCGTCGGTCACCGGCTTGCCGGTGCGCCTGTCGACGAGGCGGACGGACAGGACGGCCTCGCCGACCTTCGCCTCACGCTGCACGAGCTCGAACGCGTAGTCCTTGATGTCGGCGACGGCTGGCCCCGTCAGGGCGGCAGCGAACAGCGCAGCCCAGAGGGCGCGCGAGAAGGATTTCCGGGTCACGTTTGTCGTCTCCTGAATGCGATGGATGGCCACGCGCGGACGCGCGTCACCGTGCCGGCGCAGGCGCCGGCGGCATCGGGTCAGGCTCTGGGAGGCTCTGGCGGCGGGGGGCCGTGCACGCTGGCGAACGAGGCCGCTTCGGGCCAAGCCGGCGCGGCGCACGTCGCCCCCGGCCTCGGGATGGGGACCGCGGTCGGCAGGAGCGAGGCGACGCCGGCGTTACAGAGCGCCTTTAGGGGGCAACCCGCCTTGGCGCAGTCCGGGTTCAGTGGCTTCTCGGGCGGGCAGCAGCGCATGTCGTCCATGGCCATGCCGGCCATGTCGGTCCCTCCCATCGCTTCATGGCCCATGCCGGGCATGGCCTCGCGGGACCCTTGCGCCTGCGCCGTCATGGAGGCGCGCATGCCCACGGCGGCCGCGGAAGCGGTCACCGGCGTCAGGGCGAGGCTGACAACCGCCATGAGCGGGAGCAGCCGCCGAAGGGCGAGCCAAAACGTCACGAATCGAGGATGCCAGTTTTCAGGGCGCGCATGAAGCCTCCCGGTTTCCCGCGCGCAGCGACCTGCAGGTGGCCTGGATAAGGCTTTCCACGGTGGGAAGGTCAAGCCCAGGATGGCAGCCTGACTTACGGTCGTCCCGGGTCAGGCCCTAGGGAACCAGGCGTCGCCCGAGCGGCCCTGCATCCGACGCCTCGATCATGGAGCGGATGCGGGCAGACATCGTGTCGACGGCGAAGGGCTTGGTCAGGACCGCCATGCCCGGTGCGAGATGGCCGTTCCCGAGAATGGAATTCTCGGCGTATCCGGTGATGAACAGCACCTTGAGGTCGGGACGGGTGACGCGGCCGGCATCGGCCATCTGCCGGCCGTTCATGCCGCCTGGCAGCCCCACGTCCGTCACCAGAAGGTCGATACGGACGTCCGACTGCAGCACCTTGAGGCCCGCGGCGCTGTCGGCGGCCTCGATGGCGGTGTAGCCGAGATCCTCCAGGATGTCGTTGACCAGCATGCGGACCGTCGGCTCGTCGTCCACGACGAGGACGGTCTCGCCCTGCTCGGAGCGGGGTAGCGTCGTCGCGACTTCGTCACCCGTGTCCTCGGCGATCTCGCCGTAGTGGCGCGGAAGGTAGACGCACACGGTCGTGCCCCTGCCGACTTCCGAGTAGATACGCACCTGCCCGCCGGACTGCTGGGCGAAGCCGTAGATCATCGAGAGGCCGAGTCCAGTGCCCTCGCCCAGCGGCTTGGTGGTGAAGAACGGCTCGAACACCCGCGCGACGACGTCCGGCGGCATGCCGGTACCGGTGTCGGTGACGCAGAGGGAGAGGTACTGCCCCTCGGGCATGTCATGCTGGCGTGCGGCCCGCTCGTCGAGCCATTTGTTGGCGGTCTCGACCGTGATGCGCCCGCCGTCCGGCATCGCGTCACGCGCGTTGATGCACAGGTTGAGCAGCGCGTTCTCAAGCTGCGGTGGGTCCACCAGCGCAGGCCACAGCCCGGATGCGCCGACGACCTCCACGGGAATGGCCGGGCCGACCGTACGCTGGATCAATTCCTGCATGCCGGAGACGAGGCGGTTCACGTCGGTGGGCTTGGGGGCCAGGGTCTGGCGGCGCGAGAAGGCGAGCAGGCGGTGGGTCAGGGCGGCCGCGCGCTTCGAGGCGCCCTGCGCGGCCGCCATGTAGCGGTCGACATCGCTGAGCCGTCCCTGTTGCATCCGGGTCTGCATCAGTTCCAGCGAGCCGGAGATGCCGGCGAGCAGGTTGTTGAAGTCGTGCGCCAAGCCGCCGGTCAACTGTCCGACCGCCTCCATCTTCTGCGATTGCCTCAGGGCTTCCTGAGCCGCCGCGAGTTCCGCCTCGCGCGCCTTCGCCACGCTCAGGTCGCGACCGACGGCGATGAAGTGCAGCCCGTCCGGCTCGGGCGCCACGGTCCATTCGATGGACTTCCACGACCCGTCGCTCGCGGCGATGCGGTTCTCGAACCGGGTTGGCCGCTTCGTGTCGCCCATCCGGACGAGGGCCGCAAGCGTCTGGTCCGTGTCGTCGGGATGCATGAAGGTCGCGTAGGGCCGCGACAGGAGCTCGGCCTCGGACCAGCCTAGCACCTGGGTCCAGGCAGGACTCACCGCCGACATCGTCCCCTGGTAGTTGGCGCGGGCCAGCATGTCCTCGGACAGGTTCCAGAGCCGGTCGCGCTCGGCGGTACGCTCGGCGAGGGTCGCGGCATGCTCCCTCTCCTCCGTCACGTCCCGCGCGCTGCAGTAGAATTGCCCGCCCTCGGGGACCGCGACCCAGGCTAGCCAGCGGTACCCACCGGCGGTGGTGCGGCAGCGGTTCTCGAAGCGGAGGACCGCCTCCCCGGCCCGTAGCCGATCCAGCGCGGCGTGGGTGGCCCTGACGTCGTCGGGGTGGACCAGCTCGACGAAGGGGATGCGTGCGGCCTCCGCATCGCTCCAGCCCAGCAGCGACTTCCAGGCCGGGTTGGTCCGGACGAAGAATCCGGCGTCGTCGGCGATGCCCAGGAGGTCCGTGGAGACCTGCCAAGTCCGGCTCAACTCGCGTGACCGTTCGGCGACCTGCCGTTCGAGGTCGGCGTTGAGGTCGCGCAAGGCCGTCTCGACACGGCTCCGCTCAACCGCGATGCGGGTCCTGCCCGCGACTTCCCGGATGAAGGCCAGGTCGTCCGGCGCCCAGTCCCGCACCTCGGCATGGTTGACGAAGAGGGCGGCCACGAGCCGACCCTGTTCGAGCACCGGCACGTTGACGAAGGCGTGCGCGCCGCGCCCCTTCGAGGCCTCCGCCGCGCCCGCCGTCCTATCGTCGCGCTCGACGTCCGCGATGCTGACGAACTCGCCGCGCTTCAGGCTGTCGATGAACGACCCGTAGGTCCGCAGCGGCACGACGCCGGCGAGGGTCTCGACGCCCGGTGCGTTCCAGTCGCGCTCGACGTGGAGCGTCTCGGCGTCGGGGTCGATGGTGCCGTATCCCACACGGCTGACCGCCAACGTCTCGCCGAGGACCTGCGAGGCCGCGAAAGCGATGTCGTCCGCCCTCGTGAGCTCATTGAACCGGTCGGTGATCCGCACCAGCGCCTCGCGCCGCGTCTCCGCCCGCGCACGGTCGGTGACGTCCGCGCCCTCGATGAAGATACCCCCGACCGTACCGTCGACATCCCGGATCGGTTGGTAGACGACGTCGACGAAGCGCTCGTCATGCGGGCCGCCCGGCACCGCCTGCACGGCGTAGCGGATGCCATGGAACGTCTGCGGCACGCCGCTGTCGTAGACCTGGTCGAGAATTTCCAGGAACCCTTGCTCGACCGCGTCGGGCAGGGCTTCCGCGACCGTCCTGCCTACGACGTCCCGGTGGCCGACGAGCTTCAGGTAGCGGGGATTGGCCAGTTCGAACCGATGCTCCCTGCCGCGCAGCACGGTCATGAACGTCGGGGTCTGCTCGAAGAGGCTGGCGAAGCGCTCGCGCTCGGCCGACAGGCGGCGCTCGGCCAGGACCTGCTTGGTGATCTCGGTACAGGCACAGAACAGCCCCGCGACCGTGTTTCTGTCGTCCGGGACGGGCGTGTAGGAGAACGAGAAGTGCGTTTCCTCGGGGTAGCCGTTCCTGTGCAAGGTGAGCTGGAGGTCGTCCATGTGCACCGGGTCGCCGGCATACACCCGATCCATCAGGACCCCGACCTCGATGCGGACCTCGGGCCAGACATCGAAGAACGGGCGACCGAGGGCATCGGGATGCCGGGCGCCGAGCATGGGGGCGTAGGCGTCGTTGTAGACGAGCGTACGCTCGGGACCCCAGCACAGGAACATCGGCTGGCGCGAGCTGAGCATCACTCGCAACAGCGTCACGAAGGCTTGCGGCCACCGGTCCGCCGGCCCGAGGAACGTCGACGCCCAATCGTGGGCGCGCATCCGCGCGCCCATGTTGCCCCCTCCTGCCAGGAAGCCCGGAGCCTGGGTCATCGGATCAGGCTTGCCCTTGCGCTAGCGGAGACCGTGTCGACCACGGGACCTGACCTACCGTGTGAGCCTCGTGCCGGGCTTTCACGCGCATCGAAGCGCGGGTGAACTCGCTGGCCGAGGTGTGCTTACTTTGGGTGGCTTGGCTTTTCGACCATCCGGCGACGGGCACGACCAGGGAGGTATGACGCGAGCGCTTGGCGGGCATGGCAGCGGCTTAACACGTTTGGCTGGTCGGGATGTCTCCCGTTTTGTCCCACCCGGCGTTCCGACGGAGCTTGCGCCGTCCGTCCCCGACCTATGGCGGCCCCGTCTCGGAACGCGGCAGGCCACTCAGGTCAGGCTCGAACTCCGCAGCTTCGAAGCTCCCTTTCGGGATGCCGCATACGGGCGGCGACCAGGTGCTGGCGACAGTGCGCCTGGCCGCCCCCCGACGCGTGCTGGAGAACCACCGAGTTGGCGCGCGCTACACTCGTAAGTGCGCGTCGCCCTGGCGACCGGCCCGGAGGGCGAATTGCCGGCCGATGTCCACCTTCCTCGGCCGGGTGTCCGGTCGCGGACACATCTCGTCGCGGACCCAGCGATCCAGCCACTAACGGCGTGGTTACCTCGTTGTTCGAATTGACCGATGCGGTTGCCGCCGGATGGCGGACAGTTGAAGCGGACGGTCGCGGCTGCTCTCCCCCGGGATGCAGGAGGCCGCCGAGGATCCTGCCTTCATCTTGGACGTGCATGGCAACGTCCCGAACTTCAAGCGAACGGTCCTGAACACCGGAGCCGTGTCCGGCGGACCAACCCACCGCAACGGCTCGCGCTCCGGCGGGGGAGAAGGTGCCCGACGGCAAGCCCGCGCACGCGGACAACGACTGGCATGCGCACGGGTACAGGCACGAAATGCCCGGCAGGAGATAGGAGTTCTCCGGGCGGCCCGTCCAAGCAGGCGGTGCGGACATGCGGATGCTACCCGAACTCGCGGGTTTTCGCGCCTGGCCGCGGGCATCGGGTACGCGCCCGCGAAGCCTCCCGCGCACGTTACTCCCCATGCGCCGCCCCCAATTCCGGCCTGCGACCTCAGTCGTCGAAGTCGTGGTGGTGATGGTGCCGCTCGAACCGGCGCGGCTCGTATTCGTCGCGGCGCGTGTGATGGTGCCGGACTACGACGTCGTCATGGTCGCCGTGACGGTAGACCTCGACATGATCGTGCGGCCGCCGTTCGCCATAGCCGCGCTCGTAATATTGGGCCGAGGCCGCGGCCGGCGCGATGACGATGGCCGCGGCCATCAAGCCTGCAAGGTGTCGCCGCATCGCTGTATCCTCCGGGGATTCGTATAACGGCAGGTTGCGCCGCCGCCGTTGAATGCGTTCTGAAACCGCCGTTCAGGCAACCGTCACGCTGGGTTCGCCGACCTTTCGAGGAGCGTGGGACTGGGCCGCCCGCCGATGCCGCCGTCCCGGCCCCGGGTCGACGTTCCGCTACACGGTGGCCGTGCTCCTCCACGATGGCGCGCTTGCGGGCGTCGCCGTGGCGGTGACACTCGCGCACCACCGTGCGGTCGTGTTGATGTCGGTCCTCGACGCCGTGCGCGTGATCGAGCTCGCGGTGCTGGTGGCCGCCAGCGTGCGCCGAACCTCGCCGAGGCCGTCGTCCAGAGGGACCCCCGGCAACGGCGCCTGGGATGCTGGTCCGCCACCCGCAAAGCATCGGGGCGCGGTCGTCGGGACTGCGGCACAATGGCTTGGAGCCTGTGCCATTGCCGCAAGCGGCGGCGCCCTGTTAGGTTGCCCGGGATAATCTTGCGACT
>NZ_LHCD01000037.1:0-54573 GCF_001262595.1 Methylobacterium sp. ARG-1
CCGCAGGCTCGGAGCGGGTGAAGCCAAGCGCACCCAGATCGAGTTCGTCGATGAAGACCTCGATCACCCGAACCGGATTGTCGGCGGTGACATAGTCATCCAGCGAACTGGGCAGCAACCAGGACTGCCGACGGTCCTGCCCTTCGACGAACCGACCCATGCTGGCCTCCGCAGATGAGGCCGCAAGTCTATCTCAGAAGGGACTTTTGACACAGCCTCGTGCCGAACCCGTCATTGCGAGCGCGCGGAGACGAATGCTGTCGCAGGAACACAAAAAACCCGGCGCGGCGGACCGCACCGGGCTGAACGCAAAGTCCAGAACAACTACTTCTCGACGAAGGCCTTCTCGATCACGTAGTGGCCGGCCTCGCCGTGGTTACCTTCCTCGTAGCCGCCGCTGCTCAGCAGCTCGCGGGTGTCGCGGATCATGTCGGGGCTGCCGCAGAGCATGAAGCGGTCGTTCTCCACCGACATGGCCGGCAGGCCGATATCGGAGAAGAGCTTGCCCGAGACCATCAGGTCGGTGATCCGGCCGCGGTTGCGGAACGGCTCGCGGGTCACGGTCGGATAGTAGATCAGCTGGTTCGAGATCATCTCGCCCAGGAACTCGTGCTTCGGCAGGGCCTCCGTGATGGTCTCGCCGTAGGCCAGCTCCTGGACCTGGCGGCAGCCATGGACCAGCACGACCTTCTCGAACCGCTCGTAGCTCTCGGGGTCCTTGATGATCGACAGGAACGGGGCCAGGCCCGTGCCGGTGCCGAGCAGGTAGAGGTTCCGGCCGGGCAGCAAGTTGTCGAGCACCAGGGTGCCGGTGGGCTTCTTGCCGACGATGATCGGGTCGCCGACCTTGAGGTGCTGGAGCTTGGAGGTCAGCGGGCCGTCCTGGACCTTGATCGAGAAGAACTCGAGCTCCTCCTCGTAATTGGCCGAGACCACCGAATAGGCGCGCAGCAGTGGCCGCCCCTCGACCTCGAGGCCGATCATGGTGAACTCGCCGTTGCGGAAGCGGAACGCCGGGTCCCGCGTGGTGCGGAACGAGAACAGATTCTCGGTCCAGTGATGCACCGACAGAACGCGCTCCTCGTAGAACTTGCTCATCGACGGATCAGTCCTCGAATCCTCTGATGCTCGGCCCATGCCCCCGGCGATTCGGGGCGCATGAGGTTCGGCGGATCGTCGCCGTCCCGCGGGGCAGGGTCGGACCCCGCGCACGCGCGCACCGGGATCCGGCTGTCAAACCCAAATCGGGTGCTTCTTCTCGGGTGCTTCTTTCGCAGTTGCAGCACGCCCGTCAAGGCGCGCCAGGATCACACCTGCGGAAGAAGTGAATGGCCTGGAATCGTTCGAATATTTTAACCCGCAACGACCGGACGGAGCGGCTTCAACCCCGCCTCGATCTCGACCCGGCGCGGCTCCAGGAACGGCGGCAGGGCGAGGCGCGCGCCCAAGCTCTCCAGAGGTTCGTCGGCGGTGAAGCCCGGGCCGTCGGTAGCGATCTCGAACAGGATGCCGTTGGGCTCGCGGAAATACAGGCTGCGGAAGTAATAGCGATCCACCGGCCCGCTGCTCGGCACCCGGGCCGCCTTCAGCCGGTCGGCCCACGCCTCGTACTCCGCGTCGGGGATGCGGAAGGCGACGTGGTGGACCGCGCCCGCGCCCTGCTGCGCCGGTGCGGCGGCATCGGCCAGGAGCTGGATCTCGGCGGCCGGGCCGCCCGGCCCCATGGCGTAGACCGCGACCGGGCCGTCGCCGGTCTCGAAGCTCCGCTCCCGGCGCATGCCGAGCAGATCGGTCAGCACGGCGGCGGTGCGGGCCGGGTCCGGCACGGACAGGCGGATCGGGCCCAGGCCCCGGATCTGGTAGGCCGCCGGCACCGGCGAGGCGTCCCAGGGATGCTCCGGGCCGGTGCCGCCGTCATCGACCAGGGCGAGGCGCTGACCCTCGGGATCCTCGAAATCGACGGTGAGGCGGCCGTCGCGCAGGGCGGGCTCGGCCAGGACGGTGCCGGCCTCGCGCAGGCGCGCGTGCCACCACGCCACCGCGCTCTCGCCAGGCACGCGCAGATGGGTACGGGTGATGCTGTTCGACCCACGCCGCTCCCGCGGCGCCGGCCAGTCGAAGAAGGTGATGTCGCTGCCCGGGCTCGCCAGCCCGTCCGCGTAGAACAGGTGATAGGCCGACACGTCGTCCTGGTTCACGGTCTTCTTCACCAGCCGCAGGCCGAGCGTGCCGGTGTAGAATGCGACGTTCTCAGCCGCGCGGGCGGTCACCGCGGTGAGGTGATGGATGCCGGTGAGCTGCATGGTTTTCCGTGTGGGTGCCGCTCCGATCCGCGTCACGTGGGGTTCGGGCAACGGCGTTGCGAGCGCACGGCTGGAATGCAGTGGGCGTAAGGGGGCCAGACTGCCATACCGCTCGCCCTGGGAGATACCCCATGACCATCGCGTACGAGACCGACACCGTCTTGCCGCCGCTGCATCCCGGCGAGGTGCTGCGCGAGGACTTCCTGATTCCCCTCGGCTTGTCGGCCGGCACGGTGGCGCGGGCCTGCCGCGTTCCGCGGACCCGGATCGAGCGGATCGCCGCCGAGCAGATCGGGGTCTCGACCGACACGGCCCTGCGCCTCGGCCGCTATTTCGGCACGAGCGCGGAATTCTGGCTCAACCTCCAGCGCCAGTACGAGGTGAAGACGCTGACGCGCACCCTCGGGCCGGAGATCGAGCGGATCGCCCCGCTCGCCCCCGCGGCAGCCTGAGCCTCAGAGACCAACCGGACGGCCGGCGGCGACCACCAGCATCCGGCCGTCCGCAAAAGTCCGGGCGGCGGCGCGGCGGATATCGGCCTGGGTCACGGCCGAGACCAGGGCGTTGCGGCGGGCGATGTAGTCCATGCCCAGCTCCTCGAAGGCGATCTGCACCAGCTGATGGGCGATCTTGGTCGAGGTGTCGAAGCCGAGCGCGTAGGAGCCGGTGAGGTAGTCCTTGGCCTTCTGCAGCTCGTCGTCGTCCGGGCCGTCGGCGATCAGCCGGCCGATCTCGTCGCCGATCACCGACAGGGCCTCGCCGACGCGCTCGTTCTTGGTGGCGGTGTAGCCCCAGGTCATCGCGGCCGAGCGGTGGCTGACCAGCGAGGTCCCGACCGAGTAGGCCAGCCCGCGCTTCTCGCGCACCTCCTGGAACAGGCGCGACGTGAAGGCGCCGCCGCCCAGGATGTGGTTGAGCACGTAGGCCGGGATGAAGTCCGGGTCGCGCCAGGGCACGCCGGCCATACCGAAGCGGATCACCGATTGCGGCACGTCGAGATCGACCACGATGCGCCGGCCAAGATCCTGCACCTCGGTGCGCGGCACCGCCTTGAGCGCTCCGGCCTCCGGCAGAGAGCCGAAGGCGCGGTTCAGGCCCTCGGCGAGCTGCTCGGCCCCGATGGCTCCCACCGCCGCGACCTTCACCCGGCCGCGCCCGATGATGCGGGCATGCATCGCCAGGAGGTCATCCCGGGTGATCGTGGCGACGCTCTCCACCGTGCCCGAGGAAGGCCGAGCATAGGCGTGGCCGGCGAAGGCCTCCTTGAAGAACCGGCGCGAGGCGAGCACGCCCGGATCGTTCTGCTGGTAGCGCAGGCCGGCGATCACCTGGCCGCGGACGCGCTCGATCGCGTCCGGATCGAGGCGCGGCTTGGCGAGCGCCAGGGCCAGGAGCGCGATGCCCTCGTCGGCATGCTTGACCAGCATCTTGAGCGAGCCGCCGATCGCGTCGGGGCCGGCATGGAAGGACAGTTCGATCGCCCGGGCGGCGAGCTGCTCCTGGAAGGCGTCGGAGGTCAGGTCGCCGGCGCCCTCGTCGAGGAGCCGGGCCAGCATCTGCGCGCAGCCGGCCTTGCCGGCCGGGTCCTGGGCGGCGCCGCCCTCGAAGGTGAAGGCCAGCGCGATCATCGGCACGACCGGGGATTCGACGTGCCACGCCTCGATGCCGGCGGCGGTCGTCACCGGCAGCGCCGTCGTGGGCGAGCTGGCGGGGGCGGCGGTGTCGACCAAGTTCTCGGCGACGCTCATGGGAACCTCTTCTTATCTCGTCACGGGCGGCGGCGGAGTGGTCTCGCGGCCTGATGCAGGTCCCGGCGGGGGTAAAACCGCCTGCCGGGACGCGCCCGAAAACCTATTCCGCGGCCATCGCGACCGGGGCGTCGGGGTCCTGAGCCTTGGTCAGGTAGCCGGTGACCGAGCGGGACGGGGTCAGCCAGCGCTCGGCGGCGGCCTTGAGGCGCTCCTGCGAGACCGCCTCGATATCGGTCGGCCAGCGGCGGACCTCCTCGATGGTCTCGCCGATCGCGAGCGCCGAACCGTAGATCCGGGCGAGCGAGGACTGGCTGTCGGAGGAGTAGACGGTCTCGGCCACGAGCCGGGTCTTGGCGCGCTCGATCGCCTCGGCGCCGAGCGCCTCCGCGGGGGCGCGGCGCAGGATCTTGTCCACGGCCTCCTCCAGCGCCTCCAGGGAGACGCCCTCGGCCGGCACCGCGTAGACGGAGAACCGGGTCTCGTCGATCGCAGAGCCCATGTACCAGGCGCCGGCATTCACCGCGAGGCCGGTCTCCATGACCAGCTTGCGGTAGAGGTAGGAGGTCGAGCCGCCGCCCAGCACCTCGGCCAGCAGCTCGAGGTCGTGGCAGCCGCCGTCGCGGGCGGTGATGCAGGACGGGGTCAGGTAGAGCCGCTGCAGGGTCGGCTGCTCGACCTTCGGGTCGGCGACCGCGACCCGGCGCAGGGCCTTGGGCTCGGGCTCGCGGGCCCGCAGGCGCTCGGGGCGGGCGCCCTGGGGGGCGACGCGGCCGTAGGTCGCGTCGGCCAGGCGCCGGACCTCGTCCGGGGTCACGTCGCCGGCCACCACTAGGATCGCGTTCTCGGGGGTGTAGAAGCGCTTGTAATAGGCCAGCGCGTGCTCGCGGTTCAGGCCCTCGATCTCGTGCATCCAGCCGATGATCGGGATGCCGTAGGGGTGGTGCACGAACAGCGAGGCGGCCATCGCCTCGGAGAGCTGGGCGGAGGGGTCAGTCTCGACCCGCATGCGCCGCTCCTCCAGCACCACGTCGCGCTCGGGCGCGACCACGGCGTCGTCGAGGACGAGGCCGCTCATGCGGTCGGCCTCGAACGCCATCATGGTGCCGAGATGGTCCCGGGCGACCCGCTGGAAATAGGCGGTGTAATCGTAGCTGGTGAAGGCGTTCTCCTGGCCGCCGAGGCCCGAGACCGCCTTGGAGAAGGCGCCCACCGGGTGCTTCTCGGTGCCCTTGAACATCAGGTGCTCGAGGAAGTGGGCGATGCCCGACTGGCCCAACGGATCATCGGCCGAGCCGTTGCGATACCAGATCATGTGGGTCGCCACGGGAGCCCGGTGATCGGGCACGACCACCACGTCGAGGCCGTTGTCGAGGGTGAAGGCCGTGACTTCGGGCCCGCCCGCCTCGGAGCGCCCGAACGGCGCGGCCTCGCCCCGGCCGGCGCTGCCGCCATACGGCGAGCCCGGACGCGGCGGGAAGAGGGTGGGCGTCGCCTTCCTGAACAGGTGCATTCCGCTTTCCTTTTGCCGGCCCCGGTGCCGCCGACGCCCGCCTGGGACGCTCGGATGGATCGGGGCCGTCCTCGTCTCCGGCCGGCAAGAGCCGCACAGGGACAGACATGTCATGTTGCCATGCCGGGGCGCCGTTGCAACGACGCCACAGCCGGATGGTTACTGCTGGGCGCGCTGGCGCTGATAGGCCCGGGGATCGGCCTCCTCGCGCTCGCGGCTGGCATTGTTGATCGGGTCCCGGGACGGCGGCTGCGCCAGCTTCTTCGGGGATTGCCGGTAGCCGGTCGGCGGGTCGGTCAGCACGTCCCGGGCCGGCTCGACATCGGAGGGCTCGGCATTGGCGCTCTTGCCCTTCAGCAGGTCGAACGGGCTGAGCAGGCTATCGTCGCGGTTGGTATCGCCCGGCTTGCGCTCGGCCTCGGTGGTGACGTTCGCCCCGGCGCGGCGACCGCCGCGGATCTCGTCCACCGAGAGCGTGGCGTTGTTGTCGTCGTAGCGGCCGCGGGCCTGGTTGCCGACCGGGCGGCGCCGCTCGGCCGCCGCGCGCTCGCGCTCGACGATCTCGGGATCCTTCGGCCAGGCGGTGCTGGTGGAGCGGGCCCGGGGCTGGGGCAGGGCCTTGCCGTCGAGCTTGGGCGGCATCACCAGCGGCGGGCGCTCGTGATAGTCGATCGGGTCCTGGCGCTTCTCCAGGAGACCGATGCCGGAGAGCGCGTCGCGCATGAACTCGCCCCGCTCCTGGGCCTGCGCGCCGCAGGCCAGCAGCGGCGACAGCGCGACCGCAACGGCGGGGAGGATGAGACGAAGCCTGCGGTGCCCGGTCATGCTGCCTCACGGGTTCCGGCCGGGAGTCCGGCGCGGGGACGGCCGCGACGCGGCCTGATCCGACGGGTCCCGGCCTGAGACCGGTTTCCGGCGATCGTATGGCGCCTTGACCGCATTGCACCAGAGGCTTGGGGCGGGCAGGGCCGATCTGTTGCGGGAATCATGGGCGCGAGGCCCCTTGCGGCGTACCCCGCCCGGCTGGACTCAGGCTGTCGAGAATCAGGCCGATCACCCCGGCGACGATCGCGGCGTCCGCCACGTTGAACACGTACCAGGACCAGCCGCCGGCATGGAGGTGGACGAAGTCGAACACCGCCCCGTAGGCGGCCCGGTCGATGGCGTTGCCGAGCGCGCCGCCGACGATCAGGCCGAGCGCCACCGCCAGAAGCCGCGAGCCGGCCCGGGTCATCCAGATTCCGAGGCCGAGGGCGGCGGCGAGCGACAGGACGACGAGGAACCAGCGCCCGAACCCGCTCTCCTGCTGGAACAGGCCGTAGGAGACGCCGCGGTTCCAGACCACCACGAAGTCGGCGAACGGCGCCAGCCGCCACGGCTGGGTCAGCACGAGGTCGGTTCCGAAATAGAGCCCGAGTTTGGAGGCCTGGTCGAGGACCAGGGTGACGAGCAGGGCCAGCAGACCGGCGCGGGTGGGGCTCATGGGTGCAGGACCAAACGCGCATCTCCCTCCCCCCTCTGCGGGGCAGGGAACCCTGCGCAGCAGGGGGAGAGAGGGGAGCGGCGATGCAGAGCGAGGCTGTGCCCGTCATGCCGGCCCCGCCTCGTCCGGAAGGGTCGCTCCCCTCTCCCGACCCCCTTCGGGCGCCACCCTCCCCCGCAGAGGGGGGAGGGTGATGTCGCGGGTACGATCACGCCGCGCTGGCCTCCGGGTGGGCCGCGTCCCACTCGCGCAGGGCCTGGGCGTCGCGGGGGGTCACGTCCGGGTATTCCGGGTCGCTGCCGACCGCGGGGCTGACGCGCCAGGAGCGGGCGCATTTGCGGCCCTCCGCCGGATTCGGCACCACGGCGACGCCGCGCACCTCGTCGAGCCGAAACGCCTCCGCGGGACCCTCGCCGGCCACCACCGTGATCGCGGAGGTGATGCAGGTATCGGCGAAGTCGCAGCCCTCCAGGGCGGCGAGCAGCTCCGGATCCGCGACGTAGACGGTCGGGGCCGCCTCCAGGCTCGCGCCGATCCGCTTGGCCGCGCGCTCGATCTCCAGGGCGCCGGTCACGGCCCGGCGCACCTTCCGGATCTTCTGCCAGCGCTCCGCGAGGGTGGGGTCGAGCCACGCCGCCGGGGTTTCCGGCAGGGTCTGGAGGTGGACCGATCCGTCCGGCGACGGATAGCGGTCGAGCCAAGCCTCTTCCGCCGTGAAGGCCAGCACCGGCGCCAGCCAGACCACCACCCGGCGGAAGGTCTCGTCGATCACCTGCAGGGCCGCCCGGCGGGTCACCGACGAGATCGGGTCGCAGTAGAGCGCGTCCTTGCGCACGTCGAAGTAGAACGACGACAGGTCGCCGGTCATGAAGCCGTTGAGCAGGGCCACCACCCGCTTGGTGTCGTAGGTCGCGTAGGCCTCGCGGATCTCGCCGTCGAGCTCGGCCAGCCGGTGCAGGATCAGCCGCTCCAGCTCCGGCATTTCTTGGACCGCGACGTCGTCGCCCGGCACGCGATGCGCCAGGGAGCCGAGCATCCAGCGCAGGGAGTTCCGGAGCTTCCGGTAGGTCTCGGCAAACGTCTTGATGATCTCCGGGCCGATCCGCAGGTCGTCGGTATAGTCCGAGGCGGCAACCCACAGGCGCAGGATGTCGGCGCCCGAATCCTTGATGATGCTCTGCGGCGCGACGACGTTGCCCTTCGACTTCGACATCTTCAGGCCCTTGCCGTCGAGCACGAAGCCGTGGGTCAGGACGATGTCGTAGGGCGCCCGGCCCCGGGTGCCGGAGGATTCGAGCAGCGAGGATTGGAACCAGCCCCGGTGCTGGTCGGAGCCTTCCAGGTACATCACCCGGTCCTGGCCGCCATCGCGGACGCGCCGCGCTCCGGCCAGCGCCGGGAACGCCTCCGGATCGTCCAGCACGAAGGCGTGGGTGGAGCCGGAATCGAACCAGACGTCGAGGACGTCGGTCACCTTCTCGTAGGCGACCGGGTCGTGGTCCGGCGCCAGGAAGCGCTGCGCCGCGTCGTCCCGGAACCAGGCATCGGCCCCCTCGGCCTTGAAGGCGTCGCGGATCCGGGCGTTGACGGCAGCGTCCTTGAGGATCTCACCGCTCTCCCGGTGGACGAAGACGGTGATCGGCACGCCCCAGGCGCGCTGGCGCGAGACCACCCAGTCCGGCCGGTTGCCGACCATGCCGTTGATGCGGTTCTTGCCCTGGGGCGGGACCCACTGGGTCTCCTCGATACCCTGGAGCGCGACCTCGCGCAGGGACCGGTTGCCCAGGCTGTCCACCGGCCGGTCCATGGCGATGAACCATTGCGGGGTGTTGCGGAAGATCACCGGCTTCTTGGAGCGCCAGGAATGCGGGTACTGGTGGCGCAGCACGCCGCGGGCGACCAGCGCCCCGACCTCGGTGAGCGCGGCGATGACCGCCTTGTTGGCGTCGCCCTTCTCGCCCTTGTCGGTGAGCACCCGGGTGCCCTCGAAGCCCGGCGCGGCCTTGGTCAGGGCGCCGTCGGCGTCCACCGTGTAGGGGATCGCGGTGTCGATGCCGCGCTCCTGCAGCAGCCGGCCGCTGGACATCCAGAGATCGAAATCCTCGCGGCCGTGGCTCGGCGCGGTGTGGACGAAGCCGGTGCCGGATTCGTCGGTGACGTGGTCGCCGTCGAGCATCGGCACAGGGAAGTCGTAGCCGCGGCCGTTGAGCGGGTGCGCCAGGGTGAGGTCGGCCAGCGTCTCGGGGCGCACGTCGCCGACGCGTTCGAACGTCTCGACCCGGGCGGCCTTGAACACGGTGGCGGCCAGGCTGTCGGCCAGCACGTAGGTCTGGCCAGGGGTCGCCCAATTCTCGGCCGGGGCCTGCGTGACCCGGTAGAGCCCGTAGGCGATTCTTTTGGAGTAGGCGACGGCGCGGTTGCCCGGCATGGTCCAGGGGGTGGTGGTCCAGATCACCACCCGAGCGTCCGCCAGCGCCGCGCCGCCCCCCTCCCGGATCGGGAAGGCGACGAACACGGTGTCGCTGACATGCTCCTCATACTCGACCTCGGCCTCGGCCAAAGCGGTCTTCTCGACCACCGACCACATCACCGGCTTGGAGCCGCGATAGAGCTGGCCGCTCATCGAGAACTTCATCAGCTCGTCGGCGATCACGGCTTCCGCCGGGTAGGCCATGGTGGCGTAGGGATGGTCCCAGTCGCCGGTGACGCCCAGCCGCTTGAACTCGCCCCGCTGCACGTCGAGCCAGTGGGCCGCGAAGGTCCGGCATTCCTGCCGGAACTCGATCACCGGCACGTCGTCCTTGTTGCGGCCCTTGGCGCGGTACTGCTCCTCGATCTTCCACTCGATCGGCAGGCCGTGGCAGTCCCAGCCGGGGACGTAGTTGGCGTCGAGGCCGAGCGCGCTGGCCGAGCGCACCACCACGTCCTTCAGGATCTTGTTGAGCGCTGTGCCGATATGGATGTTGCCGTTGGCGTAGGGCGGGCCGTCATGCAGCACGAAGCGCGGCCGGCCCGCGGCGGCGGCGCGGATCTTCCCGTAGAGGTCGATCGCGGCCCAGCGCTCGAGCAGCAGCGGCTCCCGGGTCGGCAGGCCGGCGCGCATCGGGAACTCGGTGCGCGGCAGGAACAGGGTCTTGGAATAGTCGCGGGCGGAGGCGGTCTCGGGGGTGGTCATCGGGTCTCGCATCGGCGGTCGGGCCGGCGGCATCGGGCCGGCAATGGCTGGGCGGGCGGCATCAGGATCCCGGACTTCCGCGCGGCCTCGCCGAAGCGGGCCGTCATTCAGGCGGAGGCCGGGCCAATAATTCGAAGCCTGCGGCCCAGGCCGCGAAGCGTATGCGAAGCGAACATGGCCCGTTCTCTAGCAGCGGCCCCGGCCCGATGCCAGCGGCCGGCCCGGCGATGCCGGATGAGACCTTTCGGCGCCTGAACCGTTGACCTGCACACCCTCCGTGACCCGCACGGTGCGGAGCCTGCCCC
The DNA here is from genome assembly GCF_001262595.1 of Methylobacterium sp. ARG-1. Taxonomy (NCBI): domain Bacteria; kingdom Pseudomonadati; phylum Pseudomonadota; class Alphaproteobacteria; order Hyphomicrobiales; family Methylobacteriaceae; genus Methylobacterium; species Methylobacterium sp. ARG-1. Next base: position 10,528 of record NZ_LHCD01000037.1, read on the forward strand.
GATCGACCGCCTGGAGTTGACCATGAAGAAGCTGATGATCGCCGCCCTCGCCCTTGCCCCGCTGGCCTTCGCGTCCGGCGCCGAAGCCCAGGGCACGGCCCGGGGCGCCCAGCGCGGCGTCGAGGACGGCTCGGCCGCGGCCGGCCCGGTGGGCGGTGTCGTGGGCGGCGCGGTGGGTGCCGCCACCGGCACCGTCGGCGGCGTCCTCGGCACCGACACGGATCCGGCCCGCCGCGCCCGCGAGGACCGCCGCGAGGAGCGCCTGGATCGCCAGGAGCGCATGGGCCGCTAAGCGAGCCTGAAACCGGCCGGCCGCCTCAGGCGGCCGGCCTGTCCCGCCGGATCGTCTCCTGCGCCAGGAGATAGAGGCCGGAGCCGACCACGATCATGGCGCCGGCGACCGTCCAGCGGCTCGGCACATCGCCGAACAGCAGGAAGCCCAGCGTCACGGACCACAGCAGCTGCGTATAGATGAACGGCGCCAGCACGTTGGCCGGCGCGCGGGCATGCGCCATGACCAGCAGCCAGTGCCCGATCGTCCCGAACAGCGCGACCGCGATCAGCAGCGCCCAGTGGCCGAGATTGGCCGGGCTGGTCCAGATCCAGGGCAGGAGCGGGGCCATCAGCGCCAGGCCCGCGAGCCCGGTGTAGAACATGGTCGTGGCGGTGGAATCGTAGGCTGCGAGCTTCCGCGTGATGATCGCGTAGAAGGCGTAGACCCCGACGTTGGCCACGCAGAGCAGGGCGGCCGGATGCATCCCGCCCAGCCCCGGCCGCACAATCACCAGAACACCGATGAAGCCGACGCCGATCGCCACCATCCGGCCCCGCGACGACCATTCGCCGAGCAGCGGCCCCGCCAGCAGCGCGACGGTAAGCGGGGCGGCGAACTGGATCGAGATCGTCTCGGCGAGTTGCAGGTAGCGCAACGCCAGGAAGTTCAGGGCCGTGGAGGCGAAGAGCAACAGCGAGCGCACGATCTGCAGCGTCAGCCGCCGGCTCTTCACCACGCCGGGGGTGCGCACCGGGTTGATGAACAGCGAGATCATCGCGACGCTCGCGGCGTAGCGCATGAAGGTGGTGACCAGCGGGTCGACGCCTCCCCGCGCCAGGGTCTTGGCGCTGGCGTCGAGGCCCGCGAAGAACGCGACGGCGCCGCACATCAGGGCGATGCCGACGATCCGCCTTCGGCGCGCGAGGTCGGGTGACGGGGCCGCCCGGGCGGGGCCCCTGTCGTGGGCGACGGATGTCGCGACCTGCGTGCTCATGCCTGCCAAATCTCGATGGAGGCCTGTATTCCTGCCACGCTGACCTGCGCGGCGGCACCCGTCGCGGCGCAGGGGAAGTATGCAGCCGGCACGGTGCGCCGGTTCAGCGCTTGGCCACGACCTTCTCGGCGGCGGCGGTCTTGGTCGCCGTCTTGGCGACCTTGGCCTTGGCCGGAGTCGCGCCGGCGATCAAAGCGGCCAGGTGGCCCTGGTCGAGGCCCGCGGCCGGGGCGGGCACGGCTGCCGGCACGATCGGTGCCGCGCTCACCGGTCGGCGCGGCTCGATGGAGCCCGTCGCCACCGGATCGGGGGCGCTGGCGAAGGCCGCGATCGGACTCGCGGAAGCGGATTCGCGCTGTACGCGCAGGGTCCAATGGGCGGCGGTGGAGATGGCGGCAATCCCGAGGATCGCCTTGATGCCGCCGGTGAGCAGGGCTCTCATGGTCGTCAGGCCCGAAAGAACGCGGTTACGCCGGACCGGATCCCCGGCCTCGTCGTATCATCGCGCCGGAGCGTGAACGAAGCTGCAACCGTGCCCAACCGGGCTGTCCCGGATCGGGGCAAGGCGCCGGATCGGCGCCGCCAGTCCCGGATCAGAGTCATTCTATGTGGGCCTTGCGCCGAGCCCGCGGTTCCTGTTCCCCGCGCTCCCAACACTCCTGCAGCGACTCGGCCCACTGAGCCTCACAGGATTGGCCCAGAGAACTGGTCCGGACCACCCCGTCACTGCCGACCCCGCTACCATGCAGGCCCGAGCGGGCTCGCGAAACCTTCAGGCGCATCGGCCGCGGGGACCGTCCGTGTAGAGGGTGGCAGCCGAGCCGGCAACAGAGCGGCCGCCGATTCGGCGCACCCGCGGCGATCAGCGCTCCGCGGCGGCCGCGGCGAAGCGTATCAGCGCGGCGATCTCGGGCTCTCCCGTCTCGGCGGCGAGGCGCCCGTAGAGCTCGGCATAGCCCGAGAAGACCTGCCGCCCAGCCGCATCCGGCCCGAGGAAATCGGCGATCTCACCCATCTCGGGGGCCCAGCGATAGGCCTTGGGCGCCATGTCGGGCAGGGCGCTGGCGAGGCGGGCGAGCAGCACCGGCTCGTTCTCGGCGAGCTCATCGCGCAGCGCCGCTCCGGCCCCGGCGCGCTCGGCGGCCAGGATCATGATCGCGGCGAGCGCGGTGAGCCCCTTGTTGAGGCCGGCATAGCTCATCTTGAGGCTGGAGGCCGCGCCGACACCGCCGGGGCAGACGCGCAGGTCGAGACCCAGATCGCGCAGGACCATCACCGGGGCGGTGTCGTCGCCCGAGACGTAGACGCGCGGCCCCTTGCTGCCGGGCTTGGGCGGCAGACCCAGGATCGCCCCGTCGAGGAAGGGAGCGCCCGTTTCCGCCACGATCGCGGCGATCCGCGCGATCGTACCCGGGCTGACGGCGTTGGCATCGACATAGACCGGCTTGCGCGGGGCCGCCGCCAGCGCAGGGGCGAGATGCCGGGCCAGAGCCTCCGCGTCGGCGGGCGGCACGATCGACAGCAGGATGTCGGCGGCTGCGAGGTCGTCGAGGCTGGCATCGGCCATGCCGGCCGCCGCGGCCCGCGCCCGACTCGCCGCTCCGCGCCCTTCGAGGGCGGTCAGCACCCGCGCGCCGTGCCCGACGAGCCGCGCCCCGATGGCGCTGCCCATGGCCCCGGGGGCGATCACCGCGATGGTGGGCATGGGAGACTCACGAGAGTTCAGAGATCGGAGGATGGTAGTCACGAACGCGACCGAGGCCTAGTGTGGCGCGCGATCGGACCCGCCATTCCATGCCGCAGATCAGACCCCGGGAAGGACAGTCGAAGGCCCAGCGCTATCGTCAGGCGCCGCGGCGCGACGGTATGAAGCTCCTGCGCATCTGGGTTCCAGACCCGTCGGCGCCGGGCTTCAAGGAAGAGGCCGCTCGGCAGGCGGCCCTCTTGAAGGGCGCACCCGAGGAGGCTGAAGCCCTGGACTTCATCGCGGCGGCCTTCGACTGGCCTGAACCGTGACGCGCGGTGACATCGTTACTGTCTCACCGCCCGGATCCTACGGCAAGCCGCGTCCTGCCCTCGTCATTCAGTCCGATTGGCTCGTCGAGACCGACAGTATCCTCGTCTGCCTCCTCACCACCACTTTGCGCGACGCACCGCTCTTCCGGCTATCTGTCGAACCAAGTCCGGCAAGCGGGTTGCGCAGCACCTCGCAGATCATGACCGACAAGATCATCGCAATGCCGCGCGCAAAATGCAGCCCGCCCATCGGTCGCCTGTAGCGCGATACGCTCGCCACCCTGAACCGGATGCTCGCTCTGGTCCTCGGGATCGCCGACTGATCCGGCGATCCCGTCCCACGGGTGGTTTGCAGACTCCAAAGAATGGACTCGCCCCGGACGAGCCCGTCCGGGGGACCTACCGCAGCGAGCCGCAGAAGCGCTGGATGCGCCGGCAGGCTTCCTCCAGCACGGCGTTCGAGGTGGCGTAGGAGATGCGCAGGTTCGGGCCGAGCCCGAAGGCCGAGCCGTGCACGGCGGCCACGCCCTCGGCCTGGAGCAGTTCGGTGACGAAATCCTCGTCCGTCTCGATGGTCTTGCCGGCCTCGGTCGTCTTGCCGATCAGCGCCGCGCAGGACGGGTAGACGTAGAAGGCACCTTCCGGGGTCGGGCAGGTCAGGCCGTTGGTCTGGTTGAGCATTGACACGACGAGGTCGCGCCGGCCCTGGAAGGCTGCCCGGAACTTCGCCAAGTGGTCCTGCGGGCCGTCCAGGGCGGCGACAGCCGCCCATTGCGCGATGGTGCTGGCGCCGGAGGTCTGCTGGCCCTGGACGAAATCCATCGCCTTGATGAGCTTCTCCGGCCCGGCCGCGTAGCCGATCCGCCAGCCGGTCATGGCGTAGCCCTTCGAGACGCCGTTCATGGTCAGCGTCCGCTCGATCAGCTGGGGCTCGACCTGGGCCGGGGTGACGAAGGCGAAGTCGCCGTAGGTGAGGTGCTCGTAGATGTCGTCGGTCAGGATGTGCACGTCGGGATAGCGCAGCAGCACATCGGTGAGCGCCTTCATCTCGTCGCGCGTATAGGCGGCCCCGGACGGGTTCGACGGCGAGTTGAGCACGATCCACTTGGTCTTCGGGGTCAGCACCCGATCGAGCTCCTCGGCCTGGAGCTTGAAGCCGTGCTCCATGTCGGTGTCGGCGAAGACCGGTGTGCCACCGCACAGCCCGACCATCTCCGGATACGACACCCAATAGGGGCGGGGGATCACCACCTCGTCGCCGGGGTTCAGGGTCGCCAGGAAGGCGTTGTAGAGCACCTGCTTGCCGCCGGTGCCCACGATGGTCTGCGAGAGCTTGTAGTCGAGCCCGTTCTCGCGCTTGAACTTGCGCACGATCGCCTCGCGCAGGGGCACGATGCCCGAGACCGGCGGGTATCGGGTCTCGTTGCGGTGGATGGCCTCGATCGCGGCCTGCTTGATGTGGTCCGGCGTGTCGAAATCCGGCTCGCCCACCGACAGGCTGATGACGTCGACGCCCGACGCCTTCAGGTCCCGGGCCTTCTGGGTCATCACGATGGTCGCGGACGGCTTCACCCGCGAGAGGACGTCGGCGAGGAGAGCCATGGCGTTTCGATCTCCGTGAGGGGCGCGGCGGTCTGGGGCGCCCGCGATGCGGCCGGGACCCTAGGCCGACGGTGCGGTGCGGACAAGGCTGCGTGGCCTGCCGGATTCCATGCTAGTCTCGTGCCGATCCGAAGAGGGCGATTCATGCCACCCGCCGAGACGATCAATATCACCCTGGCACCGGACACGCTCCGCACCGTACGCTAGAGCGTCGAGTCCGGTGAGTACGCCTCAGTGGAGGCGATGCTCGACGAGGCTGTGCACGCCCTGCAGCGCCAGCGCCGCGAGAACGCCGAACGCCTTGATGTCATCCGTGCCCGCATCCGCCGCTCCCTCGACGACCCTCATCCAGATCTGAGCAGCGAAGAGGTTCAGGAGCATCTCGACGAGCTGTTCGCCGAAGCCCAGCGGGATACTCGCCGTGCGTAGACTGCCCGTCGTGTTTCGCGCTCAAGCGCGGGCAGACTTGGCCAATATCTTTCGCACGGTTTTCCACCTCAGTCAGGACGTTCCAACGGCGCGACGGTTCACGCAGCGGATCAAGGACCGGTGTGATCGCATCGGTGATGCGCCTCACGCCGGCAGGCCTCGCGATGACCTCTCGGAAGGCTTACGGACGGTGCCCTTCGAGCGGTCGGCCGTCATCGCATACCGCGTGGAGCGCGGATCAGTGCGTATCCGTACATCTTCTACGGCGGCCGGGATTTCGAAGCTTTCTACGATAGCCAGACGTAGGAGCCGCAGCCAAGACGAGCCGCCCTCGAACCGGCGCACCCGCCTCCCCATCTCCTGTCGATGACACCGCTCTCCGTCCTCGACCTCTCCTTCGTCAACGCCGAGTCGACCCCGGCGCAGGCGCTGCACGACACGCTGGCGCTGGCGCGCCATGTCGACGGTCTCGGCTATCGGCGCTACTGGCTGGCCGAGCACCACGCGCTGCCCAACGTGGCGAGCCCGGCCCCCGAGATCATGATCGGCCAGATCGCGGCCGCGACCCGGTCGATCCGGGTCGGCTCGGGGGGCATCATGCTGCCGAACCACGCGCCGCTCATGGTGGCCGAGCGGTTCCGGGTGCTGGAAGCGCTGTTCCCGGGCCGGATCGATCTCGGCCTCGGGCGCGCGCCCGGCACCGACGGGCTCACCGCCCGGGCCCTGCGCCGCCGGGAGGCGCCCGGCCAGGGCGGCAATGACGATTTCCTCGACCGCCTGCAGGAATTGCTGTTCTGGGACGGCGGCTTCCCGGAAGGGCATCCCTTCGCCAAGATCCAGGCGAGCCCCGCCGGGGTGCCGCTACCGCCGATCTTTCTGCTCGGCTCGTCCGATTACAGCGCCCAGCTCGCCGGCGAGATCGGATGCGGCTTCGGCTTCGCGCAGCACTTCTCCGGAATGCCGGCCGAGGCGCCGATGCTGGCCTATCGCCGCCTGTTCCGGCCGACCCGCCTGGGCGAGCGGCCCCACGCGATCCTGGCCGTTGCGGCGATCTGCGGCGCGACCGATGCGGAAGCCGAGCGTCTGGCCGCGAGCGCGCGGCTGTCGACCCTGCGGCGGGAGCGCGGCGAGTACCGCCCGCTGCCGAGCCTGGAGGAAGCGCTGGCTTACCCGTATTCCGATGCCGAGCGGGCCCAGATCGAGCGCGGCCACGACAAGCTGCATGTCGGCGGCCCTGAGACCCTGCGGGCGACGCTCACGGATCTCGTCGCGCGGACGCAGGCCGACGAGCTGATGATCGTCACGGCGATCCCCGATCAGGCGGCCCGGCACGAATCCTATACGCGACTGGCCCAGGCCTGGGGCCTCGGCGCCGCCTCGGAAGCGGCCTGACGATCGGGGTTTCCAAAGGGCTCAGCCCTTTGGCGGGGTTCGGGGGCAAAGCCCCCGAGAACAGCGGGCTCTGCGCACACCCGCACACGGTCCCGGACCTTGTGGATCCGGGACCTTTTTCCGCCTCAGCGGCCGAACAGGCGGCCGAGGCGACCGAGCAGGCCGGAAGCCTTCTCGCTAGCGGACGGCGCGGCGGAGGCTGCCGGGGCGGCCTCGCCCTTCGGCGCCAGGACCAGCCCGAGGGCGGCCGTGTCGGTGGTCTCCCGGTCGATCAGGATCAGGCTGCCGGTCTCGCGGTTGGCCGCGTAGGCATCCACCGCAACCGGCCGATCGAGGCGCAGGGCCACGTCCGCGATGTCGTTGGCGGCGAGGCGCTCGGCCGGACCGGGATTGCCGGTCTCGGGATCGATCCGCGAGACGATCCGCTCCACCGTGGCGTTGACTGTGGCGGTGCCGATCTTGGCGAGCAGGTTCGCCCCCGGCGCAAGCTCGGTCTCGGCCGCCCAGAACAGGCGGGCCTCGACCTGCTCCGCCACCCGCAGCGGGGCGCCGGACGCCGCGATCACCTGACCGCGGGAGGCGTCGATCTGGTCGGCCAGCACGAGGGTCACGGATTCGTCCTCGCCGGCCTCGGGCAGGTCGCCGTCGGCGGTGTAGATCCGCGCCACCGTCGAGGTCCGGCCGGAAGGCTGGATCGTGATCGCATCGCCGGGGCGGACGCGGCCGCTGGCGATCCGCCCGCTATAGCCGCGGAACTCGGAATTCGGCCGGTTGACCCACTGGATCGCCATGCGGAACGGGGCGTTGAGCACCTCCGCGTGCACCGGCACGGTCTCCAGGTATTCGAGCAGGGTGCCGCCGGTATGCCAGGGGGCGGCGATGCCCGGCTCCACGACGTTGTCGCCGTTCTTGGCCGAGAGCGGAATCGCCTTCACCTCGGTGAAGTTCAGCTCGCGCGCGAAATCGGCGAAGCCCGCCCGGATCGCGTCGAACTTGTCCTGCGACCAGCCGACCAGATCCATCTTGTTCACCGCCAGCACCACCCGGCGGATGCCCAGCATCGAGACCAGCAGGGCGTGGCGCCGGGTCTGGCGGATCAGACCCTGGCGGGCATCCACCAGGATCACCGCCACGTCCGCCGTCGAGGCGCCGGTGGCCATGTTGCGGGTGTACTGCTCGTGGCCGGGGGTATCGGCGACGATGAACGAGCGCTTGTCGGTGGAGAAGAACCGGTAGGCGACGTCGATGGTGATGCCCTGCTCGCGCTCGGCCTGAAGGCCGTCCACCAGCAGCGCCAGGTCCATCTCCTGCCCCTGCGTCCCGTGGCGGCGGGAATCGCGCTGGAGCGCCGAGATCTGGTCGTCGAAGATCTGCTTGGTGTCGTGCAGGAGCCGGCCGATCAGGGTCGACTTGCCGTCATCCACGGAGCCGCAGGCGATGAAGCGCAGCACGGCCTTGTTCTGGTGGGCGGCCAGGAACGCCTGATAGGTGGCGGCACGGTCGTTGAACGCGGTGGGAGCCTGGTGCACCGTCATCAGAAATAGCCTTCCTGCTTCTTGCGCTCCATGGCGCCCGCGCCGTCCTTGTCGATCACCCGGCCCTGGCGCTCCGAGGTGCGCGCCGCCAGCGTCTCGCCGACGATCTCGGGCAGCGTGGCCGCGTCGCTCTCCACCGCGCCGGTGAGCGGGTAGCAGCCGAGCGTCCGGAAGCGGACGAGGCGCTGCTGCGGAACCTCCCCGGGCTCCAGCGGCAGGCGGTCGTCGTCGACCATGATCAGCTGGCCGTCGCGCTCCACGACGGGGCGTTCGGCGGCGAAGTAGAGCGGCACGATCGGAATGTTTTCCTGCTCGATATAGAGCCAGATATCGAGCTCGGTCCAGTTCGACAGCGGGAACACCCGGAGCGACTCGCCGCGCTTCTTCTTCAGATTGTAGAGGTGCCAGGGCTCGGCGCGCTGGCGCTTGGGATCCCAGCGGTGCTGCGCGGTGCGCAAGGAGACGATCCGCTCCTTGGCGCGGCTCGCCTCCTCGTCCCGACGGGCGCCGCCGAAGGCCGCGTCGAACTTGTGCTTGTCGAGCGCCTGGCGCAGCGCCTGGGTCTTCATCACGTCGGTATGGACCTCGGAGCCGTGGCTCACCGGCCCGACGCCGCGGGCGAGCCCGTCCGGGTTGGTGTGGACCAGGAGGTCGAGGCCGAGCTCCTTCACCCGGGCGTCGCGGAAGGCGATCATCTCCCGGAACTTCCAGGTCGTGTCGACGTGGAGCAGCGGGAACGGCAGGGTGCCGGGCGCGAAGGCCTTGAGCGCCAGGTGCAGCAGCACCGAGGAATCCTTGCCGATCGAGTAGAGCATCACCGGGTTCTCGGTCTCGGCGACCGTCTCCCGGAAGATGTGGATGCTCTCGGCCTCGAGCCGCTTCAGGTGGCTGAGGCGGTCGGCGGAGGCGGGGGCGCCCGGGGGCACGGGGGCGAGGGCGGCGCTCATCGGGCGAATTCCGGCTGGCGGGTCTTCACGTCTGGATTGCTCTCGAAAATCGCGGGCTCCTGGCCCGGCTGGATCGACGCGGCGGGGCGGCCGACATGCAGGCCGCACTCCTTCTTCTCTTCCTGCTCCCACCACCAGCGCCCGGCGCGTTCCGGCTCGCCGAGCTTCACGGCGCGCGTGCAGGGGGCGCAGCCGATCGACGGGAAGCCGCGATCGTGCAGCACGTTGTAGGGAATGAAGTTCTCGCGCACGAAGCTGTCAACCTGAGCCCGGGACCAGTCGGCCAGGGGGTTGAGCTTGATCAGGCCGCGGGCGGGATCGAATGCGGCGAGCGGCGTCTCGGCACGGTTGGCCGACTGGCCGGCGCGCAGGCCGGTGAGCCAGCCGCTCGCCCCGTCGAGGGCGCGGCCGAGCGGCTCGACCTTGCGGAAGCCGCAGCAGGCCTGCCGGGCCGCGACCGAGCGCCGGAACCCGTTGATGCCCTCCTGGCGGACGAACGCCTCCACGGCCCCCCGCTCCGGCGCGTAGGCCGCGATCCGGATGCCGTAGGCCGACTCGGTCTCGGCCCAGGTGTCGTAGGCCTCCGGGAACAGCCGGCCGGTATCGAGGGTGACGATCTCCACGCGCCCCTTCGCCAGCCCGGCCATCGCCAGCCCGTGCGTCAGCGCCTGGTCCTCGACGCCGAGGCTCGTGGTGAAGACGAGGCGGCCGGGGATCTCGGCGGCGATCAGGTGGAGCCGGCCTGGCAGGTCGAGCCCGGACAACCGTTCCGCGAGGGAGTCGGCCATCGTTCGGTCCGGACGGGTCATCGCGACATGTCCTGAGGTTGGATCGTGGGAAAGGGCGCAGACCGCGCCGCACCCTGTTGTCGAAGGGTCGAAATGTTCGCTATAACGAACGAAGTCAAGGCGCCGCGGGTTGCTTGTCGGGCATATCCGGGCGTCCTGGCGTGCGGTGGCGCACCCCGTTCCTCCACACCCGAGACCCCGCACGACAAAAGATTCTTCTCGGCGGCCCTGTAAAACGCCTACACTTCCCGCGCGGCCCAGCGTGGATGGATCCCACGGAGACGACTTTGGACGCCATCGATCTGAAGATCCTCGCCTTATTGCAGGCGGACGCGACCCTCTCCATCGCGGCGATCGGCGAGCGCGTCGGTCTGTCTCAGACTCCGTGCTGGAAGCGCATCCAGAAGCTGGAGGCCGACGGCGTGATCGACCGGCGGGTCGCGGTGCTGGACCCGGTCAAGCTCGGCCTGGGGCTCACGGTGTTCGTCTCGATCGAGACCGCCGACCATTCCCAGGAATGGCTGCAGCGCTTCGCTGCGACCATCTCGGCCATGCCGGAAGTGCTGGAATTCTACCGGATGGCCGGCGACGTGGATTATATGTTGCGCGTCGTGGTTGCCGACATGCAGGCCTATGACAGCTTCTACAAGCAGCTTATCGCGGTGCTGCCGTTGAAGAACGTCACCTCGCGATTCGCCATGGAGAAGGTCAAGTCCACCACAGCCCTGCCGCTGCCGGCCCCGCCCAAGACCGGACGCCATCTCCCTGGCACCGCCCCGGTCCTCGCCGTCGTTGGAGAATGATCTTCTCTTTTATTGCGGCGCAACGAATGCAATATCCTAGTTCAGGCGCGTTCTGCAAAAAGAACGTTTTCGATTGACACCGGCCTCGTAGGCCACGACATGGTCCCCTGATGGCACGCCAGAATCTCCTTCCGCGCACCGCCCCGTTCGGCGACGGCGAGCGCGCCAGCCTCGATGCCGTGCTCGGCAGCGCGACCCCCGTGCAGCGCGCGTGGCTCGCGGGCTTCCTGGCGGGCCTCGACGCCGCCGGGGGCCAGCCGGCCGCCGTCCCGGCCGCCCCGCCCAAGGCCGCCGAGCCGCTGACGATCGTCTACGCCAGCGAATCGGGGAATTCCGAGGCGCTGGCCGGCAACGTCGCCAAGCTGGCGCGCAAGCAGGGCTTCAAGCCGAAGGTCTTGGATTTCTCCGATCTTGACGTCGCGACCCTGCCCAAGGCGGGCAAGCTCGTCGCCATCGCGGCCACCTGGGGCGAGGGCGAGCCGCCGGCCCGGGCCGTGCGCGCCTACGGCGAGCTGATGGGGGAGGGCGCCCCGCGCATCGACGGCGTGGAATTCGCCGTCCTGTCCCTGGGCGACACCTCCTACGCGGAGTTCTGCGCCATCGGGAAGGCGCTCGACGCGCGCTTCGAGGCCCTGGGCGGCAAGCGCGCCGCCGAGCGCGCCGACCTGGACCTCGATTTCGAGAAGCCGGCCGCCGACTGGATCAAGAACACCCTCAAAGCCCTCGCGCCGGCCGAGACGCCCGACAACGTCGTGGCGGTGGATTTCGCCCGCGCCGCCGCGGGCGAGGACGACGATGCCGAGCCGAGCCGCGAGCCGCTGGTGGTCGAGGTCGTCGAGCACGTGAACCTCAACTCCTCGCGCTCGGACAAGGAGACGATCCACCTCGCGCTCGCCTTCGAGGACGGGGCACCCGCCTACGAGCCCGGCGATTCGCTGGAGATCTTCCCCGAGAACGACCCGCAGCTGGTGGACGAGATCCTGGGCGCCGCGGGCCTGTCGGGCGACGAGGCCCTGCGCAAGGCGCTGCTCGCCGAGCGCGACATCACCACCCTGTCGGCCGCCACGATCGAGCGCTTCGTCAAGGCGACCGGCCACGCGGACGCGCAGAAGCTGATCGACAGCGGCGAGGCCCGGGCCTGGATCGAGGGGCGGCACCTGATCGACCTGCTCGCGACCTTCCCGGCCACGCTGACCGCCGAGCACCTCAACACCATCACCCGGCCGCTGCCGCCGCGCGCCTACTCGATCGCGTCCTCGCGTAAGGAAGTGGGCGACGAGGTCCACCTCGCTATCGTGGCGGTGCGCTACGAGGGCCATGGGCGGGCCCGCTCGGGCGTCGCTTCCGTGCATGTCGCCGACCGGATCCGGGACGGCGCCAAGCTGCGGGTGCGGCTGAAGCCGAACCGGCATTTCCGCCTGCCGCAGGATCCGGCCACCGATATCATCATGGTCGGCCCCGGCACCGGCGTCGCGCCGTTCCGCGCCTTCGTGCAGGAGCGCCGCGCCATCGCGGCGCCCGGCCGCTCGTGGCTGTTCTTCGGCGACCGCCACTTCCTGCACGACTTCCTGTACCAGCTCGAATGGCAGGAGGCCCTGGAGGACGGCTCGCTGACGAAGATCGACGTGGCCTTCTCCCGGGACCAGCCGGAGAAGATCTACGTGCAGGACCGGATCACCCACAACGCCAAGGAGCTGGTCTCCTGGCTGGAGGGCGGTGCCCATTTCTACGTCTGCGGCGATGCCAAGCACATGGCCAAGGACGTGCGGGCCGCGGTGGTGCGGGCCTACGAGACCGCCAAATCCTTGAGCCCGGCCGATGCCGAGGCGCAGGTTGCGGCTCTGGAGCGCAGCCACCGCTACCAGCAGGACGTTTACTAGACGGTAGGCCGACGCAGCACGGGTCGGTCCGGGTTTCCAGAGGGCGTGTCGCCCTTTGGCGGGTTGTCAGGGCGGAGCCCTGATGCGTCGGGGGAGCCCGACGGCGGGGCTCGGCCTCGCACCCGCAAAAGGTCCCGGACCTTTGAGACCAGGATGTGTGACGATCCCGCCCGTCCAGGGGGCGGGGACGCAGTCAAGACTTTGGAAGTGATCCCATGGACGACCACAGCCCCCGCGACGACGCCCCGGCCCTGGCTCCGACCCCGGCTCCCCGCGTCTACGAGACGCCGCCCAAGGACCGGCCGATCACCGATGCCGAGGCGGCCCGGGCGGCCCAGCTCGCCGCCAACGAGCACATCAAGATCGCCAGCGGCTATCTGCGCGGCGGCCTGGCCGACGGCCTGCTGAAGCACGCCACCGGGGCGATCTCCGAGGATGACGGGCAGCTCGTGAAGTTCCACGGGATGTACATGCAGGACGACCGCGACCTGCGCCCGGAGCGGACCAAGAAGAAGCTCGACAAGGCCTACAGCTTCATGATCCGCCTGCGCATCGCCGGCGGCGTGATCAGCCCCAAGCAGTGGCTGGCGCTCGACGACATCGCGGTCACCTACGCCGGCGGCGCCCTGCGGGCGACCACGCGCCAGACCTTCCAGTATCACGGCGTGATCAAGTCGAACCTCAAGCGCACGATGGCGGCCATCGACGCGGCGCTGCTCGACACGATCGCGGCCTGCGGCGACGTGAACCGCAACGTCATGGCGGCGACCAACCCGGCCCAGGTCGGCGCCCACAAGGCCGCCCACCGGCTCGCCAAGGACATCTCGGACAGCCTGCTGCCGAAGACCAGCGCCTGGCGCGAGATCTGGCTCGACGGCGAGCGCGTGGTCGGCGGCGAGGAGGACGAGGTCGAGCCGGTCTACGGCCGCACCTACCTGCCGCGGAAGTTCAAGATCGTCGTGGCGGTGCCGCCCTCCAACGAGGTCGACATTTTCGCCCACGATCTCGGCTTCATCGCCATCCTGGACAAGAAGAACCAGGTGACCGGCTGGAACGTCACCGTGGGCGGCGGCATGGGCATGACCCATGGCGAGCCCGACACCTTCCCGCGCACCGCCGACGTGATGGGCTTCGTGGCGCCCGAGGACGCCATCAAGGTCGCCGAGGCGGTGATGACCGTCCAGCGCGACTGGGGCAACCGCAAGAACCGCAAGAACGCCCGGTTGAAGTACACGATCGAGCGCTACGGCTTGGACGCTTTCCGGGCCGAGGTGGAGACCCGGATCGGCAAGACGCTCGGCGCGCCGAAGCCCTTCACCTTCACCAACAACGGCGACCGCTTCGGCTGGACCGAAGGCGATGACGGCCGCCACCACCTGACGCTCTACATCCCCTCCGGCCGGATCAAGGATTACGAGGACGGCCCGCAATTCCTCACCGGCCTGCGCAAGATCGCCGAGGTGCATGAGGGCGATTTCCGCCTCACCGCCAACCAGAACGTGATCATCGCCAACGTCCCCGGGGCCAAGCGCGCCGCGATCGAGGCCCTGGTCGACCAGTACGGCATCACCAAGGGCGCGGGGGCGCTGCGGCGCAACTCCATCGCCTGCGTGGCGCTGCCGACCTGCGGTCTCGCCTTGGCCGAGAGCGAGCGCTACCTGCCGAGCCTGATGACCGAGCTGGAGGAGAGCCTCGCCACGCACGGGCTCGCCGAGGAGGAGATCACGATCCGCTCCACCGGCTGCCCCAACGGCTGCGCCCGCCCGTTCATCGCCGAGATCGGCCTCGTCGGCCGCGGCCCCGAGCGCTATCACCTCTATCTCGGCGCCGCCTTCGACGGCTCGCGCCTGGGCAAGCTCTACAAGGAAGACGTCGCGGCCTCCGACATCCGCGACACGCTGGATCCGCTCTTTGCCGACTTCGCCAAGGGCCGGAAGCCCGGCGAGCATTTCGGCGACTACCTGATCCGGGCCGGCCACGTCGCCCGCACGGTGAACGGGCCGGATTTTCACGACCGGACCGGCGCCCTTAAGCCGGTCGGCCACGCCTGAGCCGATACGGCTCCGGAGCCGGGGCGGCACCCTCGGCTCCGAACGGGCGGCCTTTCGGGGTCGTCCGGCCGCTCCGGGGGAGAGCGGGCGGAGTGGTCCAGGGCGACGCCTCGAACCGGACGGCCGCACTTCATCTGCGTTGACGCGGCGGCCGCGAAGCCAGAATTCGGAAACCATATCGGCTCACGGCCGCCTCCTGAGAACGAACGTTCATTGACGCGAGAATGAGCGTTCATTACGACGGAGAGGCAAGCAGGAGTGAGCCATGGCTCTGTCGCTCGAAGGCCGTTGGTCCGATCTGGATGAGGACCGGTTCGATCCGTCCGGTACGGGTGCCACGCGTCGCCTCACGACCCTTCGGGCGTTCTGCACCCCGGCGAACCTCACCTTCGCCGCCGTGCTGGTCCTCGCCTGGATGGCGCTGATCAGCTGGACCGGGGCGGGCCCGAAGGGCTGGCAGGCGCGCCTCTGCGCGGATCTGAGCCAGACGGCCCAGGCCTGCGCTGCCACTGGCTCCGCGAAGGACCAGAGCCGCGTCGCCGCGGTCGCGCAGTTCGCCCCGTGACCGTCACGGCGAGCGCCGAGGCGCGGCGTGAGCACATCCTGGACGCCGCCGAAGCCTGCTTCGTGCGCAACGGCTTCCACCGCACCACCATGCAGGACCTCGCCCGCGAGGCCGCGATGAGCCCGGGCAACTTCTACCGCTACTTCGAGTCCAAGGAGGCCCTGGTCGTCGGCCTGGTCGAGCGCGAGTGCGCGCGCGGTGCCGAGCGCGTCGCCGAGATGGAGCGCAGCGGCGACCGGCGCGGCGCCCTGCTCGACATCATCGCGCGGTACTTCGTGTCGGTCACCCGCGTGGCCGCGGTGCTGCGCATGGAGATCTGGTCCGAGGCCACCCGCAACCCGGCCATCGCCGACCTGACCGCGCGGACCGAGGCGGAGACCCGCGACTGGTTCACCGCGACCTTCGCGGCGCTGGCCACCAGCCCGGATTGCGATCCGGACCATCTCTACGCGCTGCTCGCCCCGCTGATGAAGGGGATCCTGGTCAGCCGTGCGATCCTACCCGATTATGACCCGGCCCCCGCGGTGGCCCAGCTCCACACCCTGCTGGAGACCGGCCTCGACGGCCGCCTGCCGCGCGCCATCCGCGCCGGGCCGCGGATCACCGCGCTCGCCTGAGCGGCCCCGGGCCCGATCGCCCCACCATCGAGGCCGACTCGGACGCCCCCCGAGATCGCGCGCCCGGTCGCGGCGCGCGGTAGGCCGGCCGGCCTGCAATCCCCCCCCTCATGCAGGCCGGCCAGCTGCACCCAGCCGCACGACGCGCCCCCCCCTTGCCGGAGTGACCTGCGCCCACCGCCGATTCGAACAGCGTCGCTGTTCCGGTGGGATCCGGACCGCGGTGACGGCCCGGATCCATGCCTGGACGTGCACCCATCGCAGCCGCGCACGTTAAAGTAGGCATATCCAGTCGAATTTGAAGTTATTCCAATGACACTATGTGACATGCCGGTCACGTTTGATGAGATCCTGCGCCCCTGAGCGCAGCACTTACAATCAAGCATTGAAGCGGAACCGCGATCGTACTCAAGGATCGAAGCGCCCCGAGGCGACGATCTTCTTGAGAACGACTAAAAACTATGCCGCAGGGTTACGAAAACCGGATTTTTGCTGCAAGGACCGGACGGATTTCTTTCGCGTACACGCCGCCCGGACTGGCAATCACCCTGCTTCTGGCATCGACGACTGTCGTTCACGCACAATCCAATGCTGTTCAGAACGAGGTCGTCCTCTCGGAACTGAGCGTCACCGGCACCGGCCCGGCCGTAGAGCGGGCGGACAGCCCGGTCGTGGGCTACCGCGCTACGCGCTCGGCGACCGCGACCAAGACCGACACGCCAGTGCGCGACTCCCCGCAATCGATCAACATCGTCCCGCGCCGTGTCATCACCGATCAGCGGGACACGCGCCTGACCGATGCGGTCACCAATGTCAGCAACGTCGTTCTCGGCAGCACCGTCCAGGGACGGTCGCAGAACTTCCTCATCCGCGGATTCAACACGCAGGTCTTCGCCGTCGATGGCGTGCTGGTCGATCCGGCGATCAACTTCACCCCGGTCACGCGGGACCTCGTGGATGCCGAGCGCGTCGAGGTGATCAAAGGCCCGGCCTCCATGCTGTTCGGCCGGGGCGACCCCGCCGGCGTGGTCAACATCGTGACCCGCCGGCCCACGCTGGAGCCCACCGCGGAGGCGAGCGTCCAGGGCGGCAGCTTCGGCTTCCGGCGCTTCGAAGGCACCGTGTCGAGCGCGCTGCCCGCCGTCGAGGGTCTCGCCGCCCGCCTCAGCTTCGCCGCGCAGGAGGACCCGACCTTCCGCAATTTCGGCGGTGACACCAACCGGCGCGTCTTCGTGGCGCCGGCTGTCAGTTGGACGCCGAGCGCCGACACCCGGGTCTACGTCAATTCGAGCTTCACGAACCAGCATACCCAGTACGACGAAGGGTTGACGGCGTTCCGGGGCCGCGTGCCCCTCGACAATATCGGCCGGTATTACGGCGAGCCGAACTCGCGATACGTCGGCGAATTCAACACGATTACGATGCGGGCCGAGCACGACGTCAACGAGAACCTGATGCTCCGGCAGGTCGTCAGCGGGCAATGGGGCACGTTCAACGTGTTCGCGGCCCGCGCCCTGGACGTCAACGATGCCGGTACGCTGCTGACGCGACGCGAGGCCACGGTCAATTCGCGGTTCGCCGCGGTCGACACGCAGTCCGAGGCGGTGATGAAGTTCGAGACCTTCGGCCTCGCCCACACCGCGCTGCTCGGCATCGAATATTCCAATGGCTTCCGGCACGCTTTGTCGATGATGGGGAATCTCGCACCGGTCAGCTTCCTGAACCCGACCTTCGGCGCGGCCTTCCAGCCCCTCAGGTTTCAGGCTGACCTGAAGCAGAAACTCGACCTGTACGGGTTCTACGCGCAGGATCAGATCGTGCTGGCGCCCGGATTGCAGCTCGTGGTCGGGGCTCGGTTCGATCTCGGGACTCAATATTACTTCAACCGCGTGCCGGCCTCGAAGACCCAGCCGCCCGAGGGGGACCTGTTCAACGCTTCGCCGCGGGTCGGTTTGATCTACCGGCCGTTCGAGCCGGTGACCTTCTACGCGAGCTACGCCACCTCCTTCCTGCCGCAGACGGCGAACATCCTGAACGTGGCCAACCCGGATCCCAGCGCGGGCGAGCAGGTCGAGGCGGGCACCCGCGTCGATCTCACGCCCGGGCTGACCCTGAGCGCGGCCGCCTTCCGGATCACCCGCAACAATGTCGCGGCCGTCGATCCCAAGAATCCCGGCTTCTCGGTCATCACCGGCCAGCAACAGGCGCAGGGTGTCGAAGCCGATCTGGCGGGCGAGATCCTGCCCGGCTGGAACATCATCGGCAGCGTCGGCCTCCTCGACGCGCGGATCACCAAGGACGCGACCTTCGCGGTCGGCAACCGGCTGACGGGCGTACCGGTGTTCAGCGGCAGCCTCTGGACGACCTACGAGGTCCAGCAGGGCGCGCTCCGCGGGCTCGGGCTCGGGTTCGGCATCACCCATGTCGGCCAGCGCTACGGCGACCTCGACAACAGCTTCAAGGTCGGCGCCTATAACCGCGTCGACGCGCTTGTGTATTACGATTTCGACGCCCATTGGCGTCTGTCGGTCAACATGCGCAACCTGACGAACGCCCGCTACATCGAGGCGCCGACCAACGCCACCAACAACACGCCCGGCGCGCCCTTCACGGTGCTGGCGACGATCACCGCGCGGCTCTGAGCGGGTGGTCGGGCTTCGCCCGATGGGCCAGGGCTCTGCCCTGGCGACCCGCCAAAAGGCTCAGCCCTTTGGGATCCCGTGCCCCCGGGCTCGACGATCTCCGCCGCGGGTGGCTCTCAGGAATTGGCCTCGCGCAGGCTCGCCGCTCGGGTCTCCGGCCGGCGCCGGGTCGCCGCGCGGCGGCGCAGGACGTAGAGCGTCAACCCGGTAGCCGCGAAGCCCGGCATGGCGAGGGCCGCGAGGCAGAACAGCAGCGCGAACAGGTCGCCGAAGAACCGGCCGCGGTGGACCTCCAGGATGTTGTCCATGAGGCGCCGCCCCAGCGGCGTGCCGGCGGCGTGCTCGGTGGCGAGCAGCGCCCCCGTCGCGGCGTCGTAGCGCGCCTCGTTGCGGGCGCTTAAGGCGTCGACGCCCCGGGGCAGCCAGCGGATGCGGATCGCCTTCGTGTCGGCCCCCGGCAGGGTGAGGATCACGAGGCCGGCCTCCCGCCCCTCGCCGGCCCGGAACGCCGCCCAGGCCCGGTCGAGGGCGGGCTCGGACCCGGCCTCCGGCGCCGGGGGCGCCTCCCGGCTTCCGGCCCTGCGGGCGGGCTTCGTTCGCTCCGGCGTCCCGGCGAGCAGCCAGGTCACCCCGTCCTTGAACGACGGGTAGGACCAGGTCAGGCCGGTCAGCGCGATGACCAGGTAGACCGGCGTGAGCCAGGTCCCGGCTACGGCATGCAGGGACCACCAGCGCGGCCGGCCGGGCCGGGACAGGCTCGGCTTCAGCCAGATCCGCCAGCGATGGACCTTGGGCCAGCGCAGGTAGAGACCGGTGGCCAGGAACACGATCAGCGCCAGGGTGCAGAGGCCCGTGATGGTCCGGCCCCAGCCCTTGGACCCGCCGGGGAGCAGCAGCCAGCGGTGCAGGTCCCGCACCGTCGTGAACGCCGCCTCGAGCCGCACCGGCCCGAGCACCGCGCCGTCATAGGGGTCGGCATAGACCGAGGGCGGCCGCGTGCGGGTCTCGGGATCCCGGGCGAAGCGCACGAACACGCTCGCCTGCGGGTGGTCCGACAGGGTGAGGACGTTCACCCGGCGGCCGCCCGCCTGGGCATCGATCCGGGCGGCGAGGGCCGTGGGGGCGAGCGGCACCCGGTCCCCCGCCTCGACCCGCGTCCGGTCGCGGTTGGCGAAGGCGGTGATCGCCTCCTCGTAGCTCATCAGCGCCCCGGTCACGCCCATGAGGGCGAGTACGAAGCCGGCGGTGAGGCCGAGCGCCCAGTGCAGGCGGAAGAGAACGGTCCGAGGAGCGGGAATCGGCAGCGTCATGGCAGTGCCGGATGCCTAGCAGAGTCCGGCCGCGCATGCGACGCCCCGCCGCACGCACCCGGGCTTCAGGTGATCGGCGCCGGGTTGAACAGGGTCAGGTCGTTGAACAGGCCCCAGCGGTCGGACCAGGGCTGCGTGCGCCCGCTCGCCACGTCGAGGATCAGGTGGAACAGCTCCCAGCCGACCTGCTCGATCGTGGCTTCGCCGCTGGCGATGCGGCCGGCATCGAGGTCGATCAGGTCGGACCAGCGCTCGGCGAGCTCCGTGCGGGTCGCGACCTTGATCACCGGGGCCTGACTGAGACCGTAGGGCGTGCCGCGGCCGGTGGAGAACACCTGCAGGGTGATGCCCGAGGCGAGCTGGAGCGTACCGCAGACGAAGTCGCTCGCCGGGGTCGCGGCGAAGATCAGCCCCTTCTCGCGCACCCGCTCGCCGGGCGCCAGGACCCCGGAGATCGCGCTCGTGCCGGACTTGGCGACCGAGCCCAGGGCCTTCTCGACGATGTTGTTGAGGCCGCCCTTCTTGTTGCCGGGCGACGGGTTGGCCCGGCGGTCGGCCTCGCCCTTGGCGAGATAGGCATCGTACCAAGCCATCTCGCGGATCAGGGCCTGGGCGACCTCCGGATTTTTGGCCCGCGGGGTCAGAAGGTGGATCGCGTCGCGCACCTCCGTGACCTCGGAGAACAGCACGGTGCCGCCGCAGCGCACGAGCAGATCGGCCGCGAAGCCGAGCGCCGGGTTGGCGGTGACACCCGAGAAGGCGTCACTGCCGCCGCATTGCAGGCCGACCACGAGTTCGGAGGCCGGGCAGGTCTCGCGCCGGCGCCGGTTCAGCACCGCCAGGCGGGCTTCCGCCATGGCCAGGATGCTGTCGAGCATCGCGGAGAAACCCTGGTGGCGCTCGTCCTGGAGGCGGACCACCCCGTCCCCGGCCGCGCCGCCATCGGGCAGCAGCCGCTCAGAGACGAGCTTCTCGCAACCGAGCCCCACCACCATGACCTCGCCACCGAAATTCGGGTTCTGGGCCAAGCTCTGGAGGGTCCGGATCGGCACCACCGCCTCGGGGGCGTTGATGGCGACGCCGCAGCCATAGGCGTGGGTAAGGCCGACCACGTCGTCGACATTGGGAAAGCGCGGCAGCAGCTCCTGCTTGATCCGCCGGATCGCCACGTCGAGGGTGCCGGCGACGCATTGCACGCTGATCGAGATCGCCAGGATGTTCTTGGTGCCCACCGACCCGTCCGGGTTGCGGTAGCCCTCGAAGGTGTAGCCCTCGAGCGGGGGCAGGGGGGCCGGCACCCGGGTGGCCAGCTCCAGCGCGTCGAGGGCGGGGGCGACCGGGGTCGCGACCCGGGATTCCTCCACCCAGGCACCCCGCGGGATGTCCTGCGTGGCGATGCCGACCACCTCGCCGTAGCGGCGCACTTCCCCACCCTCCGGGATGTCACTGAGCGCCACCTTGTGACCCTGCGGCACGAACTCGGTGAGCCGCAACCCGTTCGGGAAGGTCGTGCCGGCGGGCAGCCCGAAGGCGTTGACCACGATCGCGACATTGTCGCGCGCGCTCAACCGGATCGTGCGCGGCACGTCCCCGGCCGGGCGCTCGCGGATCGCGCTGTCGGTCTCGGCCTCCATCGGGTGTTCCTCGCTCAGCCTTCGGTGCGGAAGCGACCGGCCAGCGCCTCGGCGTTGCGCGCCAGCAGCCCCAGATCCGAGCCGACCGCGGTGAACCGGGTGCCGGCCGCGATATAGCGCTTGGCCAGCTCCTCGCTCGGCGTGAGGATGCCGGCATGCTTGCCGGCCTGCACGATCCGGCCGACCGCGTCCGCGATGGTGCGGACCACCTCGGGATGGCCCTGCTGGCCGAGATAGCCGAGGCTGGTGGAGAGGTCGCCGGGCCCGATGAACACGCCGTCCACGCCCTCGACGGCGGCGATCGCGTCCAGATTGTCGAGGGCGCGGCGCGACTCGACCTGCACGATCACGTAGATCTCGGCCTCGCAGCGCGTGTGGTAGTCCGGGATGCGGCCGAACCGGGCGGCCCGGGGCGCCTGGGAGAAGCCGCGGATGCCGCGGGGCGCGTAGCGCGTCGCCGCCACGACCCGCTCGGCCTGCGCGGCATCGTCGATATTGGGGATCATCAGCGATTGCGCGCCGGCATCCAGGATGCGCTTGATGGTGATCGGATCGTCGCTCGGCACCCGCACCACCGGGTTGGTGGCGTTCTCCATCATCGCCTGAAGCTGGACATAGATATCCCGCAGGTCGTTGGCCGAGTGCTCCATATCGAGGAGCAGCCAGTCGAACCCGGCGCCGGCGACGATCTCGGTGGAGATCGGGCTGGCTAGGCTGCACCACAGGCCGATCTGCTGGCGCCCCTCGCCGAGGGCGGCCTTGAAGCGGTTGGTGAGTCTGTCCATCGCGATCCCTCCGGGCGGCTCCGGGCGTCTGCGCGCCGTCTTGCCGTATCAGGCGCAGCCTTTCGGCCGCGCGTCAAAGCCAAAGGCTGGATCGATCGATGCTGGAACCGCATGGATCAGGGCGCGGGCAGCTCCGCCAGGATCGCGACCAGCCGGGCGATCAGCGGCTCGTCCGCGTCGCGCCGCCAAGCCAGGACGAGCTCGGCGGGGCGGGGGGCGGGCAGCAGCAGCGGCCGGAACACCACGCCCTCGAAGCGCAGCCGCTCGGCCGCCGCCGGCACCAGGGCGATGCCGAGATCGGCCCGGACCAGGGCCAGGATCGAGTGGATCTGGGTGAGCCGCTGCACGATCCGGGGCTCCACCGCGGCCTCGGCGAGCAGGTTCTGAACCAGGTCGTGGAAGTAGCGGGCCTCGTTCGGCGCGTAGGCCACGAGCGGCTCGCCGCCGAGCTCGCCCGGGGTGAGATGCGCGCGCACGACCAAAGCATTTCCGGCCGGCAGCGCCGCCAGCATGGGCTCGGCCAGCGCCCGGACGGCGATCAGGTCCGGATGGGTGACCGGCGGGCGCACCAGCGCGGCGTCGATACGGCCGGCGAGCAGTTCCTCGAGCTGATCCCGGCTGACCATCTCGCGCAGGGCGAGCGTGACGTCGGGCAAGGCCCGCTTGAGCGCGGTGACGAGGCGGGGCAGGAAGTCGTAGGCCGAGGCCGCGGTGAAGCCGAGCTTCAGCACCCCCGCGTGCCCGGCCGCCACCTGGCGGGTGACATGGGTGGCGGTCTCGGCCAGCCGCAGGATGCGCTGCGCCTCCGGGAGGAAGCTGCGCCCGGCCGCGGTCAGCCGGACGGAGCGGCTGGTGCGCTCCAGGAGCTGCACATCGAGAATCCGCTCCAGCACCTGGATCTGCCGCGACATGGGCGGCTGAGTCATGTTCAGCCGGGCGGCCGCGCGCCCGAAATGCAGCTCCTCCGCCACGGCGGCGAAGCACCGGAGCTGGCTGAAATCGAACATCGGTTCTCCCCTGCGCGTCGGGACGCGGAGCGGGATCATAAGGCCTCGGCGCCCCACGGTCGTTCGACCGATAGAGGTACCCGACCCCGGCGGTTCGGGCACAGAACCGGGATCCCAAAGGGCCCGCGGCCCTTCGGCGGGGTTCGGGGCACGGAGCCCCGAGAGCGGCGCGTCCGACTGGGCGTGACCTTACGGCGTCAGCGCGTGGCCGGAATAGTCGATCTTGCCGTCCGGACCCTTCGTCCAGACATGCATGACGTAGTCGAGCCGGGTGATGTCGCCCTTCGTGTCATAGGCGATCGGGCCGATGACGGTCTCCACCGGCTTGCCCTGGTGCAGCCAGTCGGCCAGCGCCTTGCCGTCGGCGGAGCCGGTCTCGGCCACCGCCTTGGCCAGCACCTGCACCGCCGCGTAGGCGTAGAGGGTGAAGGCCTCGGGATCGATGTTCTTGGCCTTGAACGCGGCCACCGCCGCCTGGGCGTTCGGGTTCTTGCGCGGGTCGGCCGGGAAGGTCATCAGCGTGCCCTCGGCGGCCGGGCCGGCGATCTGGGCGAATTCCTTGTCGGCCACGGCATCGCCGCCCGCCACGATCGCCTTGAGGCCCTGGTCGTGCATCTGCCGGAGGATCAGCCCGGCCTCGGTGTGGTAGCCGCCGTAATAGACGAGATCGACATTGGCCGATTTCAGCTTGGAGACGAGCGCCGAGTAATCCTTCTCGCCCGGGTTGACGCCCTCGACCATCACGGCCTTGCCGCCCTTGGCCTTGAACGCCTTCTGGGTCTCGTCGGCCAGGCCCTTGCCGTAGGGCGTCTTGTCGTGGACGAAGGCGATACGCTTGTCCTTGAAGTGATCGGCCAGATACGCCCCGGCGACCGCGCCCTGCTGGTCGTCCCGGCCGCAGGTGCGGAACGTGTTCCACATCCCGCGCTCGGTGAACTTCACGTTGGTGGAGGCCGGGGTGATCTGGATGATGCCGGCATCGAGATAGACGTCAGAGGCCGGGATCGACACGCCGGAATTGTAGGTGCCGACCACCATCTTCACCCCGGCGCCGGCGAATTTGTTGGCGACCGAGACCCCCTGCTTCGGGTCGGACGCGTCGTCGCCGACCACGCTCTCGAAGGTCCGGCCCTTGATGCCGCCGGCCTTGTTGATGTCCTCGATCGCCTGGCTGGCGCCGTTCTTCACCTGCGCCCCGAAGGCCGCGTAGGGGCCGGTCAGCGGCGCGGCGATGCCGATCTTCACCGGCTCGCCCTTGTCCTGCGCCTGCGCGGCGCCCGCCGTCAGGAGCCCAAGGAGACAAAACGCCAGGCTTGCTCTCACGATACGCTCCCAGATCGAACAGGGCGCCCCCGGGGCAGGGCGGGGCGGTTAACCCGGACGCGCCACCGATCCGGCGGCGCGCGCGTCACGGCGCGGCGCGGCGCCGGTCCTACGGCGCGACCTCGTTGCCGGCGTAGTCGATCCGGCCGTCCGGGCCCTTCTTCCAGGCATAGATGACGTAGTCGGGCCGGGTGAGGTCGCCCTTCTTGTCGTAGGCGATCGGGCCGACCACGGTGTCGATCGTCTTGCCCTGGTGCAGCCAGTCGGCCAGCACCTTGCCCTCGCTCGAGCCGGTCTCGGCCACGGCGCGGGCGAGCACCTGCACGGCCGCGTAGGCGTAGAGCGTGTAGGCGTCGGGATCGATGTTCTTGGCCTTGAACGCGGCGACCGCCGCCTGGGCGTTCGGGTTTTTGCGGGCATCCGGCGAGAAGGTCATCAGCGTGCCCTCGGCGCCGTCGCCGGCGATCTGCACGAATTCCTTCGGGGCGAGGCCGTCACCGCCGACCATCGTCGCCTTCAGGCCCTGATCGCGCATCTGGCGCAGGATCAGCCCCGCTTCCGTATGGAAGCCGCCGTAATAGACCACGTCGACATTGGCCGACTTCAATTTGGAGACCAGCGCCGAGTAATCCTTCTCGCCCGGGTTGATGCCCTCGAACAGCACTTCCTTGCCGCCCTTGGACTTGAGCGTCATCTGCGTCTCCTGAGCCAAGCCCTTGCCGTAGGCCGACTTGTCGTGGACGAAGGCGATGCGCTTGTCCTTCAGGTGCGCGGCCAGATACGTGCCGGCCACGACGCCCTGCTGGTCGTCCCGGCCGCAGGTGCGGAACGTGTTCCACATCCCGCGCTCGGTGAACTTCACGTTGGTGGAGGCCGGGGTGACCTGGATGATGCCGGCATCGAGATAGACGTCGGAGGCCGGGATCGACACGCTCGAGGCGAAGGCGCCGACCACCATCTTGACCCCCTCCGCGGCGAGCTTGTTGGCCACCGAGACGCCCTGCTTCGGGTCGGAGGCGTCGTCGCCGTAGACCGCCTCGAAGAGGCGGCCCTTGATGCCGCCGGCCTTGTTGATGTCCTCGATCGCCTGGCTGGCGCCGTTCTTCACCTGCATGCCGAAGGCCGCGTAGGGCCCGGTCACGCCGGCGGAGATACCGATCTTCAGGGGGCCGCTCTTCTCCTGGGCCTGCACGGCACCGATCGTCAGAAGACCAGCGATGGCCATCGACAGTATTGTTCTCACGCCCGCCCCCGCGCTCAAAGATGAAGCCGCGCCTGCAGCCTCAGGCAACAGCGCGGCCAGACTCGTGGGTCGCACATCGATCTGCAGCGACACAGGCTTGAGCTTGTTTTCAACCTGACCCGCCGTCAAGGCCGCAAGCATTCGGGATGCCGCGTGCGGGTTTCATCTGACGCGGTTCCGGGTCCGAAGCCGCGACGTGGGCGGGCCCGTCCAGCAGGAATGAGGGTGTGGGTTGGGGAGCGCCGTCGCGATGGCGTCGCCGCTCAGCAGCGGCCCGGCCCGGCCCGGGAACGTCCCAGAGGCCGGGGGTTCAGCGCGCGAAAATGCCTCCCCGGCGCCCGGCGCCGAGGAGGCCCTGTCGTGTCCGGTCGTCTGCGATGGAGAGACCGATCGCGGCCTCAGCCCAGCGTGCCGGCGGTCCGGTCAGCAGCTCAGGCGGCGGCCCTCGCGGCGCCCGAAGGTCCGGTAATGCGCCGCGCCGGATTCCATCTGGCCGTTCGACACCGCCCGGCGGACATCCGGGTTGCAGCGCAGGTACTCGCGCTCGTCGAACCCGCCATAGGCGCGCTCGCCGTAACCGCGATCCCCCCGATAGCCGCGGTCACGGCCCCGGTAATCGTCGTCGCGATCCCGGCCGCCGTAATCCCGATCCCCGTACCCGTAATCGGGGCCGCGCTGCGCCTGAGCCGGACCGAGTGCGGACATCACGCCGAAGCCGACGGCGACCGCTGCCAAAAACGCTTTCATCGTACCTGTCTCCTATCGGAGGCTTGAAACGCGGTGCGCCGCAGATGGTTCGATCGGCCTCCGGAGCCGTCTCGGGCGCGCCGGATCCGGCGGCGGCGCGGCGCATGAAAAAGGCCCGGCCGCGGTCTCCGCCACGGCCGGGCCTCCGATGGGCGGTCCGGGACGCGGCCCGGATGGCGTCCCGCCTTACATGCGGTGCATCATCTCGCGGCGCATCATGCGGTGACGCATCTCACGGTGCATCATGCGACGCTCCATGTGACGGCGCATCATCCGGCGCTCCATGTGGCGACGCTCCATGCGGCGCTCCATGCGGTCCATCTGGACGGTCGAGACGATGTCGGCGGGGGCGGCGACGGCGCCGGGCGCGAGCGGGGCGGCGGAGGCGGGCGTGGCGACGGCGGCGCCGAGGGCGGCCAGCAGGGCCGCGGTGAGGATCGTGGTGCGCAAAGGATGTTTCCTCTCGTGCCGCCATTGGGGGCGGTGGTTTCTCTAGGAACCGTGAGTGGAGCAAATCCTTCCCGGGTCCAGCCCAGCAAGCCGCAGGCCGCTGAGAAGGTTCCGTGGCAGGCCGGACCGGGCGCGCCGCCGCGCGCCTGATCGCGAGGTCGTGACAGGGACGGATCGCTGGTGGCCGCCGGTCCGGCGCTGAAGAGGCGGCCCAGGCCGATCAGGCTTCCAGGCGCGGCACCGCGCCGGGGGTCGGCAGCGGGTGGCTCCCGCTCGTCGCACCCAGATCGCTACGGGGTTGGCCGTTCAGCTCCGACGGGGCGGGGCGCGGCAGCTCCAGGGCCGGCAGCGTGATGCTTTTCGGGTCGTTGCGCAGCGTGATCTGCTTGACCGCGACGGCTTGCCGGCCCCGCATCAGCGGGTTTTGGCGCACGTAGCTGATGAATTCCTCGGCCGCCCGCAGCTTAGACTTGTTCTGCTCGGCCTCTTCCGCCCGGATCCGCTCGGCCTCGGCTTCCCGGATCTTGGCCTCCTGGGCCTGGTGCTGCAGTTCGAGCGACGCGAAAGCAAGCCCCGTCGCCGCACGATCGAAGACAGAGCTCACGCGCAAATTTGGGCTGGAGAATAAAATATAAATGCTGTTGGCGACCAGAAACGTCGTCACCAAAAACACGCCCAGATCGGCCACGTGCCCGCTGACGGTCCAGAAGACCAGCACGACCGCCAACGACAGGACGGAGAGTCCGAGAAGAATATACCGCAACGCTGACATGATCTAGCCTAAGTTCATTTTTTTGAACCGAATTGATGCAATTTATAAAGGTTTCGGCCCTGAAAGGCAAATCTAGCGGTACCTTCTGCGATCCACAGCCTTCGTTCCCGGCCTCGACTGCGCGCCCTCGCACGCCGCGCTTCGGTGCGCCGTAGCCCTGCAACGGCCGGCCCTCCGGGACCGAGCGCGCCCCCATCCGTCGATGCGGACGGCGTCTCGGTCCGATGTCGCGCCGCGCCCGAGCCAAGCGCGGCTGTTGCCAACGCGCTCTATTCGCCAGACGATTTCTGTTACATCCGGCTCATAAGCCCGCGCAGGTTCAGTAACCGGCAATGCGCGAGCGTACGATACCGATATTGGGGATATCCTGTTGGACCATTCGGACGATGTCGTCTCCGAGGCGGCCCTGATCGCGGCGCTCGACGCCTCCGGCGGCGTCGGATTCTGGATGTGGGATATCGTCAACGACGACGCGCGCGCCGATCCGGTCACGGCGCTGCTGTTCAACATCAGCCCGGCCCGGTCGCGGGCCGGGGTGAGCCTGGCCGAGATCCTGAGGGCGGTCTATCACGAGGACCAGGCGCATATCTCGCAGGTCATCCTGGATTGCGTGCAATCCGGCGGCTCCTACACCGCGGAATACCGGGTGCAGTCTCCGGAAGGCCGCCTGCGCTGGCTCTTCACCCGCGGGCATTTCTACCTGGATGAGGCCGGCCGTCCCACGACCGGCCGGGGCGTCGTCGTCGAGATCTCGGACAGCAAGCCCACCGGAACCGCCTTCGCGACTCGGGACGGGCACACGATCGAGGACGCGTTGAACAAGACCGCCGATTTGTGCCTGTCCCTGCACAACGCCGTCTCGGAATTTGGCGACCCGCGCATCGTCGCCCTGACGGAGACCCTGCTGCTCGAGATCGGCAAACACCTGGCCGACCGCCAGCGCTCCGGGCCGAATCCGTTCCTGCATTGACCGCGACGGGCGCGGGCCGGGGTGGCGCTCAGACCGGGTTACGCTGCTTCAACCACAAGCCGAATTCCTGGACGACGGCCACGACCGCCTTCAGGCGCAGGCCGTCCTCGGTCAGCGCGTAATCCACCTTGACCGGCGTCGTCGGATACACGGTGCGCTTGATCAGGCCGGCGGCTTCGAGGGCGCGCAGATCCAGGGTGAGCATCCGCTGCGAGATGCCCGGCATGTCGCGCCGGAGCTCGTTGAAGCGCTTCGGCCCATCGATCAGGTAGGACACCAGGAGCAGCCGCCAGCGGCCGCCGAGCAGGTGCATCGCGTGCTCCACGGAGCAGCCCGTCACGGTCGCCCTCATCGGCTCGGACCCCGGCCTGGCACAGTATAATTCTTGTGCCCAACGCTCAAACTCTTGCGTTCTTTCGCCATCATCTCGTCTGCGCTAGGCATAATTCAGGAAACCACGGCTTCCGACATCGCCGCAACAGCGCGTTTTTCGAGTCTATCCATGAAGCTGTACTACATTCCCGCGAGCTGCTCGCTCGCGCCGCACATCGTCGCCTACGAGCTCGGGCTCGACCTTACCGTCTGCCGCGTCGATCACGCCACGCATAGGACGGAGGCGGGCGAGGATTACGGCGCCATCAACCCGCACGGCTACGTCCCGGCGCTGGCCCTCGACGACGGCTCGGTCCTGCGGGAGGGACCCGCGATCCTGCAATACCTGGCCGACCTGAAGCCGGAGGCGCGCCTTGCCCCGGAGAACGGGAGCCTCGCCCGCTACCGCCTCCAGGAGATGCTCGGATTCCTCAATTCCGAGGTCCACAAGGGTTTCATTCCGTTGCTCTACGCCCGGCTGGCGGGGCGCTGGGTCGAGACCGCCAAGCCCAGGCTCGCAGCGCGCTATGCCTGGATCGACGCCCAGCTCGCCGGGCGGGACTTCCTGATGGGCGGCACCTTCACGGTCGCCGACGCCTACCTGTTTGCGCTCACCGGCTGGGGCCAGGCCCCGTGGCTGACCTCGTATTACCGGGCCAACATCCGTTTCGACGAACTGCACAACCTCCGGTCCTGGTACGGCCGGGTGCGCGGGCGCCCCGCGGTGCAGCAGGCCCTGCAGGCGGAGGGGCTGCCCTCAGGTAGCCCCGGCCGGGGCCTCAGAACGGATCGTAGCGCAGCGAGGCCAACCCGGTGACGCGGTGGGCGGAGGGCTGCGACCTTCCGACCGGAACTTGGCGGTGACGCCGCGGCGTTGTCCCCAAGATCGGATCGTCACGATCCACAACCATCGCGAGACAGCAGCATGACCTCTGACATACGCTCGATCTACGTCACGGCCCTCAAGAACACCCACGCCGTCGAGATGCAGGCCCTGCAGATCATGGAGCGGCAGGTCGAGCGCCTGGAGCGCTATCCGGAGATGGAGCAGGCTCTGCGCCGGCACATCCAGGAGACGCACGGCCAGCGCCAGCGCCTCGAGGAAGCCCTGCAGAGCCTGGGCGACGGCCCCTCGACGCTCAAGGAAGGGTTCCTCGGCTTCGTCGGCAACATGATGGCGCTCGGCCACGCGCCGGCCCAGGACGAGATCCTGAAGAACACCTACGCCAACCACGCCTTCGAGAATTTCGAGATCGCGGCCTACGAGTCGCTGCTCACGATCGCCGACGCGGCCGGCCAGCAGGCCCACCGGACCGGATTCCAGCAATCGCTGAAGGAGGAGCAGGGCATGGCTGAGGCGGTGCGGTCGCTGATCAAGCCGACCACCGAGCGCTACCTCGCGCTGACCACGGCCGGCGAGAAGGCCGACCGCTGACGCGACCGATCCCGGCCGGCCCGCTCCGGGCCGGCCGCCCATGTCCCCTGCAGGAACATCACCGCCCATGCGCGCAAGCGCGGACGTACGCACCGAGACCGGGTCATCGCCTGACGCGCACGCAGACGACAGCAGAGGATCCACGGCCGAGCCCCTCGGCCGGTCCTGCGTGCATCTCTGCGTCGACATGCAGCGCATGTTCGCCGAGCCCACCGACTGGCAGACCCCGTGGATGGCGCGCGTGCTGCCGCAGGTACGCCGGCTGGCCGAAGCCCATCCCGACCGAACCGTCTTCACCCGCTTCATCCCGGCCGCCCGGCCCGGCGAGGGGCGCGGCACCTGGGCGACCTATTCGGAGCGGTGGTCGGGCATGACCCGCGCCGAACTCGATCCGGGGCTGATCGATCTGGTCCCGGATCTGGCCCGCTTGGTTCCGCCCGCCGCGGTGATCGACAAGACCGTCTACTCACCCTGGCTCGAATCCGACCTCGACGCGCGCCTGCAGGCGCGGGGCGTCGACACCCTGATCGTCACCGGGGCGGAGACCGATGTCTGCGTGCTGGCCGCCGTGCTCGGCGGCGTCGATTTCGGCTACCGCATCGTGCTGGCCACGGACGGCCTGTGCAGCTCCTGCGACGAGGCTCACGACGCCCTCATGGTGATGTACCGGATGCGCTACGGGCACCAAGTCCTGACCCTCACCACCGACGAGATCCTGGAACGCTGGCCGTAAGCACGCTGCACGGCACTGTCATAGTCAAGCTCTGACGAGATCAGGCCGGACAGGCCCTGAGGGACGAATACGCGATTCATGCCGGTTGCCGCGCGAAAAACAGTCGCGGAGGGCGAACCGAATGGCAGCGTGACCGTTATGTCCTCGAACACTATTTCGGAGGCAAGGACATGGCCAAGCACGAGATCCTCGGGTACTTCGAGCACCGCCGCGACGGAGCCTGGGTGTGCGTCCGGCCGTTCACCCTCACCACGCGCGACGCCAGCGTCGATATCCGCCAGGGCATGCGCTTCGATTACGGCAAGCGCGTCGGCGGCCTCGACCTCGCCGAGTACTTGGAGCAGCTCGGCTCGCAATTCGGCTCGTAGGAAGCTTCCCGCCCGGCCAGGGGCCGGCGGGCCCTCTTCGGACATCACGTCCTTCGCGATGGGCGCCGGGTCGACAGATCCGGCGCCCATCGCCGTTTCAGGCCCCGCCCCACTGCATCGTGAGGCCGCCATCGACTACCAGCGTGTGGCCGGTGACGTAATCGGACGCGCCCGAGGCGAGATACAGGATCGCCTTGGCGATCTCCTCCGGCTGGCCGGCGCGATGCCACGGGATCCGCTCCAGGGACTGGTCGAGCACCTCGGTCTGCTCGAAGCGGTCGGCGGTCATGGGCGTCTCGATCAGGCCGGGGGCCACGTTGTTGACGTTGATCCGGTCCGCGGCGAGTTCGCGCGACAGGCTGCGGCACAGGGAGCCGAGCCCGGCCTTCGACATGCCGTAGGGGGCGCTCTCGGGAGTCGGCAGGTGCTGGGCCACCGAGGAGATGAACACGATCTTGCCGGCGCCGCCCTGCGACCGGCGCATCCCGATGAACGGGCGCGCGCAGAACAGCGGGCCCATCAGGTTCACGCGCAGGATCCGCTCCAGCACCGTGTCGTCCATCTCGGCGACGGGCATGCCGCTCATCGCCTGGCCGGCATTGGCCACCAGGATGTCAAGCGTGCCCAGCTCGCTGCCGATGCGGTCGTAGGCAGCGTTCACCGCGGCGGGATCCCCGACATCGAGCTGCAGCACCACGGCACGGCGGCCGGCGGCCTCGACCCGGGCCGTGGTCTCGCGGATGCCGGCCTCGTCGGTGTGATAGGTGATCGCCACGTCCGCGCCCTCCCGGGCGAACAGCTCCGCGGTCGCCTGCCCGATGCCGGAATCGGCTCCGGTGATCAGGGCTCGTTTGTCCGTCAGCATCATGATGCGCGCCTCGTTCGCTCGCCGCCCTGAAAGCGGCCGGATGCCGGGGCAATGGGTCGGGCCGGGGACGGTTCCGAACGCGCCGACCCGCCGCAGAGAATCGTCAGCCGGGGGTGGCCGGGGGTCTTTGACGCCCGGCGCGCCCGTGCCCTAGTGAGGAGCGTATGTCCCTGGAAGCCCCGACCCCTCTGCTGGCGGAGGAGAGCGCGCCCACCACCCGCTGCCGCATCCTGGCGACGGCGGCGGGCTACTTTCGCGAGATCGGCTACCAGAAGACCACCGTGGCGGACATCGCCCGGACGCTGAAGATGAGCCCGGCCAACGTCTACCGGTTCTTCGATTCGAAGAAGGCGATCAACGAGGCGGTGCTGGAGCGGCTGATCGGCGAGATTGAGGCCCTGGTCTCGGAGATCGCGGCCCGGCCGGGCCTGACGGCCACCGAGCGCCTCGTGGCGGCGATCGACCTGCTGCACCGCGACTGCACGCGGCGCTGCGAGGAATTTCCCCGGCTGCACGAGATGGTCGAGGCGGCCATGGGCGAGAGCTGGGAGGTCTGCCGCCACCACATCGCCCGGATTACCGCCGGGTTTGAGCGCATCGTCCGCGAGGGCGTGGCACGGGGCGAGTTCGAAGCCGCCGACCCGGCGGAAGCGGCCGCCTGCATCCATGCCGGCATCGTCCGCTACACGCATCCGCTGCTGGTCGGGCAAGCCGCCTTGCAGCCGGTGCCCTCCCTCGAGGCCATGACCGCGTTCCTGCTGCGCAGCCTAGCGCCGAGGGGACGATAGCCCCGCACGCGGGCCGTCGACGGTTGGATCTCGCGGATCGCGGGACGCACCGACCGATCGAACGGCCGTCACCTCACGTCCCGGGCGTTCCGTTCGGCGCCTTGGCGGCTCCTCGCGCGGCGTGCCCAGCATGGAGCGGGCATGCGGCGCGCGATCGCGACCCGATCTTCGACCCTGTCGCCACCGCCCTTCACGGCCTATCGATCCCGCACCCGGCTCGTGATGGATCGGCTGCGCCTCGGACGGGGAGCCTATTCCGAGGCCCGCCCGGCCTCCGGCGCCGGCTCGGAGGTGCTCGGCTGCGGGCCGTCATAGCCCTCGATCACCAGGATCTCGGCCTCGACGCCGCCGCGCTGCTTGGCTTTGGCCGCCTGGTAGAGATCCGAGTTCCAGCAGGCGAGGGCGTCGGCGTAGCTCGGGAACTCGATCACCACGTTGCGGGACCGGGGCTGCCCCATCACCGCCTCGAAGGCGCCGCCGCGCACCAGGAAGCGCCCGCCATGCTTGGCGAAGGCAGCGCCGTTGGCGGCCACGTACGCCTTGTAGGCCTCCGCGTCGCGAACATCGACCCGCGCGATCCAGTAGCCCTTCGCCATCCTGCGCCTCATCGGTTGCGGAAGTGAGATGGATGTCGGTTGCCCGAAGGCAATGCCGGGATTCAGGGCGGGGATTCAGGCGAGTTCGGCGACGATCGCCTGCGCGACCGCGCGGGGGTCGGCGGCGCCGGTGATCGGGCGCCCGACCACCACGTGGTCGATCCCGACCCTGCGGGCATCCCCGGGGGTCATCACCCGCTTCTGGTCACCGGCCTCCGCGCCCGCCGGACGGATGCCCGGGGTGACGATCAGCCGGTCCGGCCCGACGATGCGCCGGACCGAGGCCGCCTCGGCCGCCGAGCAGACCAGGCCGTCGATGCCGATCTCCGCGGCCTGGGCGGCGCGCTTGGCGACCAGCTCGGCCACCGGCAGGCCGTAGCCGGCCTCCGCGGCGTCGGCATCGTCGTAGGAGGTGAGCACCGTCACGGCGAGGATCTTCAGATCCGCCCCCCGCCCGCGCACGGCCGCCCGCATGGTCTGGGGATAGGCGTGCACGGTGAGGAAGGTGGCGCCCAGGCCCGAGGCCGAGCGCACGCCCTCCTCGACGGTGTTGCCGATGTCGTGCAGCTTCAGGTCGAGGAACACCTTGAGGCCGCGCGCCGCCAGCCGCTCGGCGAGCGCCAGGCCGCCCGCATAGCCCAGCCGGTAGCCGATCTTGTAGAAGGTCGCGGCATCGCCGATCCGGTCGATCAGCGCCTCGGCCTCGACCACGGTCGGGAGATCGAGGGCCACGATCAGGCGGTCGCGGGGGTCGGCACTCTCGGTCATCGGGGCGTCCTTCGGGCTGGCGGCACGGATCACGCCGCGGCGATCCCTGTCAATCCGGCCCGGACGCGTCAGCCGCGCTTGACGGCCCTGGACCGCCGCTTGCCGCGAGCGATCCCCGCGGCCAGGGCCTCGTTCATGCGCACCTGCCAGCCGGGACCGCCGGCCTTGTCGGCGGCGAGCACGTCGGGATCGACGCGCAGCGAAACGGGGACGCCCCGCGTCTGCTCGCCATGCGGCGGCCGCACTGGTCGAGTGCGGCGGCGAGGTCCGGCGGCAGGCCCTCGGATCCCAGGTGCATCTGGGCCAGTTGCTCGGCGCTCAGTTCCGGATTGTCGGATACCTCGTCCCAATCCGCCTGTGAGTAGGCGGCGTTCGGGACGTAGCCGGGGGCGTGGTCAGAGGGCTTCATAGATAGATCTCTCCGTCCGGTTGGCACGGCGAACGCTCACGACATCGAAGGCTTCGGTCCCCAATGGTGAGACGATCACCACGACCACGACCTCGCCGAACCAAGTCCCGATGAGCAGGAAGCGCGCGCGGCCGGTGCGGCTCGGCCTGGTCGGACCAGTCGCGTAACGGTCGAAGCTGAAGGCCTCCTCGAACTGAGCCGGATCGAATCCGTACTTGGCGATGTTTGCCGACCGCTTCGGCTCCTGCGCGATGAACTTCACGGGTCACAGCATAGCCCTTAAACCTCGGACGGGAAGCTGGGGAAGGCGGCGGACGGCCCGCTCACCCGCGCAGCACCCGCGCCACCTCCGCCTTCAGCACCGGCAGCAGCTCCGCCTCGAACCAGGGCTCGCGCTTGAGCCAGCCGTTGTTGCGCCAGGACGGGTGGGGCAGGGGCAGGACCCGGGGGCGGCGGGGTTCGGCGAGGATCGTGCGCCAGCGCCGCACGGTGCCGGTCAGGCCGTCCTCCATCCGGCCCAGATGCCAGGCCTGCGCGTATTGGCCGATCACCAGGATGAGGTCGAGGTTCGGCAGGCCGGAGAACAGCTCCGCGCGCCAGCGCTCGGCGCATTCCCGGCGCGGCGGCCGGTCGCCGCCCTTGGCGTCGAGGCCGGGGAAGCAGGAGCCCATCGGCACGATCGCCACCTGCGCCGGGTCGTAGAACCGCGTCTCGTCGAGGCCGAGCCAGCTCCGCAGCCGCACGCCGGACGGGTCGGTGAAGGGCAGGCCGGTGCGGTGGGCCCGGGTCCCGGGGGCCTGGCTCGCCACGCAGAGCCGTGCACCGGTGCTGCCCTGCACGATCGGCCGCGGCTCCTGGGGCAGGGGCGGCCCGTAGAGCGGGCTGTCCCGGCAGAGGCGGCAGGCACGCAGGCGGGCGGCAATGTCTTCGAACGGGGCGGGGGACGGCATCCGCCCAAGATGGCCAGCGGCCGCGCAGAAACCAAAAAAAACGGCGCCAAAAAAAACGGCGCGGTGTCGCGCCGCGCCGTCGTCAGTCGGGTCTCTTGCCTTGGGGGGAAGGCCCCTTCCTCCTACGCCGGGGCGGACAGGCGCGCCGTGCGATTCGTCACGCGCCCTTCACGCCGGAGAGGTCGAGGGGCAGGGCGCGCAGGCGCCGGCCGGTGGCGGAGAACACCGCGTTGGCGATGGCCGGCGCCAGCACGGGCACGCCCGGCTCGCCGATGCCGGTGGGGGCGGCCTGGCTCGGCACGATATGCACCTCGACCTTCGGCATCTCGCTCATCCGGGTCGGCTCGTAGGCGTCGAAATTGTGCTCCTGCACCTGCCCGTCCTTGAGGGTGATGCGGTTGCGCAGGACCGCCGACAGGGCGAAGCCGACCGCGCCCTCGACCTGGGCGCGGATCACGTCCGGGTTGACCGGGACGCCGACATCCACCGCCGCCACGATCCGGTTCACCCGGATCCCGGCATCCTGCGCGGTCACGTCCGCCACCATGGCGACGTAGGAGCCGAAGGATTCGTGGACCGCTACCCCGAGGCCGCGGCCCGAATCCTGCGGCTTGGCGCTCCAGCCGGCCTTGTCGGCGGCGAGCTTGAGCACACCGGAGAGCCGGGGCGCCTGGGCCAGGAGGGAGAGCCGGTAGGCCACCGGATCGACGGCGGCGGCATGGGCCAGCTCGTCGATCATCACCTCCATCACGTGGGCCGTGTGGGTGTGGCCGACCGAGCGCCACCACAGGACCGGCACGCCCTCGCGACCGTTATGGACGCCGAAGCGGTAGGCCGGCAGCGCGTAGGGCGTGTCGGAGGCGCCCTCGACAGTGGTCGAGTCGATGCCGTTCTTGACGATCATCGCCTCGAAGGGCGAGCCGATCATGATCGACTTGCCGACCATGACGTGGTCCCAGCCGACCACCGCGCCCTTGGCGTCGATGCCGACCCGGACCTTGTGCAGCACGGTCGGGCGGTAATAGCCGCCGGCCATGTCGTCCTCGCGGGTCCAGACGAGATGCACGGGGGCCTTCTCACCCGACGCCTTCAGGACGGTGGCCGCCTCTGCGAGGTAATCGGCGGTGGGCGTCGCCCGGCGCCCGAAGGAGCCGCCGGCCCAGTTGCTGTGCAGTCGCACCCGGTCGGGCGTCACCCCGAGGATCGCCGCCATCGTGGCCTGCTCGACGGTCTGGAACTGGAAGCCCGCGTAGACGTCGTAGCCGCCGTCGGCCGCCTTTTCGATCGTGGCGTTCAAGGGCTCCATCGCTGCGTGAGCGAGGTAGGGGAAGGTGAACTCGGCCTCGATCACCTTGGCGGCGCCCTTCAGGGCAGCCTGCGGGTCGCCGCGCTCGGAGGCCGTGAGTCCGGGACCCTTGGCCCGCTCCCGGTACTCGGCGAGGATCGCCTCGGACGAGCGGGTCTCCGCGGTGCTGTCGTCCCAGGTGACGGTCAGCGCCTCGCGGCCCTTCATGGCCGCCCAGGTGTCCCGGGCAATCACGGCCACGCCGGTGGGGACCTGGACCACGTCGAGCACGCCGGCGACGTTCCGGGCCGCGGCGGCGTCCAAACCCTTCACGGTGGCGCCGAAGCGCGGCGCGCGGGCGACGACGGCGGTGACCTGGTTCGGGCGGCGGATGTCCAGGGAATAGATCGCCGAGCCGTTGGTCTTGGCCACGGAATCGAGGCGCGGCACCTTCTGGCCGATGAGTTTCCACTCGCTCGGATCCTTGAGTCGCGGCTCGGACGGCACCGGCAGGGAGGCGGCCGAAGCGGCGAGCTCGCCGAACCGGGCCTGCCGGCCCGACGCCGCGTGGCGCACCACGCCGTCCGCGACGGTGATCTGCGAGACCGGGACCTTCCAGCGGAAGGCCGCCTCGGCCATCAGCATCTCGCGGGCGGCGGCGCCGGCCTTGCGCAGCTGGAACCAGGAATTGGCCACCGCGGTGGAGCCGCCGGTGCCCTGGATCGGGCCCATCAGGCTGTTGTTGTAGAGCGTCGCGTCCGCGGGCGCGAACTCGGTGCGGACCGTCTTCCAGTCGGCGCCGAGCTCGTCGGCCAGGATCGTGGCCAGCCCGGTCGTGTTCCCCTGGCCCATGTCCAGGTGCTTGATCACCACCGTGACGGTGTCGTCCGGGGCGATCCGCACGAAGGCGTTGGGCTGAGCCTTGACGCCCGCGAGGTCCGGGCCCGCGGCGGCCCGAGCGGGTTTCGCGTCCAGCCGGAAGGCAACCACGATGGCGCCGGCGCCGGCCAGGAAGCCCCGGCGGCTGGTCCGGACGGGGGGCGGGACACGGTTCGGTCGACGGGCGTTCAGCATGGCGGCGATGCTCCGGTCAGGACCGCGGGGAGGGGCAGGGACTTCACGCGAGGTCGCGCGCGGCCTCGTGGATCGCGGCGCGGATGCGCTGGTAGGTGCCGCAGCGGCAGATGTTGCCGTCCATGGCGCCGTCGATGTCGCTGTCGCTGGGCTTGGCGTTGCCGGACAGGAGCCCGATCGCGGACATGATCTGCCCGGACTGGCAGTAGCCGCACTGCACGACGTCGAGCTTGCGCCAGGCGGCCTGGACGGCCTCGGCCACGCGGCCCGAGACGCCCTCGATGGTCGTCACCTGGGCGGTGCCGACATCGCCGAGCTTCGTCTGGCAGGACCGCACCGGCTGCCCGTCGAGATGGACCGTGCAGGCGCCGCACTGGGCGATGCCGCAGCCGTACTTGGTGCCGGTGGCGTCGAGGCGGTCGCGCAGGACCCAGAGCAGCGGCATGTCCGGGTCTGCGTCGACCTCGTGGGTGACGCCGTTGACGGTGAGCTTCGGCATGGTCGGCGGCCCTCGGTCGACACGCGAAATCCGGCGCGCACCGGATCGCGGCACTCGGCCCGCCACGCGTGTGGTTTACCGTAATCCGCCCCGGCCCGGCAACGATGTGTGGCAGCGCACGGACACCCGGAGCGCCTCGCGCCGGGATGAGGCCGATCCCTAAGATCCGACCGATCTCGGCAGCCGCTTCTTAAGACATCCGCCCCATCCTGGCGCGATTACCACCCCGCCCAGCTGCCTCGCCGCCGCGTTCGAGCCGAGTTTCAAGAGACCCATGTCCGATCTCACCGTCGAGATGGTGCAGCGCGGTCGCGGCCCCTCGACGGAGGAGGCGGCGCGACGCCTCGGTGTCGCCCGCGAGATCCGCTCGGCCCGCGAGAAGCTGACCTCGCAGACCGGCCTCGAGCGGGCCTTCGACCACGAGCTGCTGCGGCATTACGCTCAGTACCGGGCCGGCGCCGGCATCCCGCTCGTCCTGTTCGCCGCGGCGCTGGCCACGGCGGCAACCTTCTGGATCGCGCCCGTCGTCGCCGCCCTCTGGGCGCTCGGCGTGTTCGTGATGATCACGCTCAACACCACGCTGAGCCGGGCCTTCCTGCGGGCCGACGCGGCGACGATCCCGCTTGCCCGCTGGCGCCGCCGGTTCCTGATCGGCGAGGTACTGCAGAGCCTGTCGTGGTCGGCGATGATCGGGCTGGGCGCCACCGGCGGCTGGACCTTCGCGCTGTTCGGCCTGGTGATCGCGGCGGCCGTCACCACCATGCTGGCCGCCACCGTGCCGGCGGCGGCGGTGACCGCCCTGGTGCCGCTGGCGCTCGCTACCGCGTCGCTCGCCGCCTTCTCCACGGGCATGGACGCGCTGCTGCTGCTGGCGATGGCCGGGGGCGCGCAGATCTTCTTCCTGGGCCTGTCGCGCCGCCTCTACGCCTCGACGGTGGGCGCCCTGCGCTCGCGGGCCGAGAAGGACGCGGTGTTCGGCGAGCTGGAGCAGGCCAAGGCCAATTCCGACGAGGCGCGCCGCCGGGCCGAGGAGGCCAATCTCGCCAAATCCCGCTTCCTCGCCACCATGAGCCACGAGCTGCGCACGCCGCTCAACGCCATCCTGGGCTTCTCGGAGGTCATGAAGAACGAGGTGTTCGGCATCCACACCGCGCCGTCCTACCGCGAGTACTCGAACGACATCCACGACAGCGGGATGCACCTCCTCAACCTGATCAACGAGATCCTCGACCTGTCGCGGATCGAGGCCGGCCGCTACGAGCTCAACGAGGAGGCGGTGCAGCTTGCCTACATCGTGGAGGAGTGCCGCCACATGATGGGGCTGCGCGCCAAGGCGAAGAACCAAACCTTCCACGACCTCGTCGACGGCTCCCTGCCGCGGCTCTGGGCGGACGAGCGGGCGCTGCGCCAGATCGTGCTCAACCTCCTGTCGAACGCCGTGAAGTTCACGCCGCCCGGCGGCGAGATCTGGCTGAAGGTCGGCTGGACCGCCTCCGGCGGGCAATACGTCTCGGTGAAGGACAGCGGCCCCGGCATCCCCGAGGACGAGCTCGGCACCGTGATGTCCTCGTTCGGCCGCGGCTCCCTGGCGATCAAGACCGCCGAGCAGGGCTCGGGTCTCGGCCTGCCGATCGTGAAGGGGCTGGTGGAGCTCCACGGCGGCCAGTTCCAGCTGTCCTCGCGGCCGCGGGAGGGCACCGAGGTGATCGTCACCCTGCCGGCCTCCCGGGTGATGGACACGCTGCCCCCAGTCGACGTCGGCGCCGACGCCTTCGTGCCGGCCCGCAACGCCTTCAACCGCGCCGCCTGAGACACCAGGGCTCCGCCCTGGACCCGCAAAAGGTCTCAGACCGTTTGAAACCGGGACCTTACGGGGCCTCGGCAAGGGCGCGGATGCGGTTCCACTCGGCCTCGGTGACCGGCTGTACCGACAGGCGTGAATTGTTCACCAGCACCATGTCGGAGAGCGCCGGATCCGCCTTGATCGCGTCCAGCGTCACCGGCCGGGGCAGGGCCTCGACG
Source organism: Methylobacterium sp. ARG-1 (assembly GCF_001262595.1). Taxonomy (NCBI): domain Bacteria; kingdom Pseudomonadati; phylum Pseudomonadota; class Alphaproteobacteria; order Hyphomicrobiales; family Methylobacteriaceae; genus Methylobacterium; species Methylobacterium sp. ARG-1. The sequence continues at coordinate 51,471 of NZ_LHCD01000037.1, forward strand.
GCCTTCACATCGACCATGCCGAAGCGGCCGGTCTCGTCGGTGTGGTCGGGGTAATAGGGCCGGCTCACCTCGACGATGCCGACCACCGCCTTGCCCTCGTTCGAGTGGTAGAAGAAGCCACGGTCGCCGACCTGCATGGCCATCAGGTGCTTCTTGGCGAGGTGGTTGCGCACGCCGTTCCAGTGCGTCCCGGCCGCGCCGGCCTCGACCTGCTGGTCCCACGACCAGGTCGCGGGCTCGGATTTGAACAGCCAGTACGCCATCACGCCGTCTCTCGAGGGCCGCCCCGTCGCGGCGGCACGGCCCCCATAGCCCAGCTCTCCCCGGGGCGCACAGGCCCTGCGGACAACCGCTCACCGCCCGTTGCGGCCGAGCACAAGCCGGCTCGCCCCCGCGCAGGCCCAGGCGCAGAGCCCGCCATAGAGCAGCATCACCCGGTCGAAGGCCCGGACCAGCGCCTGCCGGTCGATCGATTCGGTGAGATCCGCGCCCCCGGCCACCGCGAGGTTGACGCGGCGATCATCCGCAGCGACGACGACCGGGGCGATGGCGAGATCCTGGGGCCGGAGCATTTCGGCTGGTTCGCGGCGCCGCATTTCGAGCACCGGCCCGGCGATCCGTTGCGCCTGGCCGCGACCTCGCCCTGCTGCTCCATCCGGGACGTCGCCACCCAGCTCCTGGACCGGGCCGGCATCCCCTGGACGGCGGTGTTCCTCGGGGGCACCGCGGCGATCAGCGCCGCCCTGTCGGCCGGCCTGGCGGTCTCGGCCTTCCCGCGCCCGCTCGCCCCGGCCGACGCGATCGATGTCGGCGACGCGCTGGGCCTACCGCCGATCCCCGCTCTCGCCCTCGTGCTGCACTCGTCCCTGACCGACCCGCGCAGCAAGGACGCGCTCCGGGCGATCACGGCAGCGTTCCGAGAGCACCGGAAGGGTTAGGACGGTCGCACGACGAATGCGGGTTTCCAAAGGGCTCAGCCCTCTTGCGGGGTTCGGGGGCGGAGCCCCTGGCCTTCGCAGGGCTGCGCCCTGCACCCGCAAACGGTCCCGGACCTTTTGAAACCCTAATCCGTCTCGCCGCGCAGGGGGCGAGCCAGCAGGCCGGCGATCACGTCCTCGACGCCGGCCTGTCCGGCCACGATCGCCGCCACGGCCTGGGCGACCGGCATCTCGATGCCCCGTGCCGCCGCCAGGCCGGCGAGGGCTGCGGCCGTGAAGGCGCCCTCGGCGAGCTTGCCGCCGGCGGCCGCCTCCGGGGTCGCCCCGGCGCCGAGGCGCTGGCCGAAGGCGAAGTTGCGCGATTGCGGCGAGGAGGCGGTCAGCACGAGGTCGCCGAGGCCCGACAGGCCCATCAGGGTCTCGGGCCGGCCCCCGAAGGCGCGGGCGAAGCGCATCAGCTCGGCGAAGGCGCGGGCGATCAGCGCCGCCCGGGCGCTCTCGCCCAGCCCCCGGCCGGCCACGATCCCGCAGGCGATGGCCAGCACGTTCTTGCCGGCGCCGCCGATCTCGACGCCGCGCACGTCATCGGTGTGGTAGAGCCGGAAGCTCGGCCCCGAGAGCAGCGTGCTCAAGGCGGCGGCGAGCCCGGGATCGGCGGCCGCCAGGGTCACGGCGGTGGGCAGGCCGCGGGCGACGTCGGCCGCGAAGCTCGGGCCGGACAGGATTGCCACCGGCGTTCCGGGGGGCAGGACCTGCGCGGCCACCGCGCTCAAGAAGCTGTCGGTGCCGCGCTCGATCCCCTTGGCGCAGAGGATCACCGGCCCCGCCGAGGCCAGGGGATCGCGCAAGGCCTCCAACACGCTGCGCACGGTCTGGGCCGGCACGACCAGCAGGGTCGCCCGGGCGCCGGCGAGCTTTTCGGACCGGGCGGTCGCGTGGATGCCCGCCTGGAGCGGCACCCCCGGCAGGTAGCGCGGGTTCTCCCGCTCGGCCTCGAGCCGGGCGGCGGCCTCCGGGTCGCGCAGCCAGAGGGAGACCGGGTGCCCGGCGGCCGCGGCGGCGTTGGCCAGCGCCGTCCCCCAGGCGCCGCCGCCGACGACGTTGATCGGTGCGCTCATGCCGAAACCCCCGCTTGGTCGAGCCGATAGAGCACGTGGCTGCGCAGCGGCCCCTCGGGCACCGCCGGATGCGCGAACGTTTCCGCCCGCACCATGCCGAGGCGCTCCATCACCGCCTGCGAGCGGCGATTGCCGGACGCGGCATAGGCCACGACCGTCCGGATGCCGCAGCGCCCGGCGAGGTCGGCCAGCGTCAGCCGCGCGGCCCGGGTGGCCAGCCCGTGGCCCCAGGCATCCCGGGCGAGGCGCCAGCCCAGCTCGATCGTCGCGCCGATCCGCTCGCCCCCCGGGAACGGCATGGACCGCATGATCCGGAACGCGCCGACGAAGCCGACGAACCGCCCGTCCCATTCCAAAGCCCAGGGGCCGAACCCGTCCGCCACGAAGCGCCGGTCATAGCTGCCCGCCTCGGCGGCGCTCTCCGGCGCCGTCCGCAGCCGAGGAAAGAATTCCATCACCGCCGGGTCGGCGTTGAGCGCCGCGAACGGAGCCGTGTCCGCCTGGCGCCAGCGGCGCAGGAGCAGGTCGCCGTCCCGGAGGCCATCGCGCACCGAGGCAGTCGCGATCTTCCCGCGCCAGGCCAGAGACCGCCGGTTCAGCAGGGCGAGGTCGGCGCCCCCGTCGAGCACCGCCTCGCCGAGGGCGATGGCGGCCTCCAGGCCGTCGGCCGGCATGTTGGCGTGGGCGGGCGGCTTGACGCTGTCGCGCCAGGGGCCGCCGCAGGCATTATCGAGGAGGATGCGGGCGAAGCAATGGTCGAGATGGACCGGCCAGCCGGGCCGGGCGGCCTCGGGCAGGCGGCGCGCGACGAGATCCCGCCAATGCGCGCGCCGATCCGCGGCCGCGCTCATCCGGCCGGGACCGCGTCCCGGGCCGGGTCGGCGGCGAGCGGCCAGCGGGGGCGGGCCGGGGCGGTCAGGTCGTCCACGAGCCCGAGGCGCAGCCGCTCCAGCCCGGCCCAGGCGATCATGGCGCCGTTGTCGCCGCAGAGCGGCAGGGGCGGGGCGACGAAGCCGAGGCCGGCCTCGCCGGCGAGCGCCGCGAGCG
>NZ_LHCD01000038.1:0-53140 GCF_001262595.1 Methylobacterium sp. ARG-1
CCGCAGCCGCGAGATCGCCGGGACGATCGAGCACCGGACCCAGGCCCTGCAGAGCGTGATCGAGCAGGCGAGCCCGGCCATCGCCGGAATGATGGAGGCCCGCGAGCACCAATTCGCCGAGGCGTTCGAGGCCCGCAGCGGCCAGCTCGAAGCTCTGTTCGCCCGGGCGCAAGCCGAGATCGACCGCCTGGTCGACGGCCGCAGCCGCGAGATCGCTGGCACGATCGAGCATCGGACCCAGGCCCTGCGGAGCGCGATCGAGCAGGCGAGCCCGGCCATCGCCGGCCTCCTCGAAGCGCGCGAGAGCCAGTTCGCCGAGGCGTTCGAGACGCGCAGCGGCCAGCTCCAGACTCTATTCGAGCGGGCGCAATCCAGCCTCGAGATCTCCGTGGAGAACCGGGGCCGGGAGATCGCCATGGCGGTCCAGGCGCGCACGCAGGATCTGCGCAACCTCCTCGACGCGGCGCCCACGGGCGTGGCCGCCCTCCTGGACGCCCGGATCGAGACCCTGCGCGCAACCTTCGACGAGGCGCGCTCGGCGATCGAGGCGCTCGTCAACGAGCGCAGCCAGTCGCTGCTCGAGGCCGCCCAGGGCCGCACGGGCTCGCTGGTCGAGGCCTTCGACGCCCGGATCCGCGACCTGGACGGCGTCGTGGAAGGGCGCACCGCCGCCCTGGTGCAGTCGGTGGAGGCCCAGAGCGAGGCGCTCGCCCGCGGGGTCGATGCCCGCGCCGACGCCTTCACCCAGCGCATCGACAGCCGCATGCGGTTGTTCGCGACGCTGGTCGCCCAGCGCGCCGAGACGCTGGCCAACGCCTTCGACGACCGCCACGAGGCCTTCGCGGGTCTCATGGACGAGCGCACCGCCAGCCTTGTCGCCGCGCTCGACGAGCGGGCGCGGGCGCATGCGGAGCAGGTCGACGCGCACAACGCCGCCCTGGCCGAGACGCTCAGCCGGCGCGAGGCCGCTTTGGCGGGCCTGATCGATGCCCGCACCGAGGCATTGGGGGCCGGCTTCGAGCGCCGGGCCACCGCCCTGGGCGCGCTGGTCGATGCCCGCGGCGAGGCCCTGTCGCGCCGCCTCGCGGAGAGCGCCGAGGCGCTGGTCCGCGCCATCGAGGAGAAGGGCGGGGCGCTGATCGCCAGCGTCGACGGCAGCGGCCGTGCGGTCGGCGACAGCCTGGAAGGGCATGTCGAGCGCCTGCGCTCCGCCATCGACGGGCCGATGCTCGACCTGTCGCGGGCCCTGGCCGACCGGGCCGATTCGATCGAGCGGGTGCTGATCGAGACCGGCGTGCCGCTCGCCGAGACCCTGCGGCTGCAGACCGAGGAACTGGCCGCGCAGTCGCGGGCCTCAGCCGAGCTGCTGCGCGCGGCCATCGACGACGGTGCCGGCCGCGCCCTCACCGAGCTGTTCGAGACCAACGACCGGCTCGGCCGGGAGCTGGGCGCCGTCCTCCAGCGGATCGAGGGCGCCAACGCGGCGCTCAGCGAGCTGGTCTCCGGGGCCGGCACCAACCTTGGCGCGATCGAGCAGGGCCTGGCCGGCCGGGTCGAGCAGGTCCAGTCGGCGCTGCAGCGGATCGCCTCCGAGACCGGCCGCGCCACCGCCGGCGTCGCGGCCCAGGTCGAGGCCCTGCGCGAGGTCGCCAACACGGCGCTGCGTGAGGCGTCGGGCCTCGCCGAGACCCTCGACGGCCGCGGCCGCGCGCTCGGCGAGCAGACCTCCGTGCACGTGTCGGCACTGGACCGGGCGGCCTCGTCGCTCGCCGAGATCGAGCAGCGGCTGGGGGCGACCTTGTCGGGGCGCGAGGCGGCGCTCGCGGAGGCGCTGGCCGGCTTCGAGGCGCGCGCCAGCGCCCTGGAGCAGCAGGGCAACGCCCTGTCCGAGACTATCGAGCGGACGCTGCGGACCGCCGAGGAGCGCGCCCGCGCCGTCGGCGAGTCGCTCACGCGCTCGGCGGAGGGTGCGGGGGCTTCGGTCACCAGCGCCTTCGAGGGCCTGAAGGACAGCGCCGGGACCGAGAGCGAGAAGGCGGCCCAGGGCGTGCGCCGGGCGATCGAGGAGGCGGCGCGGGAGATGCGCAGCGGCCTCGACGAGGCGCAGACCAAGTTCGGCGCCTCCGTCTCGTCCCTGCGGGATATGGCGGGCTCGATCCGCGGCGAGCTCGACGCGACCCGCGCCGAACTCGCCCGGGGCGTCCTCGACCTGCCGCGTGAGACGCAGGATGCCACCGGCGAGATGCGCCGCGTGGTGGCGGACCAGATCAAGGCGCTCAACGAGCTGTCGGCCCTGGTGTCCCGCACCACGCGGTCGGTGGATGTCGCCCAGCCGCAGGCCCAGCGGCGGGTCGCGGAGGGCGGGTCCCGCGCCGCCGCAGCACCGCAGGCCAGCAACGCCCCGGCTCCGTCCGCGCCGCCGCCTCAGGCTGCCCCGGCCCCGTCCCTGCCGGCGGCGCCGGCCCGGGCCGCGACCGGTCCGGCCCGGATCGAGGCGCCGCGGCCCTCCGCGACCACCCGTCCCGTCGCCATGACGGCCGGCGGTGCCAAGCGCGGCTGGCTGTCCGACCTGCTGACCCGCGCCTCCCTGGACGAGGACGACGATGCCGAGCCGGCGGCCACCAGTGCCGCCGCCCCGGCCCCGTCGGGCCGCCCGTCCCAGGCGCCTGCCCAGGCGCCGTCCCAGGCCCCTGCCGAGACCGGGCGGATCGCCCTCGATACGATCTCGACCGACATCGCCCGGATGATCGAGCACCGGACCGTGGTCGACCTGTGGGAGCGCTACCGCCGCGGCGAGCCGAACCTGTTCGACCCCCGCATCTACACCCCGCAGGGCCGGACCACCTTCGCGGAGATCCAGCGCCGCTACCGGACCGATGCGGAGTTCCGCCGCAGCGTCGACCGCTACGTGGGTGAGTTCGAGCGGCTGCTCGGCGACGTCGTCAAGAACGACAGCGACGCCAAGCGGACCGACGCCTACCTCACCTCTGAGACCGGCAAGGTCTACACGATGCTGGCCCATGCCAGCGGGCGGTTCGACGGGGCGTAGGCCGCTAGGCGGCGCGGGACCTCAGAGGGCCCCGCGCCGGCGAGACCGGGGCAGCGACAGCCTGACCGGGCGATGACAATCGAACGAGTGTTCAAGCTCTTACAGGAGGCCGAGGCCGACCAGCTCGCGGCGCAGCGCCTCGGGCATCTCGGCGAGGTCACCCGATTGTCCGGCTCCGAGATCGGCCGGCGCGTCGCGCCCCGTGAGATAGCGCCAGCCCTGGAACGGACGGCAGGGCCGGGGCGTCACTGGGATCAAGCGCGGGTCGAAGACCAGCCGGCAGCGCGGGATGCCATCCTCGCCGGTCAGCTTCTCGATCGCGGTGATCGCCTGCCGGCAGGACAGGGTCCCGCGGATCACCCAGTAGATCGAGCCCTTTCCGGCGATCTCGCGATGGCGCTTGGGTAGGGTGCGGGTGACGTGGAACGGGTCGGCCGGCCGGCCGTCGCGCAAAGCCTCGTCCCGGTACCGTTCCTGACGGGCTTCGAGGTCGGCGATGGAGGCGGGTCCGACGCAGAGCTTGATCAGGTTCAGGGCCACGGGGTTTTTCGTCTCACGACCCTCGGCGGGCGGGGAGCCCTGATAGCAGGGCCGCTCCGCGCCGTCAGGCGAACAGGGCGAGCCGCTGCTCCGGCGGCAGCGCGTCGATCGCGGCGAAGCTCAGGATCGGCCCATCCGGTTCGGCGGCGGGCTCGGGGGAGGCCGCCACGAGGTCGGCCCAATCCTCCGCCGACGCGGCATCCGCAGATCCGTCCTCGGCATCAGCGTCGTCGAGCACGTCCGGGTCGGCCGTCTCGGACACCTCCCCGTCCGAGACCGGCACAAACACGATATCCTCGTGGAGCGGCGGGCTTCCGGGCTGGGCGACGAGGGCGGCGGCCGTGACGGCCGGAACTTCCATGGCGATGTAGCGGTCGATGTCGCTCTGGCAGAGGTCGGAGGGCTGGACCTGCGGGCCGGCGCCCGCGGCCGGATCGCCCGGCATCGGCGGGATCGGTTCGGCGGCGCTGCCCCAGATCGCGATCATCGAGGCCAGCCGGTCCTCGAGATAGCGCAGGGTGTAGACGATCCGGGCGGTGCGCTGGGCGGTGAGGTCCTGGAACGAGCAGGCGGTGTAGATCGCGGTCGCGTGCCGATCGAGGGCGTCGCAGGTCGTGGCGTCGGCGCTGCGCTCGCGCAGGGTCCAGGCCGCCTCTTGGATCGCCTCGGCCGAACCGAGGATGTCGGAGGTCGCCTGCTCGGTCTCGCGCACGATCGCGTCCAGCGCCAGCGAGGCCTGCGTCAGGCGGGTCGGCTCGTTGTCGCGCGCACTGATCGCGGCGATCTCGGCCTTGGTCTGGCTGATCGCCGCGGCCATCTCGACGAGGTTGCCGTGCAGCTGTCCGACGGTCTGCTGATCCCGGTCGGCGGCCACCGCGTGTTCGAGCCGGCGCATGGCCCCGAGCAGCATCTCGGTTTCGGCGGCCCGGTTGCGGCGGGCATATTCGGCCAGGAACCAGCGCCCGCGCTCGCTGAGGCACATGGTCGCCTCGATCGCCTCGTACTCGGCGACGGCGCCTGCAGGGGCTGAACCGGACATGGGATCCCTCCGAACCCGAAAGGCCGGCGCGGCGACGGCCGGCACAGGGCGCGACCCGGAGGCCGGCAAATTGACAGGGAGGGTTTAACGGGCGCTTACGGCGCACAGGTCCGAGAGCATCCTCCGTCTCCCATCCGGGAACTTCCATCCTTGCATCGCCCGTCCGGCCCGGCGCGCCTGTCGCTGCTCTACGCCGTTGTCTTCACCGAGATCGGCATCGCGATGCCGTTCATGCCGATCTGGCTCGACGGCCTCGGCCTCGATGCCGGGGTGATCGGCGTGCTCCTGGCGCTGCCGATCGCGACCCGGATCGTCGCGACGGCGCCGCTGATGAGCCTGCTCGACCGGGGGCTGGGCCCGCGGCGGCTGATCCTGCTCGGCAGCCTCGCCCTCAGCCTGACCTACGCGCTGATGCCGGGGGCCGCCGGGATCGGCTGGCCCCTGCTCGCGCTGCTGATCCTGCTCAACGCGGTGGCTGGCGCGCCGCTGGTCCCCTGCATCGATTACCTGACGCTCGCGGCGGTGCGCCGGGACGCCCGCTTGGTCTACGCCCGGATCCGGATGGCCGGCTCCATCGCGTTCCTGCTGGCCAACCTGGCGGGGGGATTCCTGCTCTCGGCGCTGGGCGGCCAGCTCGCGGTGCCGCTGCTGCTCACCGGCCTCGCCCTGGCGGCGGGCCTCGTGGCCTGGCGCAGCCGCTCGGTCGTGGCCCTGCCGCAGGTGCCGACCGGCGCCGACCGGCCGCGCCTGCCGCTCAAGCTCTGGCTCTGCATCGGCGCCGCGGCGGCGATCCAGGCGAGTCACGGGGCGATCTACGGGTTCGGCAGCATCTACTGGACGAGCCAGGGCATCGGGCCGGTCTGGGTCGGCTCGCTCTGGGCCACCGGGGTGCTGTCCGAGATCGCGCTGTTTGCCGGAATCACCGCCCTGCCCGCGTCCTGGCGCAGCCCCGTGCGGCTCCTGACCCTCGGCGCCGGCGCAGCGATCCTGCGGGCGATCGGCATGTACCTCGTCGGCGACCACCTGGCCGCGCTGGTGCCGCTCCAGGGCCTGCACGGCCTGACCTTCGGGGCGACGCAGCTCGGCGCGATGGCGGCGGTGTCGGCCTTCGCCCCGGAGGGCGCGCGCGGGCGGGCGCAGGGCACGCTCAGTGCCGTCAATGCCGGCATCTCCGTGGTGGCGACCCTGGCGAGCGGCCTGGCCTACCGGGCCGGGGGCCCCCTCGCCTTCCTGCTGATGGCGCCGCTCGCCGCCGGCGGCCTGGCCCTGGCGCTCGCCTCCGGCCGCGCCGATCGGCTGACGTTGGACACGGATCGTCAACCGTAATGTCGACATAACCCCACGGCAGGGTGGTGCCTCAATCGAGGAGTGAAGGTCTTGCTGAGCGAGGGCATGGTTCCCGGCGCGTCGCTGCGGGACCGGCCGGCCGACGGTCGGTTGGCGCTCGACGGGCGCTGGACCGCCGACCAGGCGCCGACCGTCGAGGCGAATGCGGCGCGTCTGCTGGCGGCCGGGCGGGCCGGTCCCGTGGCGGCCGATCTCTCCGGGATCGAGCGCCTGGACACGCTGGGCGCCTGGGTGCTCGAGCGGACCCGCGCCGAGATCGAGCAAGCGGGGGGCCGGCTGACCTATGTCGGCATGCGGCCCGAGCACCGCACCTTGCTGGGCGAGGTGCGCCTGCGCGAGCCCGATTCCGCGCCGCCGGCCCGGCCCGGCCTGATCCTTGGCGCCCTCGACACGATCGGCCGCGAGACCGTGCGCGGCGGGCGCGAATTCGTCACCGCCCTCGCCTTCCTGGGCGAGGTGATCGCCGCCTGCGGGCGCGTGGCCCTGCGGCCGGGCACGTTCCGGGGCACGGCGCTCGTCAACCAGATCCAGCAGGTGGCGTTCAACGGCACGCCGATCATCGTGCTGATCTCGTTCCTGGTCGGCGGCATCGTCGCCCAGCAGGGCATCTTCCAGCTCCAGCGCTTCGGCGCGCAGACCTTCGTGGTCAACCTGATCGGCCTGCTGATCCTGCGCGAGATGGGCGTGCTGCTCACCTCGATCATGGTGGCGGGCCGGTCCGGCTCGGCGATCACCGCCGAGATCGGCTCGATGCGCATGCGCGAGGAGGTCGACGCCCTGCGGGTCATGGGCCTCGATCCCGTCGAGATCCTGATCGTGCCGCGGGTGCTGGCCCTGATGGTCGGCCTGCCGATGCTGACCCTGATCGGCGACCTGGCGGCGCTCACCGGCGGCGGCCTCACCGCCATGCTGTATGGCGGCCTGACGCTCGATCAGTTCCTGGTCCGGCTCCAGGCGGCGGTGGGCGTGCGCCACGTCATGGTCGGGCTGATCAAGGCGCCGTTCATGGCGCTGATCATCGGGATCCTCGCCACGATCGAGGGCTTCGCCGTGGAGGGCTCGGCCGAATCGCTGGGCCGCCACGTCACCGCCTCAGTCGTGAAGTCCATCTTCATGGTCATCGTCCTCGATGGATTGTTCGCGGTGTTCTTCGCCGCGATCGATTTCTGAGCCCGTCCAGATGATCGCCCCCGCCATGCCCGAGACCGCCGCCGGCCCCGCGCCCATCATCCGGGTGCGCGACCTCGTGGTCGGCTTCCGGGACCGCAACATCCTGAAAGGTCTGAACCTCGACATCCGGGCCGGCGAGATCATGGGGTTCGTCGGGCCCTCGGGCCAGGGCAAGTCGGTGCTCACCCGGACGATTCTCGGCCTCACGCCCAAGCGCGCGGGCACGATCGAGGTGTTCGGCCGCGACGTCGACGGCATGACCTATGCCGAGCGTCGCCGCATGGAGCAGCGCTGGGGCGTGCTGTTCCAGCAGGGCGCCCTGTTCTCGGCGCTCACCGTCAAGCAGAACATCCAGGTGCCCATGCGCGAGCACCTGAACCTGTCCGAGCGCCTGCTCGACGAGTTCGCCCGGCTCAAGATCGAGATGGTCGGCCTCAAGCCGGACGCCGCCGACAAGCTGCCCTCGGAGCTGTCCGGCGGCATGATCAAGCGCGCGGCCCTCGCCCGCTCCCTCGCGCTCGATCCCGAGATCCTGTTCCTGGACGAGCCGACCTCGGGGCTCGACCCGATCGGCGCGGGCGAGTTCGACGACCTCGTCTCCACCCTGAAGGAGACGCTGGGCCTGACCGTGTTCATGGTCACCCACGACCTCGACAGCCTCTACACCGCCTGCGACCGCATCGCGGCGCTCGGCGACGGCCAGATCATCGCCGCCGGGACGATCGAGGAGATGCTGGCGAGCGACCATCCCTGGTTGCGCTCGTATTTCCACGGCAAGCGCGCCCGCGCCCTCACCACCGGCGTGCCGGCGCATGCCTGACCGTCCCTTCCCCCTGATCCCGTCCCGGTCCCGTCCGGGACCGTGGACCCGCAGCTCGGCCCGATCCTGTTCGCCGAGCGGAACCGCAGGCTGACCGCATGGAAACCCGCGCGAACTACGCCCTCATCGGGGCCTTCACCCTCGCCGTCATCCTGGCCGGCTTCGGTACCGTGCTGTGGCTCTCCGGCGGCTCGTCGCGGCAGGTCAGCCAGACCGTCCGCATCGTGTTCTCCGGCTCGGTCGGAGGCCTCTCCCGCGGCTCGAGCGTGAACTTCAACGGCATCAAGGTCGGCGAGGTCACCGATATCCGCCTCGCCCCGCAGGATCCCCGCCGGGTGCTCGCCCAGATCAAGGTCGATCCCTCGACGCCGCTCCGGGCCGATACCCGGGCCCGCCTCGATTCGGCGATGCTGACCGGCGTCTCGGTGATCTCCCTGTCGGGCGGCAACGCCGACGCCCCGGTGCTCACGCCGATGGCCAATGGCGAGCCGCCGACGATCTTCGCCGATTCCTCCGACATGCAGGACATGATGGCGCTCGCCCGCCAGGTGGCGCAGCGGGCCGACGACATGCTCGCCCGCCTGGACCGGATCGTGGCCGGCAACGAGGGCGCGATCAACCGCGCGCTCACCAATGTCGAGGCGTTCTCGAAGACGCTGGCCGATGCCGGCCCGAACATCGCGACCCTGGTCAAGGCGGTGGACGGGGTGAAGCTCGGCCACGTAATCGACAACGCCGACCGCTTCTCGGCGGCCCTGTCCAAGTCGAGCCCCGACATCGAGGGGGCGGTGCACGATGCCCGCTCCCTGGCGGCCAAGCTCAACGCCTCGGCCGACAAGATCGACGGGGTGCTCAACGGTGCCCAGAGCTTCCTCGGCTCCGCCGCCGGCCAGGAGGGCTCCAGCACCTTCGCGGAGATCCGGGCCGCCGCGGTCTCGGTGCGCGACGCCGGCAAGGCGTTCCGCACCATGTCGGAGAATCTCGACAAGCGCACCGCCAGCATGTCGACCAATTTCGGCCGGCTCAGCGGCACCGGCCGCCGGGAGGTGGAGGCCCTGTCCGGGGACGGCCAGCGCACCCTCAACACCCTGAACCGGACCGTGCGCAGCCTGGAGCGCGACCCGAGCCAGGTGATCTTCGGGGGCAAGCCGTCGTTGCCCGAATACAACGGCGGTCGCTGAAATCGTCCGCTGCCGGGTCGATGTGTTCCGGCGCACGGCACGGATACAGGCCAGGGATAGTTTCTGCGGCATAGCTTATACAGCTCTGCCGCTCGCCGGCGGGGTTTCTCAGGTTGTGCGTATGGCCCGCTCGTCCCACCTCCTCGCCGCCGCCTTGCTCGCTGCCCTGCTGGGCGGCTGCGGTGGCGGCGCGGCACCGCTGACCTTCGACCTCGCGGCTTTGCCCTCGGCCGGGCGACCGGTCGCGGCCGGCCGCTCCATCGCGGTCTCGGAGCCGGTGGGCATCCAGCCCTTCGAGGCCGACCGGATCATCGTGCGTGAATCGGGCGGCGCCCTCGCCTTCCTGGGCGGCGGCCAATGGGCCGACCGGCTGCCGCGGCTGATCCAGACCCGCCTCCTCCAGAGCCTGGAGAATTCCGGCCGGCTCCGCTCGGTCAGCCGGCCCGGCGACAAGGTCGTGGCCGATTATCAGCTGATCAGCGAGATCCGCGCCTTCGATATCCAGGCGACGACCGGGGAAGCGGTGGTCGACCTCTCGCTGAAGCTCGTGGCCGACGGCACCGGCAAGGTGACCGCCGCCCGGATCTTCACCGCCCGCGTGCCGGTGGCCAAGATCGATGCCGGCAACGGCGCCCGCGCCCTCGACCGGGCGCTGACCACCGTGCTGGCCGACGTGGTGCGGTGGGTGAATACCGGGCGCTGAGGGCTCCGCTCGAAGACACGGGACCTCACCTCCGGAAGCCGGCGCGTTGGCTGAGGTCGCCGGCGGCGTAAGGCGTCGGCCCGCGCCTGCGCAGCCGATCAATCTGAGCGACGAGCGCGCCGCGGATCGCTAGCCCCTGCCGCTTGGAGGGAAGCACGTCAGGTGAGCGCGCCGAAACGCGCGAGGCACGCGGCAGGCCGGCCAAAGCTCTGCCTCCGATTGTGCACATGTGTACTTTGCAAACTTTATGGTTGCAGGTTGCAACAATCGCGGCCATAGCGCAGCCGCGATGCAGACCATCTTCTCGACGGACGGAGTTTTACCGAAAGATCGGTTTCGCAGCTGGCGGGATGTTTGCGAAGACCGCCTCGTCCCGATGGCACAGAACTGCCTGGGCGAGGAGCCGTTCGACGCGACGATCGACGGTGTCAGTATTGGCGGTCTGGACTTCACGAAGTTCGCGTTGCGCAATCTCCGTGCAGCGACGACACCGCGAACGCTCCGGCACGAAAATCACAAGACCGATCATCTCTTCATGAGCATGGTGCTGACCGGCACCGTGCGCTCGGACCAGAACGATCGGTCGAGCACGGACACGGCCGGCGACTTCGCGATCCGGGACACGAATACGCCCTGGACGATCGAGCACAACGGGTACAGCGAGGTGCTGGCCATCGCGATCCCGCGCGAGCGGCTGGAGGGCGTGCTGGGTCCCGCCCGGATCTTCGCCGGCCTGACCGTCGGCGGCGAATTGCCGGTCACGACCCTGACCCGCTCGTTCCTGTCCAACCTCCTGCGCGAGGGGGACCGGCTGCCCGCTCACACGGCCGAGCGCATGGTCGGGGTGGGAATTGATCTCGTCGTCGCCAGCCTGGCCGAGCGCATGGCGCAGGAGGTGCCCCGGCCGGTTCACGGCAGCGTCGTGGTCCAGCGCGCCAAGGCCTATATCGAGGCCAACCTCCACGACCAGACGCTGGATCCGCCCCACCTCGCGGCCGCGACCGGCGTGTCGCTGCGGCGCCTCCAGGAGCTGTTCCACGAGCGCGGACAGCACATCTCCGACTGGATCTGGCACCGCCGCCTGAGTGTTGCGGCCAACCGCCTGGCCGATCCCGGATATCTCCACATGCCGCTCGGTGCCCTGGCCTATGGCTGCGGCTTCGCCAGCCAAGCTCATTTCTCCCGCCGCTTCAAGGACCGCTACGGCCTGAGCCCGCGCGACTATCGCCACCGCGCGCTGTCGGACGCGGTCGCCTGCTAGGCGCCGAAACGGGATCGCTCCGTCACGGCGACGATCGGAGCCGCCCGCATGCGCCGTGAATCCACGATCGGCTGCGAGCCGGCCCTTGAACAGCCTGAGCCGTCTCGGTAATTCTGACCGCACATCAAGAGTCGGGCCGACACCCGACGCCAACCTGCCGATCCGGGCAAGGTGGCGCTCCGCAAGGAGGATGTGGCCGAGCCGGCAACCAAGCGGATCAAGCCACGGAGGTCGGCCCCGAACGACAGGGACGACGTACCGTGCCGATCAAGATCCCCGACGATCTCCCCGCTGCCCGCGCCCTGGAGGCCGAAGGCGTCGTGGTGATGCGCGAGACCGATGCGGTCCGTCAGGACATCCGGCCGCTGCGGATCGGCCTGCTCAACCTGATGCCCAACAAGATCAGCACCGAGACGCAGGTCGCCCGCTTGCTCGGTTCGAGCCCGCTCCAGGTCGAGCTGACCCTGGTCCGGATGACCGACCATGTCGCCCGCAACACCCCCGCCGAACACATGGATGCGTTCTATCGGCCCTGGAGCGATGTCCGGGAGGAGCGGTTCGACGGGTTCATCGTCACGGGAGCCCCGGTCGAGCGGCTGCCCTTCGAGGCGGTGCGATACTGGGCCGAACTGTGTCGCGTGTTCGACTGGACGCGCTCGAACGCCCATAGCTGTCTGACGATCTGCTGGGCGGCGCAGGCGGCCGTCTACCACTTTTACGGAATCCCGAAGCGGACGCTCCCGCACAAGGCGTTCGGCGTGTTCCGCCACCGGAATCACGCCCCGGCCTCACCCTATCTGCGCGGCTTCTCGGACGAGTTTTGCGTCCCGGTTTCCCGCTGGACGGAGGTGCGCCGGGAGGACATCCCGGACGGATGCGGCCTGTCCATCCTGGCCGACAGCTCGGAGACCGGCCTGTGCCTCCTGAGCGATCCGGATCGCCGGTCGCTCCACATGTTCAATCACCTGGAATACGATACGGCCACGCTCGCCGACGAGTACATCCGCGATGCTGGCGCCGCGGTGCCGGCCAACTACTTCCCCGACGACGATCCGTCGAAGCCGCCGCGCAATTCCTGGCGGAGCCACGCGCATCTGCTGTTCGGCAATTGGATCAGCGAGATCTATCGGACCACGCCGTTCGACCCGGCCCGGATCGGTGAGGCCGAGCGCCTCACTCCATCACGGCAGCCTTCATGATCACCACCATGGTGGCCCGGGCGGGGCCTTCGATGCAGCGCACGAGGTGGGGGCGGTCGCAGCGGTAGCGCAGGGTCTCGCCGGCCCGGGCCCGCTGCACGCTGCCGCCGATCTCGACCTCGAACGCGCCCTCGGCGACCGAGAGCGATTCGACCGAGCCGCGCTGGTGCGGGTCCGAATCGAGGACGCCGCCGAGGTCGGCCGTGACCTCGTACCATTGCAGCCACTCGATCGTCTTGATCCAGCCGATGATCGCCAGCCGGACCTTGCCGTCCTCCGAGACCAGGATCGGCGTATCCGCCCGGGAGGTCTTCTCGATGAACGGCTCCTCGTCGCCGGCCGCAAGGACCCGGTCGATCGACACGTCGAGGGCCTGGGAGAGGCGCCAGATCGTCGCCAGCGTCGGGTTGGTCTCGTTGCGCTCGATCTGGCTGATGATCGATTTCGCCACGCCCGATTGCTCGGCGAGTTCCGACAGCGAGAGGTTGTAGGCCTTGCGCAGGCGCTGGATCGTCTTGCCGAGCTGGCCGGAGAGCACCTGCGCCCCGGTCAGCAGGTCGCGTCCGCGCGCCCTGTCGGGCCGTTCCGCCTGATCCTGCATCGTCACCGGTCCACCTAGGCCGTTCCGTTATCCGAACGATCGTGCGCTTCTTCAAACGCAATCGCCGCTCGGGCGCAAGGCGGCCACCCCCCTGAAGTCAGGGCCAGATCGCGTGAAAGTGGTGGACCGGGCCATGACCGGAGCCGATCGCCAGCCGGTCCGCGGCGTTGAGGGCCGCCGTCAGATAATCCTTGGCCAGCGTCACCGCCGCCGGCAGCTCCAGGCCCCGGGCGAGGCCTGCCGCGATCGCCGACGAGAGGGTGCAGCCGGTGCCGTGGGTGTTCTGCGTGGTGAGCCGCGGGGCCGCGAAGGTCTGCGCGTGACCGTCGGCGGTCACGAGGTGGTCGACGCTCATGGTGCCGTGCCCGTGGCCGCCCTTGATCAGCACGGCGCGGGCGCCCAAAGCCACCAGCCGTCGGGCCTGGGCCGCCGCGCCGGCCTCGTCCTCGGCCAAGGCCTCGCCGAGCAGCACCGCCGCCTCGGGCAGGTTGGGGGTGATCAGGTCGGCGCGCGTCAGCAGCCTGTCCCGGAGCGCCGCCACGGCGTCCTCCGAGATCAGCCGGTCGCCGCTGGTCGCGACCATCACGGGGTCGAGGACCACCGGGACCGTCCCGGCCTGCCGCGCCAGCCCGTCGGCGACCGCGTCGATCACCGCGATCTGCGACAGCATGCCGATCTTCACGGCGTCGACTGCGAGGTCGGAGAAGACGCTGTCGATCTGCTGGGTGACGAAAGCGGCCGGCACGTCGTGGATGCCCTGGACCCCCCGTGTGTTCTGGGCGGTCAGCGCGGTGATCACGCTGGCGCCGTAGACGCCGAGCGCCGAGAAGGTCTTGAGGTCGGCCTGGATGCCGGCGCCGCCGCCGGAATCCGAGCCGGCGATGGTGACCGCGATGGGGCTGGCGCCGCTCACCGGGCGGCGCCCCGCGCCGCCAGGGCCGCGTCGATGGCCGCGCACAGCTCCCGGGCGCGCTGCCGCACCGGTTCAGTCCCGAACAGGGCGGTGATCACCGCGATGCCGTCCGCCCCGGCGCCGATCACGTCGGCGGCGTTGTGCAGGCCGATCCCCGCGATGGCGCCGAGCGGCAGGCTCGCGCCCCGGGCGAGCCGGGCCCGGAAGGCGATGCGGGCGAAGCCGTCGAGGCCGACCGGCGGGTCGGGATTGTCCTTGCTGGTCGTGGCGAATACGCCGCCGATACAGGCGTAGTCGACCGGGAGCCGGTACAGCTCGTCGGCCTGGGCGGCGGTCTTCACGGTCAACCCGATGATCGCCCCCTCCCCCAGCAGGCGGCGCGCCTCGGCCGGGTGGAGGTCGCTCTGGCCGAGATGGACGCCGTCCGCGCCCGCTGCGAGGGCGAGGTCGACCCGGTCGTTGACCAGCACCGGCACCCGCCCCCCGACGGCGGCCTGGATCGCCCGGATCCGCGCGAGCGCCGCGCGAGCATCCGGAATGTCCTTCTCGCGGTACTGGAGCAGGGTCGCGCCGCCCGTCACCGCATCGGCGGCGAGCCGGGCCAGATGGTCGCCGTCCGAGCCGCAGATTCCGACATCGAGGAGACCGTAGAGCCGCAGATCGACGGGCCGGCTCCCGGCCGTCGCGGAGATCGCGCTCGCTGCCATCGTGGTCACCCGCCCCCGCCCCGACCGGCCCCGCGCCGGCACCTTTCGGGCGGCCCTGTTTGGGCAGCCGCGGTCGCGTTGGCAAGCGCGCCGCCGGACTGACCGCCCCCCGAATCGCGTCTGCCTGGCGGCCCCCGCCCCCAGGCCCATCGGCCCGGATCGCCCTGCGCGCGGAGACTCCGGTCCCGGACCCGGAAATCGGATCACACCGCCGCGTTGACGCGCCACGATCCTGTGCCCCTATAGGGGTTCATCCGATCCGGGATTCCGCGCCCGGCGGCGGAGGCGTTCGAGGGACGATGACGGTCGGTGAGGCGCAGACGGGTGCGGGCGGGGCACAGGCCCTGCCGGAGCGCTCCTCCGTGGGCCTCGTCGCTGTGATCGTCGCGGCGACCAAGGGTGAGCCGCGTGCCCTGACCATCCGGGTGCCGGACCAGGCTCCGGGCCGCGGCGATGGCCTGCCGGCCGGGCCGCTCGTGCCCGAGCACGCCACCCTGGAGCGCGGCCTGCGCGCCTGGGTGGAGCGCCAGACCCACCAGCGCCTCGGCTATGTCGAGCAGCTCTACACCTTCGGCGACCGCGACCGCTCCGGCGGGGAGGAGGCGCCGGAAGCGCACGCGCTCTCGGTGGCCTATCTCGCCCTGGTCCGCGAGGAGCGCCCGGCCGGCCTCGCCGAGGCGGCGTGGCAGAACTGGTACCGCTACCTCCCGTACGAGGATTTCCGCAACGGCCGCCCGCCCCAGCTCGACGCGATCGAGGCGCGGCTCGCGGCCTGGGCGGCCGAGCCCGCGGATTGCGCGATCCGCACCCGCCGCCACGACCGTCTGGGCCTCACCTTCGGGATGAACGGCGGCACCTGGAACGAGGAGCGCGTGCTCGAGCGCTACGAATTGCTGTTCGAGGCCGGCCTGATCCCGGAAGCGCGGGGCAATGCCGGGCCGGCGGTGCCGAACGACCCGACCGGTGTGCCCATGGCCTTCGACCACCGCCGGGTCCTGGCGACCGCGATCAGCCGCCTGCGCGGCAAGATCAAGTATCGCCCGGTGGTGTTCGAGCTGATGCCCCCGGCCTTCACCCTGCTCCAGCTCCAGCGCACCGTCGAGGCGCTGTCGGGCACCCAGCTGCACAAGCAGAACTTCCGGCGTCTCGTGGCCCAGCAGGGGCTGGTGGAGGAGACCGAAGCCCTCACCAGCGGCACCGCCGGCCGGCCTGCGCGGCTGGTGCGCTTCCGCCGGGAAGTCCTGCTCGAGCGGCCGGCCCCGGGGCTGCGGCTGCCGTCGCGGCGCGTAGGATAAGGCGGACCCGTCCCGCCGGGCGACGCGGCGCTGCGGCCGCACTCCGCCCCCGACAAGCAATCCTGTTATTGAATATTGCCGGGAGGACGAATAGTACGATTGAGCGCTGTGATTCTCGGCCATCCAGGGTCAGGACTTGCGCGGCTGCATTCGATACAGTCTTCGGCGCGAGCAGCATCCCGGGCGGTTGAGTCGCGAACGGATCGCAATGAGCCAGAACGCCAAACGGTCGAGCGCCGTGGAATGGTCGGTTCCGGAACGCCGGCTGGCCGCGATCTTCGCCGCCGACATCGCCGGCTATTCCAAGGCCATGCATGTCGACGAGAGCGGCGCCATGCGGGCGCTCCAGGCCATGCGGGAGGTCGTCGACCGCCTCATCCTGGCGCGGCGCGGGCGGATCGCGAACACGGCCGGGGACAGCGTGCTGGCCGAGTTCACCTCCGTGACGGACGCCGTCTGCTGCGCCGTCGCGATCCAGCAGGCGCTCGCCGAGGCCGAGGGCGATGCCGGGCGGTTTCGCCTGCGCATCGGGATCCATCTCGGCGACATCATGGTCCATGGCGGGGATATTTTCGGAGACGGCGTCAACATCGCCGCGCGCCTGCAGGCCGCCGCCGATCCCGGCGCGCTACGGCTTTCGGAAGCCGCCTATCTCCAGGTGCGCGGTCTTCCCGAGATCCGGTTCCTCGATCTCGGCCCGCAGCGGCTGAAGAACATCTCGCGGCCCTTGCGGGTCTATGCCGTGCCCCCGCCGGATGGGCGGACGTCGCGCGCCGTCCAGGTTCGCCGGGCGCGGGCAGCCCTCCGGCCGACGCTCGGCGCCGCGGCTGTGCTGGCCTCGGGCGCGGCAGGACTGGCCGTCGCCTGGCCGTACCTCGCCGGATCCGAGCGGGCGGCCGAGCTCCGCGAGCCGACCGTGCGCCCCCGGCTGTCGCTCGTCGTCCTACCGCTCACGAACCAGAGCGGCGACGCGGACCAGGATTACCTCGCCGAGCAGCTCGCCGAGGATCTCTCCGCCGACCTCGCCCGCGCGCCCGGGACCTTCGTCATCGCGCACGGCACCGCCCAATCCTACCGGGGGCGGCAGGCCGAGCCGCGGGCGATCGGGCGCGAACTCGGCGTGCGCTACGTCGTGCAGGGAAGCCTGCGGCAGAGCGCCGAGCAGGTCCGCTTCGCCGTGCAGCTCACCGATGTCGAGACCGGCGCCTCCCTCTGGGCGGACCGCTACGACGGGCCGCGCGCGGCGGTCGGGGCCGCCCAGGATGTGCTCGTCGCGCAGGTCGGCCGGGCGCTCGGCGTCCGCCTGCTGGAGGCCGCGACCCACGCCCGGGCCGGGCAGCCGGCCGACGCGGTGGATCTGGTCATGCGCGGCCAGGCGCTGCTCAATCGGCCCTTCGCGCGGGACAATCACGCCCAGGCGCGGCCCCTGTTCGAGCGCGCGCTCGGCCTCGACCCGATGAACACCGATGCGCGGCTCGGTCTCGCCGAAGTTCTGGTCGACGGGGTGCTGAACGGCTGGACGACGGAGCGGACGGCGGATCTCGATACGGCCGAGCAAGCCATCGCCTCCGTGCTGCAGGGCGACCCCACGCATCCGTTCGCGCATTACCTACGCGGCGAGACCCTGCGGGCCCGCTCCCGCTACGCGGAGGCGCTCGCCGCCTTCGACCGGGTCCTAACCCTGAACCCAAGCTTCGCGCGGGCCTACGCCTATCGCGGCCTGATCCAGATCTTCCTGGGCCGGGCCGAGCGGACGGAGGCCGACATCGCGGCCGCGATCCGTCTCAGCCCGCGCGATCCGCTGCTCGGCGCCTGGCTGGCGCGGGACGGGTTGGCGAAGCTCCATCTCGGGCAGGATCAGGAGGCGATCGAGCCGCTGCGCCGGGCGGCGGCCGTGAACCCGCTCTTCGACTTCCCCCATCTCTATCTTGCCTGCGCCTTCGCGCGGCTCGATCGGGACGAGGAGGCCCGGGCGTCCCTGGCCGAGTTCCTCAGGCTTCGGCCCGGCTACACCCTCGCCCGCTACCGAAGCCTCACCTCCGCGGACCCAACCTTCCTCGCCCAGCGCGAGCGTATCTATGACGGGCTCCGGCGCGCGGGGCTGCCGGAGCAGTAGGGGCGAAGCCGGGGATGCCCCCGCGTCAGGCCGGCACCAGGCTCTCGGGTGAAGGCCGCGCGGTGCGCCACAGCCACAGGGCCGTCAGCACCAGCAGCACCGTGGCGACGGCGCCGGTGCAGTCCAGCGCATCCCAGCCGGCCCGGCGGCCGGGGCCGAGGAGGCGCACCAGAACCGGGCCGACGATCTGCCCGGCCGCGAAGGCGGCGGTCATGCGGGCGAGGAGCGGCGTCGGGTTGTCGGGCCGCGCCTCGCGGGCGAGCTGCAGGCCCGCCATGGTGGCGACCATGAAGGTGCCGCCCACCAGGATCGCCGAGGCCGCGACCGCCCAGAGACCGTGGGCGGCCAGGGGCAGGCCGGTGCCGA
Source organism: Methylobacterium sp. ARG-1 (assembly GCF_001262595.1). NCBI lineage: Bacteria > Pseudomonadati > Pseudomonadota > Alphaproteobacteria > Hyphomicrobiales > Methylobacteriaceae > Methylobacterium > Methylobacterium sp. ARG-1. Next base: position 18,308 of record NZ_LHCD01000038.1, read on the forward strand.
GCGCCATGACGCCCTGCGCCGCCGCCCAGAGGCGCTGGCGCGGCACGCGCTTCGACCAGCGGGCCACGGCCGCGACCGACAGGGCGGCGGCCAGGCCGAACAGCGGCCAAGTCAGGCCGAACACTTTTGGGTCGGAGGCCAGCTCGCGGGCCATGGCCGGCAGGAACGTCGCCGGCACGATGTAGCCGAACCCGAAGACGCCATAGCACAGGACCAGGGCCGCCTGGCCGCTCCGGGGGCGCCGGACGACGGCGGCGGCCTCGCGCTCCCCGATCCCGGCCGCTTCCGGGCCCTGCCCCCGGGATAGGGACCAGACCAGCAGGGCGCCGAGCCCGGCGACCAGCCCCAGCTCGAGCCACAGCCGGGACGCCGGCTGGATCCCGCCGAGCCAGGCCAGCGTGCCGGCGAGCGCGATGCCTGAGCCGACGCCGGTATAGATCCAGGCGCCAAGCGCGCCGACCCGGCGCCGGGCGAGCTCGGCCAGGCACCAGCCGCTGGCGCAGACCAGGGCCCAGGCGCTGAACACGCCGGCCAGGGCCCGCAATCCGGCCCCGAGTCCGGCCGGCGCGTCGTGGTCGACCTCCGCCATCGCCACCGTGGCGAGCGCCACGCCGGCCAGGCTCAGGAGCAGCCCCCACCGCGGATTGCCGGCGAACCACGAGGCCGTCAGGGCGCCGACCAGATACCCGCCGTAGTTCGCCGCGGCCCATTCCGCCCCCACGGCGGCCGTGAGGGTGCCGTCGCGCATCATCAGCGGCATCAAGGGCGTGAACGCGAACCGGCCGATGCCCATGGCGACCGCGAGGGCGACGAGGCCGCTGGCGACGACCGGCCAGGGCGGGCGTTCCGAATCGGTCGGGGCGTGCGGGCGCGTGCTCATGGCGACACCCTTTGAACACCCGCCGGCCATTCTTGGAAAATGAATTTTTGTGACGTACGCTTCTCCAGATGAGAACGATGGATCTCGACGACCTCGATATCTTCCGCTGCGTGGTCCGGGAGGGCGGGGTTACGCGGGCGGCGGCGACGCTGCACCGGGTCCCGTCCAACGTGACGACCCGGATCAAGCAGTTCGAGGCGCGGCTGGGCGTGGCCCTGTTCCGCCGCGAGGGCCGCGGCCTGACCCTCACCGAGGCCGGGCGCACCCTCCTGGGCCATGCCGAGGCGCTGCTGCGGATGGCCGATCTGGCTGAGCAGGAGCTGCGCAGCGGCGTGGTTCGCGGCGTCCTGCGCCTGGGCTCGCTGGAGAGCGCGGCGGGCGCGCGGCTGCCGCCGATCCTGTCGGCTTTCCACGCGCAGTTCCCCGACGTCACGATCGAGCTGCAGACCGGCACCACCCGCGCCATGCTCCGGCAGCTTGAGCGGTTCGAGATCGAGGCGGCCTTCGTCTCCGAGCCGTTCGATCGCCCGAGCCTGTCGTCGGTGCCGGCCTTCAACGAGGAGCTGGTGCTGATCACCGGCCGGACCGCGCCCGGGACCGGCCGGCGGACCCTGGTGGCGTTCCCGCATGGCTGCTCGTACCGCCAGCGCCTGATCGAGTGGCTGGCGGAAGAGGGCGCGTCCTACGACCGGGTCCTGGAAATGAGCTCGTACCACGCCATCGTGGCCTGCGTGGCAGCGGGCACCGGCATGGCCATCGTGCCGGCGGAGGTGCTCGACCATGCGGTGATGAACACGGCGGTGGAGCGCCATAAGCTGCCCCCGCACCTGCGCCGCAACCGCACCCGCCTGGTCTGGTCGGGGGACGCCAGCCCGGCCCTGCGCGCCCTCATGGCGCTGCTGCCCGAAACGGCCGAGGCCGGGGACCGCGCGTCGGGTGGGTCTGGTCCCTACCCGTAGGTGTGATCGTCCGCCGGGAACCGCCCGGCCCGCACCGCGTCGGCATAGGCCTTCACGGCGTCCTCGATATGGGCCCGGAGCGACCCGAACTGGCGCACGAATTTCGGCGTTTTCTCGGAGAGGCCGAGCATATCCTCCAGAACCAGGATCTGCCCGTCGCAGACCGCCGAGGCGCCGATGCCGATCGTGGCGGCGGTGACCTGTGGCGACGTCGCGATGGCGCGCGCCACCGGCTCGACGATACCCTCCAGCACGATCGCGAAGGCGCCGGCCTCGGAGATCGCCCGCGCGTCCTCCAGCAGGCGGCGCTCGTCGTCCGGCGCACGCCCCTGGACCTTGAACCCGCCCATCGTGTTCACTGCCTGGGGGGTCAGGCCGATATGGCCCATCACCGGCACGCCGCGCTGGACCAGGAAGGCCACCGTCTCGGCGAAATGCGCCCCGCCCTCCATCTTGATCGCCCCCGCCCCGGTCTCCTTGAGCACCCGGGAGGCGTTGAGGAAGGCCTGCTCCCGGCTGGCCTCGTAGGAGCCGAACGGCATGTCCACCACCACCAGCGCCTTGGCGGTGCCGCGGATCACCGCCTGCGCCTGCAGGATCATCATTTCGAGGGTGACCGGGATGGTCGATTCCATCCCGTGCATCACCATGCCGAGCGAGTCGCCCACCAGGATGAAGTCGCAATAGGGATCGACGATGCCGGCGGTATGGGCGTGGTAGGCGGTGAGCGCGATGATCTTGCGCCCCTCGGCCTTGCGCTTGCCGATGTCGATGGCTCGGAGCCGGCGGGACTGCACGACCTGCGACATGGTTCGGACCTCTTTCGGCTCATTGGGGTCGAGCGCGGGTCCCCTCTCCCGTGCGGGAGAGGGACAAGGTGAGGGATGCGACCTTTCCGGAGAGCCCTGGCCCCTCACCCCAACCCTCTCCCGCACGGGAGAGGGGGCGCGTTCCGCGTCATGCGGCCCTCATACACCGCCCTGCCCCGCGGGTCAGCGCCCCGCCTGGGGTTCGGCCGCAGCCTTCCAGGCCGGGTCCTCGCGTAAGGTCGCCGTCTCGTGCTTCTCCTGCCAGCCCTCAACGCCGTCGGGGAACCAGCGCACGCCGGTATAGCCCTTGCGCACCAGGCGCTTGGCCGCGTTCCAGCTGCCCCAGCACTCGACGTGGCAGAACACCACGACGGGCTTGGCCGTATCGCCGCCGGTCAGTTCCGCGACCCGGGCGTAGAACAGGGCTTCCCGCTCCGGGGCGATGGGCTCGGCCCCGGCCAGCGGCAGCCAGACCGAACCGGGGATCGAGGGATGCACCGGCAGCCAGAGGCGGCCCTCGGGGAAGTTCGACGGCTTGCGGTCGGGAGCCGCGACGTCGATCAGCACCGGCTTGTCCGGCCCCACCAACAGCGCGGCGAGCGCGTCGGCGTCGATCACCGCGGCGCCTTTGAGCGTCTGCGGGGTGTAGCCCTTGGGCGGGCCGGCATAGAGCCCCTCCGGCTCCGGCACGTTCACGGGCGAATCTGCCGGGGCGGCGGCGAGGCAGCCGAGAGCGGCCAGAGCCGCCGCGAGCCGCCCGATCGGGGTCAGGCGCGCCATGGTCAGTTCGTCGGGCTCGGCGGGGTGAAGCTGTGCTGCCAGCTGCCCCCGGCATTGTCGCTCGCCGCCACCTGGAGCGGCTTGCCGTCCGGCTTGAACGCAAAGTTGATCACCGGGTTCGACGCGATCGAGATGTCGCCCGTCATGGTGAAGACCTTGCGGTCACCCGCCGAGACGGTGAGCTTGTCGATGTAGCGGGCCGGCGTGTAGTCGCGGGTGACCTGGTTCATCTGCATCCCGGAAAAGTTCGGGTGGCGGATCATCAGCGTCGCCTCCACGGGCTTGCCCGCTTTCGTCTCGGCGAACTTCATGCGCATGTCGCCCATGCCTTTCATGGCCTCCTCGTCGCTCATGCCCATCGGGGCCGAGCAGCCGCCGGACGCCTTTACGAACTGCTTGGCCTCGTAGAGCTTGCCGTCCTGGGTCTCCACCACGGCGTGCATGTCGGTGTAGTTGTTGACCCGCACCCGCAGCTTCAGCTCCGCCGGGTCGGCGGCCGGGCCGAACTCGAACCGGGCCGCGTAGGGGGCCGGGTTGTCGTCGATGATCAGCGACACTGCCTTGATCTGATCACCCTGCGGCATGGTCAGGGTGATCGGCACCAGGGCGGCGTCGAGCGCCCGGGCGGGGGCGTCGATCTTCACCAGGCTGTCGGTCTTCTCGATGGCGCGGTCGCCGAAGATCGACTTGGCGATCTCCTGCCAGCGCGCGGCCCGCTCCTGCTCGGTGTCGGAGGCGCCGGCGGCCCGGACGGGGCCCGCCAGGGCGGTGGTGGCGAGGATCAGGGCGAGCGCTGCCGCGTGGGCGGTCTTGAGCGTCATGGCGTTTCTCCCGGTTGGTCTGAATATGGAGGCTCGAAAGACTATTCCCACTCGAGTTCCTGGTAGGCCACGGTGACGTTGCGGCCGTTATAGGTGTCGAACAGGGCCCACTTGTCCCGCTGGTCCTGCGCGACGCTGGCCACGGCCTTCTCGATCGGGACATCCTTGGCGATCGCCGCGCGGGTTCCGTCGCGCAAAGCCGTCAGGTAGCCGGTGAGGTCGGCGAGCGCCGGGCCGAGATCGACCGAGACCGGCCCGTGGCCCGGCACCGCCCGGGTCGCGCCCATGGCCTTCAGCCGCTCGATTTCCTTGAGCCAGCCCCGCAGGCTGCCGTCCAGCGACGGGATCCGGTTCACGAACAGCAGGTCGGCGGGGAACAGCAGGCCGCTGCCGGAATCGCGCATCGACAGGTCGCAGCTGGTATGGGCCGGCCCGTGCGCCGTGAAGGTCAGGCGCCGGTCGCCGAGATCGATCTCGGCGGTGTCGGCGACGCTCAGGGTCGGGTAGATGACCGGCCCGGTGCGCGCCTCGCCGAGCATCTCGACAAGGCGCTGGCGGTAGAACTCCCCCCGCGCGCCCAGGGCCTCGGCGAGCTTGGCGTGGCCGATGAAGACCGGCTTGTCCTGCACGAAGGCCCCGGCCCCGAAGACATGGTCCGGGTGGACATGGGTCAGCACCACATGGGTGATCGGCTTGCGGGTACGCTTCGCGATCTCGGCCCGCAGCCACTGGCCGTCCGCGAGGCTGCCGCCGGTCTCGGTGACGAGCACGCCGTCCCGGCCGATGAGGAACCCGATATTGGCGATGGCGTCGGCGTTGTCGGCGGTGGCGTCGGCGGTCAGGCCCTGGCGCATGAAGATGCCGGGGCCGACCTCCTCCATCGTGAAGCTCTCGGCGGCGCGCCCGAGGGTCGGCAGGCAGCACAGGCAGAGGCCGGCGAACAGGGCGTGACGCCGCGACAGGGTGCGGCCCGCGGCGGCGGATTCGCCTGGATGGACGGCGGATGCCGTCATGCCGGAACCTCCCTGTCTTGAGCCTCTCCCAGAACGCCCGATGGCCGGGCGTTGCCCGCCGGGCACGACGGCGCAGCGGGCGATTTGCGAGGGCTTCCAATTGCCTACCATTAAGTAGGTAGATCTTTGGGCGGTCAAGTGGCATGTTGGGGAACGGGCGCCGGACGGTCACACGTTCGCGCGAGCCGCAGAGACGATGTCCGAGCGATGCGAGACACCCGCGCCGAGTTGCTCTGTCAGGCCGAGACCCTGGTCCGGGGGCGCGGCTTTGCCGGGTTCAGCTACGCCGACCTCGCCGAGGCGGTGGGCATCCGCAAGGCGAGCATCCACCACCATTTTCCCACCAAGGTCGATCTCGGCGCAGCCCTGGTGGCGGCCTATGCCGACCGCTACGACGCCGCCCTGGCGGCGATCCGCGCGGAGGTGTTGGACGGCCCGGGGCGGATCGCCGCCTATGGACAGCTCTATCTCGGCGGCGTCGAGCAGGGGCTCGGCTGCCTGTGCGCGGCGCTCGCCATCGAGGGCGAGGCGCTGCCTGAGCGGCTGCGCGGCGCCATCGCGACGTTCTTCGAGGGGCATCTCGTCTGGCTGGAGGCGGTGCTGCGCGCGGGGCAGGCCGATGGCAGCGTGCGCTCCGGACCTGAACCCGCGGTGCTCGCCCGCTACGTCATCGCCACCCTGGAGGGGGCGCTGCTGATGGAGCGGCTGTTCGCGAGTCCGGCAGCCTTCGCGGATACGCTGGCGGTGCTGGTGGACGGTCTCAGGCCGCAGGGCCGCTGAACCGCGCGAACCCGTCCGCCCGCAGCCGGCAGGCCGGGCAGGTGCCGCAGCCGTAGCCCCAGGCGTGGCGCGCCCCGCGCTCCCCGAGGTAGCAGGTGTGGCTGTCCTCAACGATCAGGTCGACCAGCGGGCGCCCGCCCAGATCCTCGGCGAGACCCCAGGTCTGCGCCTTGTCGAGCCACATCAGCGGCGTGTGCAGCACGAACCGGCGCTCCATGCCGAGGTTCAGCGCGACCTGCAGCGCCTTGATCGTGTCGTCCCGGCAATCCGGATAGCCGGAATAGTCGGTCTCGCACATGCCGCCGACCACGTGCCGGATCCCGCGCCGATAGGCGAGCGCCGCCGCGAAGGTCAGGAACACGAGGTTGCGGCCGGGCACGAAGGTGTTGGGCAAGCCCGATTCCGCGAACCCGATCTCGGCATCCCGGGTCAGCGCCGTCTCGGAGATTTTGCCCAAAGCGTCGAGCGCCACGGTATGATCCGCGCCGAGGCGAGTCGCCCAGGCCGGGTCGATGCGGCCCATGCCGGCGCGCAAGACCGCCCGGCGCTCGAGCTCGACCCGGTGGCGCTGACCGTAATCGAACCCTAAGGTCTCGACATGGTCGAACCGGTCGAGAGCCCAGGCGAGGCAGGTGGCCGAATCCTGGCCGCCGGAGAACAGCACCAGCGCCGAGCGGTCGCCGATGATCGCAGCTTCAGTCGCCATCGTACTCGGCCCAGGACATCGGCGTCTCCGCGACCCGCACCCGGGCAAGCCCCGGCAGGTCCGGCCGCAGGCGATGCCAGATCCAGGCCGCGATGTTCTCGGCGGTCGGGTTCTCCAGCCCCTCGATCTCGTTGAGGCAATGGTGGTCGAGCCGCGCCAGCAGCGGGCCGAAGATCGATTCGATGTCGTAGAAGTCGATCACCCAGCCCGTATGCGGGTCCACGGGCCCGGAGACCGTCAGCTCGACCCGGTAGGAGTGCCCGTGCATCCGGTGGCAGCGATGCGTGGCGGGCACGTTCGGCAGCCGATGGGCCGCCTCGAAGGTGAAGGCTTGGGTGATGTTCATCGTTTTTTTCGTAGCGATCCCACCCGCGCCCTCATCCTGAGGTGCCCGGCGATCGGAGATCGACGGGCCTCGAAGGACCCCTCCAGGGACCGCCGCGAAGTCCTGGAGCCCTCCTTCGAGGGCTCCGCTTCGCTGCGCCACCTCAGGATGAGGTGATCTGGTGGGAGGGACGCGGGATCGACGGATCCGTTATCGGGTCCGCCCGATATAGCATCGAATCGTGGCTCGCGCGCCTACCCGGCGCTCTTCCCGGAAACCCCCGCCTGCGCGAAGGTCGCCATGCCGGTGTGGCAGGCGAGCGCGCCCTTGAGCAGGCCGATCGCCATGCCGGCGCCGGAACCCTCGCCGAGCCGCATCCCCAGCGCCAGCAGCGGCACGAGGCCGAGCCGCTCCAGCACCTCCGCATGGACGCCCTCCGCCGAGACGTGGCCGGCCAGGCAATGGTCGAGCGCGCTTGGGTCGGCGGCGTGGAGGAGCGCCGCCGCCGCGGTGGCGACGTAGCCGTCGATCACCACCGGGATCCGCTGCAGGCGCGCGGCCAGGATCGCCCCCGCCATGGCGGCGATCTCGCGGCCGCCGAGCCGGGCGAGCATCTGGAGCGGGTCGCCGAGATGGCCGGCATGGTGCGCGAGCGCCGCCTCCACGGCCGCCACCTTCCGGGCGAGGCCGTCCTGGTCGATGCCGGTGCCGCGCCCGACCCAATGGGCGGGCTCGCCGCCGAACAGGGCGGCGTAGAGCGCGGCCGCCACCGTAGTGTTGCCGATGCCCATCTCGCCGATGCCGAGGCAATCGGTGCCGGCGGCCACCGCCTCCATGCCGAACGCCATCGTGGCCACCGTGGCGCGCTCGTCGAGGGCCGGGCCCTCGGTGATGTCGCCGGTCGGCATGTCGAGGGCGAGGTCGAACACCTTGAAGCCGAGCCCGTAGGCCGCGCAGATCTGGTTGATCGCCGCCCCGCCGGCGGCGAAATTGTCGAGCATCTGCCGGTTGACCGCGTCCGGGAACGCGGAGACGCCCTTGCGGGTCACCCCGTGGCTGCCGGCGAAGACGCAGACCAGAGGCCGGTCGAGGCTCGGGGGCGCCTTGCCCTGCCAGGCCGCCAGCCAGGACACGAGATCCTCCATCCGCCCGAGGGAGCCCGCCGGCTTGGTCAGGGTCGCGTCCCGGGCGGCCACCGCCTCCTGCGCGTCCCGGTCGGGGCCCGGCATCGCCTTGAGCAGGTTGCGGATATCGTCGAACGGGCCCGGATCTGTTTTTGCGGCGTCGGTCATGGCGGCGATGATTTCCTGTGGGCGCCCGCGAACGGGGAGACGACGGCGTATCGGGACGACTATAGTGATTCTGCGCCGCCTGACCGTTCGCGATCGGCTCGCCCCACCGGGGCGCGGTGGCGGGTGGTGGCGAGAGGCCGCGATGGACAGGCAGACCGGCGGGGAGGCCGATTGGCCCGGGCGCGGCGCCCTCTACGACCTCGCCGGGTGCCTGCGGTTCTACTCCCGCCTGCCCGTGCCGCAACTGCCCGGTGAGCCGGACCCGCATCGGGCCCCCGATTTCACCGCCCTGCCCCGCATGCTGCCGCTTGCCGGCCTGATCCTCGCCCTCCCCGCCGCCCTGGTGCTGGCAGCGGGCTGGTGGATCGGGTTGGGGCCGTTCCTGGCCGCGGCCCTGGCGGTGGCCGTCATGGTCCTGGCCACGGGCGCGCTCCACGAGGACGGCCTGGCCGACGTCGCCGACGGTTTCGGCGGCGGTGCCACGCTCGAGCGGCGCCTGGAGATCATGCGCGACAGTCGGATCGGCGCCTATGGCGGGGCGGCCCTGGTCCTGGCGCTGGCGCTGCGCATCGGCGCGCTGGCGACGCTGCTGGACCGCACCGGCTACGCGGCCGCGACCGCGCTGATCCTGGTCGCCGCCCTGTCCCGGCTCGCGGCCCTCGCCCCGATGGTGCTGCTGCCGCCGGCCCGGCCCGGCGGCCTCTCCGCCTCCGTCGGTCGTCCGAACCGCGCGAGCCTGTGGGTCGCTCTCGCGATCGGTCTCGCGGTGGCGCTCGCCGGCGTGATCCTCGGCCTGCCGCTGCGCGGCGTCGCGCTGATGATCCTGTGCGCCGGCCTCGCGGCCCTCGCCCTGACCCGCCTCGCCCGTCACACGATCGGCGGCCAGACCGGCGACGTGATCGGCGCCTGCCAGCAGCTCGCCGAGATCGCCGCCCTGCTCGCCCTCGTGGCGGCCTCGGCGGATTGATGCGGCATCCCGGGCCTTGATCGAGCCACGATCCCGCGGCCAAGGATCGGCGATGTCGCCCGTGCCCAAACCCTCGTCCCCCTGCACCAAGGTCTGCGTGCTCGACGCCGCCAGCGGGCTGTGCCGCGGCTGCGGCCGGACCCGCGACGAGATCGCCGCCTGGGGTGGGATGTCGGAAGCCAAGCGCCGGGCGATCATGGCCGGGCTCGGCGCCCGGCTGCGCGGGGCCGGGTTCACGTCCTCGGAGGAGCCGTTGCCGTCATGATCTATCTTGGGCTTGCCGCCATCGCGCTGGTCACGGCCGTGCTGGTCCTCAGCGACGGCAGCGACAGCATCGGCGGCGTGATCGAGCCCGACCACCTCGCCGCGCTCGCCTCGACCGGGGGCATCCTGGCCCTGGTGGTCGCCGGCTACTGGCGGCAATTCCGGTCCGCGCTCGGCCCAAACCTGCGCGCGCTCTTTGCCTGGGCGATGATCGGGCTCGCCCTGGTGATCGGCTACAGCTACCGTGACCGGTTCCAGGGCGTCGGCGCCCGGGTGCTCGGCGATCTCCGGCCCGGCTCGGCGGTGTCCGGCCCCGGCGGCTCCGTGACGATCACCCGCCGGGCGGACGGCGATTTCCGGGTCGAGGCCGAGGTCAACGGCCGGGTGCAGCCGTTCCTGTTCGATACCGGGGCGAGCAGCGTCGTGCTGACCGCCGAGAACGCCGCGGCTCTCGGCATCACCCCGGCGCCGGCCGCGTTCACCGCCCGGGTCTCCACGGCCAACGGCATTGCCTATGCCGCGCCGATCCAGCTCGATTCGCTGCGCATCGGCACGATCAGCGAGCGCCGGGTGAACGCCATGGTGGCGCGGCCCGGCTCGCTTGCCGGCAACCTGCTGGGCCAAACCTTCCTGACACGCCTCTCCGCCTACGAAGTCCGGGGCGACCGGCTGATCCTGAGCCCGCCCTGACGGGCGTGGATCTCAGGCCGCCCGGGCCTCCGGCACGTCGCGCGAGACCGTCGCCACCGCGTCCCGCAGGGTCTGGAGGCCGGCATCCGGCCGCATCCCGTGGGTCGAAAGGTGGCGCCGGAAGGCCCTTGCGCCGGGCCGGCCGTTGAACAGCCCGAGCATGTGGCGGGTGACCGCGTGCAGACGCTCGCCGCGGGCGAGCACGTCGGCGATGTAGGGCTCGAACGCCTCCACGGCCGCGAAGGCGTCGGGCACCGGCGCAGCCACGCCGAACAGCTTCGGATCGACGCCGAGCAGCAAAGCCGGCTCGGTATAGGCGGCGCGGCCGACCATCACGCCGTCGACCTCGGCGAGGCGGTCTTGCGCGGCGTCGAGGTCGCGCAGGCCACCATTGACCGCCACCGGCAGGGCGCCGAGCCGCCGCTTCAGCCGGGCGGCGCGGCCGTAATCGAGGGGCGGCACGTCGCGGTTCTCCTTGGGCGACAAGCCCTGGAGCCAGGCCTTGCGGGCATGGACGATCAGCCCGTCCACCCCGGCGGCCACGACCGCGTCGGCGAGCGCGTCGAGGGCCGCCTCGGGATCCTGGTCGTCGACGCCGATCCGGCATTTGACCGTCACGGGCACACAAACCGCGGCCTTCAGGGCGGCCACGCAATCGCCAACCAGAGCCGGCTCGCGCATCAGGCAGGCGCCGAAGCGGCCGTCCTGCACCCGGTCGGACGGGCAGCCGACATTAAGGTTGATCTCGGCATAGCCGAACTCCGCGGCGATTCGCGCGGCCCGCGCTAGCTCGGCCGGATCGGACCCACCGAGCTGCACCGCCACCGGGTGCTCCAGATCCGAGAAGCCGAGCAGCCGCTCGCGCGGCCCGTGCAGCACTGCGCCGGTGGTGACCATCTCGGTGTAGAGGCGCGCCCGCGCCGACAGGGTGCGGTGGAAGGCCCGGCAATGCCGATCGGTCCAGTCCATCATCGGGGCGACGGAGAACCGCCATCCCGGAAGTGCGCCGCAAGTCTCAGCCGCCGTCACGTGCCAGATCCGTATTGCCCCGCGCGGCGGGTGTCGTCCTGCGGGTTGGGGGGAGAGGCCGCTGATACCACGACGGAGCGGGTCCCGAACAGCGCACGGGGTTGCGGGACACCGCCGTGTCTGGCGACGGGCGGTGTCCCGGTCGTGGTCCGCGATCAGAACACCGGCATCGCGCCGGCCACGGTGATCAGCGCGCCGGACGTGTAGCTGCTCTCCTCGGAGGCCAGCATCACGTAGGCGGAGGCGAGTTCAGCCGGTTGGCCGGGGCGGCCGAACGGCACCTGATTGCCGAAGGATTTCACCGAATCCTGGCTCATCCCGGATGGGATGAACGGCGTCCAGATCGGGCCCGGCAGCACGCCGTTCACCCGGATGCCCTTCTCGGCGAGCAGCTGCGAGAGGCTGAGCACCATGTTGCTCAGCGCGCCCTTCGTGGCGCTGTAGGCCATGAGCGTCGGCATCGGGTGCTTGGAGTTCACCGACGAGGTGAAGATCACCGAGGCGCCGGGCTTCAGGTGGGCGAGCGCCGCCTTGGTCACGTAGAACGGGCCGAACACGTTCGTGCGGAAATGGTCCTCGAAGATCGTGTCCTCGATGGCGTCCAGGCCCTCGTTCGGCTGCTGGAACGCGCCGTTGTTGACCAGCACGTCGAGGCGGCCGAAGGTCTCGACGGTGCGGGCGACGATCGAGCGGCCATAGGCCGGGTCCTTGAGGTCGCCCGGCAAAAGCAGCGCGCGCCGGCCGGCCTTCTCGATCCAGCCACTCACCGCCTCCGCATCGGCCTGCTCCTCCGGCAGGTACGAGATGGCGACGTCGGCTCCTTCGCGGGCATAGGCGATCGCCACGGCGCGGCCGATGCCGCTGTCGCCGCCGGTGATCAGCGCGACCTGGCCGGTGAGCTTGCCGGAGCCCTTGTAGCTGTCCTCGCCGTGATCGGGCTCGGGCGCCATCCGGCCGGTCTTGCCTGGAAAACTCTGCGGCTGCGCCTCGAAGGGCGGGCGCGGATACTTGTGCAGCGGATCAGTGGTCATGAGGGCCTCGCGTTGGGATGGGAGTCCAACGATGGGTCCTGCGGGGTGTTCCTGCGCCCCGCCGACGCGCCGGGCGCGGGACGGCCGCGCACGGTCGCGTTTCAGGGCGGTGCCGTTCGACGACACAGGGCAGCAACAGGCGGCCTTCAGTGTTGGAACCGAGGGAGGCGGCGCCATGGTCGAGTGTCAACCGGAGGATCGGGTCGCGCGCATTATCGATCGCGCGCTGCTCAGCGCCGCGGCGCTGCCGCTCGGCTGCGGCCTGGCCACGGGCCTCTTGGGCCTGGTCCTGTGAGCGTCGCGCCGGTTCGATACGGGTGTTAGGCTGGAGCGCCATGCGTCGGACCGGTCTCGATCGCACCGCCATCACGCTGATCTGCGCGGGCCTCGTGCTCCTCGCGCTGGCACAGATGCTGGTCGGCTTCCCGTGATGCGCCGGAGGGCTCGCCTGCGCGGCCGGGAGCGGGCCGGATGCTGAACCGCGTCCTCGTGGCGGCGACGCTGATCGCGGTGGCCGCTTTCCTGTTCTACCTGGCAAGCCTCGCGCGAGACGCCTTGTCGCCGAACCAGACCTACGCGGCCAGCATCGGCCTGACCCTCGACCAATGCGCGGCGGCACAGGACGGGCTCAAGGAGGCGGAGGCCCGCGCCTATTGCCGGCGGCCGGTGCCGAAGCGGCCCTGAACGACCTGCGGCCTCGGGCGATGGCGTCCGGGCCGCGTGATCGACGTTCGGCCGGGTTCGAGACAGGCCTTCCGCCGGGACTGTCCCGAAGCCCGGTCCGGCCTGATTGCATCAGGCCGTCGCGCCCTGCGCGTTAGCTGCCGAACTTGTAGTTCAGGCCGAAGCGGCCGAGCACGCCCTCGTTGCGGAAGCGGGCGGCGTAGGCGCCGGCGCCCGGTCCGACCGCCACGAGCGGCACGGTGCGGCGGCCGAGATCGTAGTACAGCGCCTCGCCCTTCAGGGTCACCGCGTTGGAATGGAAGATGTTGAACACGGAGTCGGTGGGCAGCGCGAACTCGATGCCGCCGCCAGCGGCGTAGCCGGTCTCGACGCGCGAGCTGCTGCCGTAGAAGGTCGGCTGGCCGGCCGCCGTCTGGAAGACGCCGCGATAGGTCTCGGCCCCATAGGCGAAGCCGCCGGTGGCGTAGACGAGGGTGCGGTCGAAGGCGTAGCCGACGCGCCCGCGCACGGTCCCGAGCGAATCGCCCATCTGCCGGAAGGTGCTGATGCCGCCCAGGCGCCCGGTGGTGCTGCGGGTGCGGTTCAGGTCGGTATAGGCCAGATCGGCCTCGGCACCGACGACGAAGCCGGAACCTGGCGTGAACTGATAATTGTAGCCGACTTGGCCGCCGCCGGTGAAGCCGTCCCGCGGCAGGCCCAGAGCTGCCGGACGGTTGCCGACCCGGACGCCGTCGTTGCCCGGGAACACGCCGGCCGTCGTCACGCTGTCCTTGGTTGTGGTGATGTAACCGGCGTTGATGCCGAAATAGGCGCCGGCCCAGGAGAAGACCGGAACGGGCGGCGGCGGGGGCGTATACGCGCGGCGAGGCAGATCAGCCGCGGAAGCAGCTGTCGTCAACGCAGCGAAGGCGGCCAGGGAAGCGATGGTCTTGCGCATAGTCCGGGTGTCCAAGAATACGAATTGACGACGTCGTATCAAAAGCTTGGACCTGTGGCTGTGATCTGTGTGCAACACTTGGAGCACGCATTATGTATAGGGTAATTAGCCCCAATGTTTGCCATATATGGGATATAATATTTCGGAAGATCTATTTTAAAGGCGTTCTTGGCGATCGTTTTTGATATCGATGACAGCTTGCGATTGATTGAGGCTGCTCTTCGGCGGGAAGGGGCCGCCGCCGACGCGATCCGACCGGGGCGCGAGAATGGGGCAAAGCCTCCGATCCTCTGCGCCGATCTCGCGAGCGCAAGGCGGCGGGTCCGGACAGGCCGCGCTGCAAGAGCGTGATCTGCTCAGGATCGCTTCGCCGCGCACGATGGCAAGAGCAGAACCCTGAGGAGAGCCCTGGGGCCGATCGCGAAGTGGCGATCGGGGCGGGCCCGTCAATCGGCCGGACCGGTCTGGCCCCCGCTCGGGATCTTCGACCGCTGCCAGGGCGCGTCCGGGCCGTCACGCCAGGCGCGCCAACCCTCGGGTCGATCGACCAACGCGGTCAACGATCCGTCGCGCAGCACCACGCTTCGCAGCGACACCACCGCAGCCTCTTCCACGCTCGGGCGCTCGGAGGAGCCGTCGTGGAACTGCCAACCGCCATCGTCGGCATCGTGGGACACGTAGGCAATCCAGGCCCCGTCGCGAATGAGGCTTCGCGTCGTCAGCACCGCGGTATCCGGTGGGTCGCGGAAGATCCGCTCCGTCAACCGCCCCTCTCGGCGACGCCACGGGTCCGGGATTCGGCCGACGGTCCCGTGCCGGCATCCCGGAACGTCCGCGCCACGAAACGGACGCCGAACCGGGATCGGCTTCGACCGCGCCCGTCAGTGGTCGTGGTTGCAGCCGGGGCCGTGGACGTGCCCGGGATGCGCATGGTCATGGTCATGGGCCTGGGCGTGGCGATGGGCTTCGGCATGGTCGTGCCCGTGATGGCCGTGATCGTGCGCGTGCCCGTGATCATGGCCGTGATGGTCGTGGCTATGGTCGTGCCCGCAGGTGCTGTGGTCGTGTGCGGCGCGCTCCGGCCGGAAGGCGCGCGAGACCGGGCTCGCGGTGCAGCCCTGCCCGCGCACCAGCTCGGCATTGGCCGGGGAGGCCGGGACGTAGAGCACGTCGGCGGCGATTTCGGCGGGGACGTGGTTGCCGCCGAGCTGCCAGGCCAGGCGGGTCAGCCGGGCCGGGTTCTCGGCGCGGACCTCCAGGAGATCCTCCGCGGCGGCCCGGATGGCGACCAGGCGGCCGTCCTCCAGGCGCAGGGCATCGCCGTCCTCCAGCGCCGCCGCCTTGGTGAGCGCCACCTCGAAGGCGAGGCCGCCCTCCGCGACGAGGGATCCGGAGGCCGCCGCCCGGGCGGCGTGATCGAGGCTCACCGTGTCGGCGACGCGGTCGGGTCGAACCGCGGCCCGGCGGACGATCGTGGTGGCTCTCGACATGGGATCCTCGCGGATGGCGCCGCGGCGCCCCGGCCGGAGCGTCGCCTCTCGGGCCGTGGCATAGGGCGAGACGGGAAGGGCGCGCAACTCCGCAACCGCGTGTGGAACCTTAGCCGTATGGCGGGCATTGCTTTCCTGCTAAGCTCACCGCGATCCGCGACGATCACGGCCGACGGCCGGACCGGATGCACAAGGGAGATCAGGGGACCATGAAGAAGCTGACCGCAGCCGCCCTCGCCACCATCGCCGCCCTGTCGCTGGGCGCCTGCAACACCCCCGAGGATCGCGCGCTCGGCGGCGCCGGCCTCGGCGCGCTCACCGGTGCGGCCATCGGCGCGGCCGCCACGGGCCGCGCGGGCGGTGCCCTGGCGGGTGCCGCGATCGGCGGCGCCGGCGGTGCCATCGTGGGCGCCTCGACCGCGCCGCGCTGCCCCTACGGCACCTACCGGGATGCCTACGGCAACATCTACTGCCGCTAAGGCGCCAGAGCGGGGGCCGGGACGCGTCCCGGCCCTTCCGCGCCGCCTGAGGAGCGGCTATCCCGGCCCCCGGCCGGGCGCGTCCCCGGTGCGGGACCCAAAGCCGCCGACCATGATCGCACCGCGTCCACGATCCCGTTCGGGGCCGCCCCGCCCATGAGCCAGGAGGTCGACAAGGCTCAGCTTAAGGCTCAGGGGAAGCCCCAGGGACCTTGGGGCAAGCTCGGCGGCGCCGGGCTCGGTCTTGCCATCGGCGGTCCGCTCGGGGCGCTGATCGGCGGTGTCGCGGGCCATTTCCTGGTCGACCGAATCGGCGCACCCTTCGGCCCGACCCCGCGCGACGTGGTGTTCACCACCGGGCTGGTGGCGCTGGCCGCCAAGATGGCCAAATCCGACGGCGTGGTGCTGCCCTCCGAGGTCGAGGCGTTCGGCCGCGTCGTTCACGTCGAAGATTCGGCGCGGGCCGGCGTCGAGCGGCTGTTCGATCTCGCGAAGAAGACCACCAACGGCTTCGAAGCCTATGCCCGGCAACTCGCGGCGACCTTCGGGGACGAGCCCGCCCTTCTCGAAGACGTGCTCGACGGCCTGTTCCAGATCGCCGGCGCCGACGGGGCCCTGCACGAGGCGGAAGAGCGCTATCTGCGCGCGGTCTCGGGGATCTTCGGCTTCGATGAGGCCGCGTTCCGCCGCATCGCGGCCCGGCACGTGCGGCTGCCGGACGATCCCTACGCGGTGCTGGGGCTCGACCGGGATGCCGACGACGCGACCGTGAAGGCGCGCCACCGGGCGCTCGTCGCCGAGCACCATCCCGATCGGGCGCTGGCCCGGGGCCTGCCCGCCGAGGCGGTGGCGATCGCCACGCGCCGGCTTGCCGCCATCAACGCCGCCTACGACCGGATCGTGCAGGAGCGCGGATAGCGGTGAGCCTCGTTCCGGACAGCCCCCTCGCTCGCCGCGTCGCGCCCTCGCCGAACCATGGCGAGCGCCGCGGGCAGCGACCCGACATGCTGATCCTGCACTACACCGGCATGGCCAGCGGGGCCGCCGCGCTGGCGCGGCTGCGCGACCCGCTGAGCGAGGTCTCGGCCCATTACCTCGTGTTCGAGGATGGCGGCATCGTCCAGATGGTGCCGGAGGCCCGCCGTGCCTGGCACGCCGGCCAGGGGGCCTGGAAGGGCGTCCGCGACCTCAATTCCTGCTCGATCGGGATCGAGATCGTCCATCCGGGCCATGCCGGCGGGCTGCCGCCCTACCCGGACGCGCAGGTCGCCGCGGTGATCGCCCTGTCCCAAGATGTTCTGGGGCGCTGGCCGATCCCGCCGGAGCGGGTCCTGGCCCATTCCGATGTCGCCCCCGAGCGCAAGGAGGATCCGGGTGAGACGTTTCCGTGGGACCGCCTCGCCGCTGCGGGCGTCGGCCACATCGTGCCGCCGGCCGGCCTGCGGGACGGGCGGTTCTTCGCGCAGGGTGATTCCGGCCAGCCCGTCGAGGCGCTGCAGGCGATGTTCGCCCTCTACGGCTACGACCTCGCAGTGACCGGAACCTTCGACGCGCGCACGCACGCGGTCGTCACGGCGTTCCAGCGCCATTTCCGCCAAGCGCGGGTGGATGGCGTGGCCGATGCCTCGACCATCACCACCCTGCGCGACCTGATCGCTGCCCTGCCGGCTTAAAGCCGGAACCCTGGGGGGTCCAAAGGGCTCAGCCCTTTGGCGGGTGATCAGGGCGGAGCCCTGATGCTCTGCCGCGCTGGCTTGGCCCCTCAGGCCTGGTGGGCCCGCGCCTCGTGGCCATGGGCCGGGCCGGAGGCCGCCGGGGCCGGCGCATCGGTACGGGTGCGCCACAGGCTGTAGAGCACGCCGATCGTCAACAGCGACAGGGTCACGACCAGGGAGACCCACGGCTGCACGTGGACGAGCTCGAACGTGTCGGCGATCACGATCTTGGCGCCGATGAAGATCAGGATGAAGGCGAGCGCGGTCTTCAGATAGGCGAACCGGTCGACCATCGCGGCGAGCGCGAAATAGAGGGCCCGCAGGCCCAGGATCGCGAAGATGTTGGAGGTGTAGACCACGAACGTGTCGGTGGTGATCGCGAAGATCGCCGGCACGCTGTCGACGGCGAAGATCACGTCGGCGCCGTTGACCAGCACCAGCGCCAGGGCCAGCGGGGTGAACCATACGGCCTTGCGGCCGGTCGCCGGGTCGGGCCGGCGGACCGCGAAACGTTGGCCGTGCAGCTCGGGCGTGACCCGGAACGTCTTCTTGATCCAGCGCACCACGGCGCTGTTCTGGAAGTCGCCCTCCTCCTCGGGGCCCGAGAACAGGATCTTCAGGCCGGCGAAGATCAGGAAGGCGGCAAACAGCGACAGCACCCAGTGGACCTGATGCACCAGCGCCGCGCCGAGGCCGATCATCAGGCCGCGCAGCAGCACGGCGGCCAGGATGCCCCAGAGCAGGACCCGGTGCTGGGCAGCGCGCGGGATGCCGAGCGCGGCCAGGATCATGGCGATGACGAAGACGTTGTCCATCGACAGCGACTTCTCGACCACGAGGCCGGTGACGTATTCCTCACCCGCCTGCGGCCCGAGATACCACCAGATCCAGCCGCCGAAGGCGAGGCCGAGCGCGAGATAGAAGCCGGTCAGCAGCAGGCTTTCGCGGACGCCGATCTCATGCTCCTTGTCCCGGTGCAGCAGCCCGAGATCGAAGGCGAGCAGACATCCGACGAGGGCGTGGAAGCCGAGCCACATCCACAACGGCTTGCCGAGCCATTCGACGGTGAGAACGTCCATCATGTGCGGGACCTGATGCTGATTCCGGAAGGAAAGCATCGGCTCCGACATCACGGGCGCTGAACAGCGCCCGCCAGAGGGGCCCGCAGCCGATAGGGGCGAGTTAAGCGGGCGAACCGGGCGAATCAAGGGCACGGACGTGGCGGCCGGATGATCCCCGTCGCATCCCGAAACGAGGTTGCCGGCTTACGGATCGGGGGGCGGTGGAATCCGGCGCGTCTCAGGCCTCTCCGGAGAGCTTCATCAGCACCAGGCCGGAGACGATCAGCGCCGCCGCCGCGATCCGCAGCGGGCTCGCGCTCTCGCCGAGCATCAGGATGCCGAGCAGGAAGGCGCCCACCGCGCCGATGCCGGTCCAGACCGTGTAGGCGGTGCCGAGCGGCAGGCTGCGCATGGCGAAGGCCAGCAGGACGAAGCTGCCCAAAGCGGCCGCAACGGTCACGACGCTGGGGACGATCTCCGTGAAGCCCGCCGAGCGCTTCATCGCGTAGGCCCAGACCACCTCGAGCAGGCCGGCCGCGAGCAGGATCAGCCAGGCCAAGATCTGTGCCTCATCTGGGAGTGTCGGCTTTCGATGCGCCGCCGGGCTTCGCCGCGGGACGCTCGCCGAGCGGGCGCTCTTCCATGTAGGCCAGGAACCCGAAGGCCGCCATCAGGCCGAGGCAGGCGGCCAGGAACACGGAGCGGAAGGTCAGGGCGAGCTGCGCGGGGTCTCCGCCGCGGATCAGGCTCTCGACATCGTGCCCGGTCCCGGCGGCGCCGCCCAGCACGATCGTCCCGAAGGCGGCCACGATCAGGGCGCCACCCAGCGAGCGGAAGAAATTCATCGCCGCGGTGGCGATGCCGAGCTGGTGCGGTTCCACGGCGTTCTGGATCGCGATGGTGGAGAGCGGCAGGATCGTCCCGATGCCCATGGAGAGCAGCGCCAGCATCACCTCCATGAGCCAGAACGGCAGCTGCCGGCCCTCCAGGGCGATGACGGCGCAGCACACGATGCTGAGGCTCATCATGGCGAGCGGCAGGCGCTTGTAATGCCGGAACAGCAGCATCGACCGGCCCGACAAGGTCGCCCCGGTGACGGTGCCGACCATCAGCGGCACCAGGGCCACGCCGGATTCGCTGGCGGTGAGCCCGATCACGCCTTCGAGGAAGATCGGCACGTAGATGGTCAGGCCAATGAAGGTGCCCATGGCGAAGCAGGCTGACAGGGTGGCGCTGTAGACCACCCGGTCCTTCAGCACCTCGATGGGGATCAGCGGCTCGGCCGCAGTGGTCAGGCGCGCCGCGAACAGGGATCCCAGCACGGAAGCCAGGGCGAGCAGGCCGAGGACCGGCGCGGAGCCCCAGGGATAGCGCACGCCGCCCCAGCTCAGGGCCAGCAACAGGGTGGTCGAGCTCAGCACCAGCAGGACGGCGCCGGGATAGTCCAGCTTGTGGCGGCGCTCGTTGCGCGGCAGCAGCTTCAGCTTGGCGTTGGTCAGCGCGAAGGCGAGGAAGCCGATCGGCAGGTTGATCCAGAAGATCAGCGACCAGTGCAGGTGCTGGGCGAAGAAGCCCCCGAGCAGGGGCCCGGCCACCGAGGCCGCCACGAACACGCCGGCGATCACCACCTGGTAGCGGGCCCGCTCCTTGGGCGCCATGATGTCGGCCAGGATGGTCTGCGACAGGGCGATCAGCCCGCCGCCGCCGATGCCCTGGAGGCCCCGGGCGAGCGCCAGGGTCACCATCGTGGGGGCCACCGCGCAGGCGAGCGACCCGAGCACGAAGGTCGCGATGGCGATCAGCAGCATGATCCGCCGGCCGTGGATGTCGGAGAGCTTGCCGTAGAGCGGCGTGACCGCCGTGGAGGCCAGCAGGTAGGCGGTGACGATCCAGGGGAGATTGGCGGCGTCGCCGAGATCGAGCCCGATGGTCGGCATCGCGGTCGCCACGATGGTCTGGTCGAGGGCCGCGAGCAGCATCGCGGTCATCAGGCCGAACACGATCGCGCGGATCTCGAGCGGGTTGAGGCGCGGCTGGGTGGTGGATGGGGCCGGATCGGCGTCCGCCTCGGTCGCGGAGACGGCAGTGGAGAGCGCCACGAGTCAGAAGCCTCTCTTGGGTTCGGATCGGATCGGCCGGCTGGACGGGAACGAGGCCGCAGCGCAGGGTTGCGCGAGCGGGATGGCATTAACGAGGCGTTGCGCCGGATCCTACACGGTCCGCGGTCATCTGCCTTGTGCGTGACACGGGGCGCGGGACGGCGCTCAGCGTGCCCGGTCGCGGCGCAGGCGAAAGCGGTGGGCCGCATTCGGGGTCCGATCCGGCGTGGTCCGGCGCTTTCGGCCCGGTGCGTCAGGATTTGCCTGCCTGCGGCGCCCCACGCATAATTTGAGGATGGCCGACATCATCTACCGTCCGGCGCAGGCGGCGGACGCGCTGACCATTGCGGCGATCCACATAGCCAGCTGGCGGGACGCCTATCGCTCGATCCTCGACCCGGCGTTTCTGGCCGGACCGATCGAGGAGGATCGTCGCTCTCATTGGCTCGGAAAGCTGAGCACCCCGTCCCCGGATTTTCTCGTGGACGTCGCGTCGACCGGCGATGGCACGCTTGTCGGCTTCGCAGCGACGCAGCGTAACCTGGATCGGCGCTGGGGCAGCTTGGTGGATAACCTGCACGTCCTCCCGGAGATGCGCGGCAGGAAGATCGGCGCGGCGCTGCTGCGCTCGGCCGCGCGAAAGCTGGCTGCTCAGCAGGCCGAGGAGGGCCTGCACGTATGGGTTTTCGAGGCCAATGAGCCTGCGCTTGCTTTCTACAAGCGTCTGGGTGGCCAGGTTGTGGAGCGGACCATCTCGCAGATCCCGACCGAGAACGGCCGGACGATCCTGCGGGTTCATTGGCCGGCATTGTCGGATTTGTTTTAGAGCACCGTGACGGCGCGCAGGGCAATCCCGGCCACATCTTGACAGGCACGGGTGCCTGCCGCTCTCCAGGCGGATGCCGGACGACACACACAACATCGCCATCGTGGGCGGCGGGCCGGCCGGGCTGGCCGCGGCCGAGGTGCTGGCGCAGGCCGGCCGCGCGGTGACGGTCTACGACCGGATGCCCTCGGTGGGGCGCAAGCTGCTGATCGCCGGGCGCGGCGGCCTCAACCTCACCCACAGCGAGCCGCGCGCGGCGTTTCTGGCGCGCTACCATCCCGTCGGCCACCTGGACGCCGCCATCGCGGCCTTTCCCCCGGAGGCGCTGCGGGATTGGTGCGCGGAACTCGGCGAGCCAACCTTCGTGGGGTCGAGCGGGCGGGTGTTTCCCACGAGCTTCAAGGCGTCGCCGCTGCTGCGGGCCTGGCTGGCGCGGCTCGACCGCCTCGGCGTCCGGATCCGCACCCGCCACCGGATGACGGCGATCGCCGAGAGGGTGCCCTCGGATCGCGATGCATCGCGATCCGCCCCCGCGACTGCGGGGCGGCGGTCGCCCGCCGGACGCAGCAATCCCGACCCTGGGGCGGGATTGCTGCACCTGACGATGAGCTTCGAGACGCCGGACGGCCCGATCGAGGTCCATCCCAAGGCGACTTTGCTGGCGCTCGGTGGGGCGAGCTGGCCGCGGCTGGGCTCGGATGGGCGCTGGGTGCCGCTCCTCGAAGGGCTCGGCGTGGAGGTCGCGCCCCTGGAGCCGGCCAATGCCGGCTTCGCGGTGGCCTGGTCCGACCTGTTCCGGGAGCGGTTTGCCGGCGCGCCGCTCAAGCGGGTGGCGCTCGCCTGCGACGGCACTACCGTGCGGGGCGAGGCGGTGATCACCGCGTCCGGGATCGAGGGCGGGGCGGTCTACGCCCTGTCGCGACACTTGCGCACCGCGATCGCCGCGCGGGGAAGCGCCCGCCTCCTCGTCGACCTGCGTCCCGACCTGACCCGGGACGCCCTGGCCCGCCGCCTCTCCGGGGCGCGGCCGGGGGATTCGACCGCGACCCGGCTGCGCAAGGCCGCGGGGCTTTCGCCGGTGGCCGCGGGCCTGCTGCGCGAGGCCGCCGGCGCCGCTCTTCCGGCCGAGCCCGAGGCGTTGGCCGGGCTGATCAAGGCCGCGCCCCTCGATCTCGTCGGCTCGGCCCCCATTGAGCGGGCGATCTCGACGGCCGGCGGGGTGCGCCTTGACGCCCTCGACGGCCGGGCCATGCTGCGCGCCCGTCCGGGCCTGTTCCTGGCCGGCGAGATGCTCGACTGGGAGGCCCCGACCGGCGGCTACCTGCTCCAGGGCGCCTTCGCGGGCGGCCGGGCCGCCGCCGCCGGGATGCTGGACTGGCTGCGCGAGTCCGGCGGCTAAGGCCGCCGGCTCCGCTCACGGCCGGGTGCAGAACCCGACGATCCCCAAAGCTTCCGACGGGCAGGTGGCCCCCTCCCCGTCATAGACCGGGGTGCCGGCCTTGAGGCAGTGGGCGGTGACCAGGATTTCCTCGGCCGGGCAGGTGACGGTGCAGCCGCCCGCGCAGTCGGACTTGCGCACGGCCCGGAGGGCGGACGCGCCGGTCTCGCCCTTCGGCCCCACCCCACCGACTGCACCAGGCTCGCCCTTGGGCCCCGGCTCACCCTTGCTCCCGGCTTCGCCCTTCGGACCTTGATCCCCCTTGGGACCCTGATCCCCCTTGGCGCCCGGCTGGCCCGGAGCGCCCGTCTCACCCTTCGGTCCCTGGTCGCCCTTGGGTCCCTGGTCGCCCTTGGGTCCCTGGTCGCCCTTGGGTCCCTGGTCGCCCTTGGGACCCGCCTCCCCGGGAGGACCCGCGGCGCCCTGGGAGCCGGGCGGGCCCGGCGGGCCTTCGGCGGCGCAGTTGGCCACGACCGCCTCGCGCTCGTCCGGCTCGGCCTTGAGGGTCACCACGCAGGTCGGCGGCCGGTAGGGGACCCGGAAGGTGAAGCGTCCGCGCCGGTCGGTCTGGATCGAGATGTCGTCGTCCAGGACCACGATCGCCCCGGGCTTGCGCACCGAGCCCGAGATCCGCAGGTCGCCGGCCTCGATCCGGGCGTCGTAGACCATGATCGGCTGGCTCGGGGCCGGCGCGGGCCGGGCGCGCGGCTTGGCCGGACGCGGGCGCGGCTCCGAGGAAGCGGGAGCCGCGGGGCCGGGATCCGGCGGCTGCTGGGCGAGGGCCGCTCCGGAGAGGGCGAGCAGGATCGTCAAGGCGAGGGCTGGGCGCATGCTCGGACCGTGTCGGCCGCGTCTGGCGCGGCACACGACTTGTGGTCTCGGCTCGCGGACTCGGTCAACCGTAGCTTTGGTCGCGGGCGGCCCGGCCGATTCCACACGCGTCCACATCCATCCACAGGCCAAGCCGCTGGCCCGGCGTCCGATTCAGGTGCCGCGCGGAAACGGTTTGAACATGTTCATGTTATGTTCCTATCGTCCGGCATGACCGGAGCACGTGGAGATGGGGCTGGACCCTGCGAACCAGACCGGGCGGGATTCCGCACCCGGCAGCCCTCAGGAGCGGCTGGCAATCCTGCGGGCGCGCCTCGCGGGGCCGGGCGGCCCGGTGGCGCCCCGCCCGGTCCTGCCGCTCGGTCTGACGGCGATCGACGCACATCTGCCTGGCGGCGGCCTGGCCCTCGGGCCGCCGCACGAAATCGCCCCGATGGAGCCGGCGGACGCGATCGCGGCCCTGGGCTTCGCCCTGGCGCTCTGTACCGCCCAGCTCGCCCGCACACGAGGCGCGGCGCTGATCGCCGCCGCGCCGAACCAGCCCCTGCCCCACGGGCATGGCCTGGCCGGGCTCGGCCTCGATCCGGGCCGGCTCCTGCTGCTGGAGGCCGGGAGCGACGCGGAGGTGTTTCGCGCGCTCGAGGCGGCGCTCCACGCCCGCGCCCTGCCGGTGCTGATCGGCCTCCTCGCGGACGGCCTGCCGCTGAAGCCCGGTCGGCGCCTGCAGCTCGCCGCCGAGGGGGAATCGGAGGGGGCCGCGCCGCCGCTGGTGCTGATCCTGCGGCCGCCGCAGGCCGACCTGCCCAACGGCGCCGCCACCCGGTGGAGCATCGCCTCGGCCCCGGCCACCCGGGACCGGTTCGGGACCCTGGACAACCCGCGCTGGCGGGCACGGCTCGAGCGCTGCCGCAACGGGCGGGGCGGCGACTGGCTTCTGGAGTGGGACCATGCCGCGCATCGTCTGCGTCTGCCTGAGCCACTGGCCCGTGACGCGGCTGCGGCGGGCCGGTCTCGCGCCTGACCGGGGCCCGCTCGCGGTGGCGGCCGAAGGCCCCGGCGGCCTGCGGCTCCTCGCCCTCGATCCGGAGGCCCGCGCCCTGGGCCTGCGGCCCGGCGAGCCCCTGGGCCGGGTCCGGGCGCGGATCGGCGTGCCGCTCCAGGTCCATCCCGCCGATTCCGAATCCGACCGGGCGGCGCTGCTGCGCCTCTGCCGCTGGGCGGAGGGCTACGCCCCCGTCGTGGCGCCGTTCGGGGCCGCCGAGGCGGCGGATGGGTTCTACATCGACGTCGCCGGGGCGAGCCACCTGCGCGGCGGCGAAGAACCCCTCGTGGACGATCTGGCCGGGCGCCTGGCGCGGTCGAAGATTCCCGCCCGGATCGCGCTCGCCGACACACCCGGCGGCGCCTTCGCGCTGGCCTGCTACGGCGCTTCCGACCGGTTGATCGTGCCCCCCGACGGGGCCGAACCGGCTCTGCGGGCGCTGCCCGTTGAGGCCCTGCGCCTCGATCCCGGCACGGTCTCGGGCCTGCGGCGGCTCGGCCTGCGCCGGGTCGGCGAAGTCGGTGCCCTGGCCCGGGGGCCGCTGGCCCGCCGCTTCGGCGAGGCCCTGCTGCTGCGCCTCGACCAGGCGATGGGCCGCCGGCCGGAGCCCCTGGCGCCGCTCACCGAGGAGGCCGCGTACCGGGCCGCCCGGGGCTTCCTCGACCCGATCGGCCGGCAATCGGACATCGTCGTCACCGCCCGGCTGCTGATGGCAGAGATCGCGCCCCGGCTGGAGCGGGACGGAATCGGCGCCTGCGGCCTGCGCCTCGTGATGCACCGGGTCGACGGGGTGATGCGCGTGCTCGATCTCGGCCTGTCCCGGCCCGAGCGCTGCCCCGATCGCGTCGCCGCCCTGGTGTCCCTGCGCCTCGACCGCCTCGGCGCGGGCCTCGATGCCGGCTTCGGCTTCGAGACGGTGACGCTCACCGTGACGGTGACCGGCGCCCTGTCGGCCCGCCAGACCGAGCTCGGGGCGGCGCCCCAGGGCGACGGGATCGATGCCCTCGCGGACGCCCTGGCGCAGCGCCTCGGCCGGCCGCTCCTGCGCCTCGGGGCGCGGGCGAGCCACATCCCGGAGCGGGCTGCCCATCCCCTCCCCTGGAACAGCGATCCGGCATCCTGGCCGGACCACCTGCCGCCCCGCCCCCTGGTGCTGTTCCCCCGGGGCGAGGCCGCCCTCGACGTCCTGTCCACCGTGCCCGAGGGGCCGCCCCGGCGCTTCCGCTGGCGCGCCCGGATCCACGCGATCGTCCATGCCGAGGGGCCGGAGCGGATCGCGGCCGAGTGGTGGCACGCGCCGGGCGCGGCCCGGGACTATTACCGCGTCGAGTGCGAGGCCGGCCGCCGGCTCTGGCTCTACCGCGATGGGCCGCACGCCCCCGGCCGCCCGGCCGCGTGGTTCGTCCACGGGGTGTTCGCGTGAGCGGCCCCGCCTACGCCGAGCTCGCCCTCACAACGAATTTCTCGTTCCTGCGCGGCGCCTCGCATCCGCAGGAATACGTCGTGCAGGGGGCGGCCTACGGGCTTGCGGCGATCGGGATCGCCGACCGCAACACCGTGGCCGGGGTGGTGCGGGCGCATGCGGCGGCGCGGGCGCTGGAGGCGGAGGGTTTGAAGATCCACGTCCTGCCGGGCGTGCGCCTCGTCACCGAGGACGGGTTCGAGGCCGTGACCTATCCCGTGGACCGGCAGGCCTGGGGCCGCCTCTGCCTGCTGCTCACCCTGGGCAACCGGCGCATGCGTAAAGGCGATTGCCGCTTCACCTTCGCCGAGATGCTGGAGGCCGCCGAGGGGCAGATGTTCATCGCCATGCCGCCGGGCCGGCGCCTGCGCCCCCCGGACGGGTTCCTGGGCCGGCTCGAGGCCCTGGCTGCCGCCGCCCCGGGCCGGACCTGGCTCGGCGCGAGCCATTCGCGCCGCGGCGACGAGCGCCGCCGCCTCGGCCTCCTGGCCGAGCTGGGCGAGACCTACGGAGCGCCCATGGTCGCGGTCTCGGACGCGCTCTACCACCATCCCGAACGGCGCCCGCTCCAGGACGTGGTGGCCTGCATCCGCGAGCGCTGCCGGATCGCGGAGGCCGGCTACCGCCTGGAGGCCAATGCCGAGCGCCACCTGAAGCCGCCGGCCGAGATGGCCCGGCTGTTCGCCGACCATCCGGAGGCGCTGGCCCGCACGGTCGAGATAGCGCAGGGCTGCAGCTTCTCCCTCGGGCAGCTCCATTACGAATATCCCGACGAGCCGGTGCCGCCGGGGCGCACGCCGCAGGAATATCTGGAGGAGAAGACCTGGGAGCGGGCGCGCTGGCGCTATGCCGGCGACATCCCGGCCGCGGTCGAGGCGACGCTCCATGAGGAGCTGCAGCTCATCGCGAAGATGGAATATGCCCGCTACTTCCTGACCCTGTTCGACGTGGTCGAGTTCGCCCGGAGCAAGGGGATCCTGTGCCAGGGGCGCGGCTCGGCGGCCAATTCGGCGGTGTGCTTCTGCCTCGGTATCACCGCCGTGGACCCGTCCAAGCACCGGCTGCTGTTCGCCCGGTTCATCTCCGAGAACCGGGGCGAGCCCCCCGACATCGACGTCGATTTCGAGCACGAGCGCCGCGAGGAGGTGATCCAGCACCTCTACGACCGCTACGGCCGGGACCGGGCCGCCCTCTGCGCCACGGTGATCCATTACCGCCCGCGCATGGCGATCCGCGAGGTCGGCAAGGTGCTGGGGCTCACCGAGGACGTGACCGCGGCGATCGCCGACACGGTCTGGGGCTCCTGGGGCAAGGACGTGCCGGACAAGCACGTGCGCGAGGCCGGCCTCGACCCCGACAACCCGATGCTCCGGCAGGCCCTCGACCTCGCGCACCAGCTGATCGGCTTCCCCCGCCACCTCTCGCAGCATGTCGGCGGCTTCATCCTGACCCGGGGGCGCCTCGACGAGACCGTGCCGGTGGGCAACGGCGCCATGGCGGACCGGACCTTCATCGAGTGGGACAAGGACGACATCGACGCGATCGGCCTGATGAAGGTCGACGTGCTGGCGCTCGGCATGCTGACCTGCCTCAAGCGCGGCCTCGATTTCCTGGAGCGGGACCACGGCCTGTTCTACGAGACGCTCGCCGACCTGCCCCGGGAGGATCCCGACACCTACGCGATGCTGGCGAAGGCGGATTCGGTCGGCGTGTTCCAGGTCGAGAGCCGGGCGCAGATGTCGATGCTGCCGCGCCTCAAGCCCAAGGCGTTCTACGACCTCGTCGTGCAGGTGGCGATCGTGCGCCCCGGCCCGATCCAGGGCGACATGGTCCATCCCTACTTGCGGCGGCGCTCCGGGATCGACTCGGTGGTCTATCCGGCACCGCATCCGGATCACGGGCCGGCGGACGAGCTGCACACGGTGCTGCACAAGACCTATGGCGTGCCGCTGTTCCAGGAACACGCAATGCAGATCGCCATCACGGCGGCGGGCTTCACCCCGGCCGAGGCCGACGGGCTGCGCCGGGCGATGGCGACCTTCCGGCATGTCGGCTCGATCGGCGGCTTCGAGCAAAAATTCGTGGGCGGCATGACCCGCCGCGGCTACCCGGCGGATTTCGCAGAGCGCTGCTTCGCGCAGATCAAGGGCTTCTCCACCTACGGCTTCCCGGAGAGCCACGCGGCGAGCTTCGCGCTCCTGGTCTACGCCTCCGCCTGGATGAAGTGCCGACACCCGGACGTCTTCCTGGCCGCGATCCTCAACGCCCAGCCGATGGGCTTCTACCAGCCGGCCCAGCTGGTGCGCGACGCCCGCGCCCACGGGGTCGAGGTGCGGGGCGTCTGCGTCAACGCCAGCGCCTGGGACTGCACCCTGGAGCCGGCCGCGGATCCGAAGCTGCACGCGGTGCGTCTCGGCCTGCGACAGGTGCGCGGCCTGCCCGAGGCGGCGATGCACCGGCTCGTCCGGCTGCGCGCCAACGGCTATGCCAGCATCGAGGGGCTGCAGGCGGCCCTCGCCCTGCCGCGCAACGCCCTGGAGCGCCTGGCCGAGGCGGACGCGTTCCGGTCGCTGGGCCTCGACCGGCGCGCCGCCCTGTGGATGGTGCGCACGCTCGAGGGCACCGCGTCCCGCAAGGCGGCCAAGGCGGACGGGACCGAGCGCCGTGGCCATCTGCTCGATGCGCCGCTGCCGCTCTTCGCCTGGCACGCCGATGACGGCCTGTTCCGGCACGAGCCGCAGGTGGACCTGCCGACACTGCCCCTGCCCGAGGCGGTGGCCGAGGATTATGCCGCCACCGGCCTGTCGCTCCAGGGGCACCCGGTCGCGTTCTTCCGGGGCCGCCTCGCCCGGATCGGCGCGATCCCGGCCCGGGCCCATCTCGATCCGGCCCTGCCCCAGGGCGCCCGGGTCACGGTGGCGGGCCTCGTGCTGATCCGCCAGCGGCCGGGGACCGCCAAGGGCGTGGTGTTCCTGACCCTGGAGGACGAGACCGGCATCGCCAACGTGATCATCTGGAAGACGGTGTTCGAGGCCAACCGCCGGGCCGCCATGCAGGCCCGCTTCCTCGCCGTGCGCGGCCGGGTGCAGCGGGCCGAGGGGGTGGTCCATCTGGTCGCCGAGGGGTTCCGCGACCTCACGGATTCCCTGCGCGACCTGCGCGCGGCCGGGATGCGGCTGCCGCCCGAGACCACGGATTTCGGCGCCCCCCCGGACCGGCGGATGTATCCGAGCCGGGATTTCCACTGAGCGCCCGTGCGGGAAGCCCCACCGGCACTGCGCGCGGGGTGTCGACTTCCGACGCTTCGCACCGACCACTCTCGACCCGAGAGCGCGACGCTCCAGGAAGCGCGCAAGCGGCCACGTGATCCGATCGAAGCCGGTCGCGAAGGGCTCGACGGCGAGCCGTTTCGTCGGCCTGTACAGACCGCGCCGGTACGGGGCGTGCCGATCTGAGATCTGGGGGCGAAAGGCCCCCGGAGCTCTGTGGTCGCATATATTTCGGGATAGATACCAAGATTTCCTCGTCGCAAGGGGCGAGGTAAATACTTCATGAATAGAAAATTGTTTAAATAATTAACCTTTAACTGCGATGCGAAAGTGAATAAATCTTAGCCTGATGATTGTCGGGCGGTCTATTCCAGGGGCTATGGCTCGGGGCAACGCGAGCGCCGGCCTGCGCGGCACTCTTTCGGGGGCCGTTCGGTGGCGGACCGGCGGGCTCGGGGGTGGGGCGGTGCCTGCGTCCATGGCTCCCAGCCGCCATCGCTCCGGGCGGAGAACCGATGCGGGACGTGTCTCGGATGCGGGCGTGAGGTCGGGCGGCACTTTGCCCGGCGGGGGCGGAAAAAGGCTCAAGCGGCGTCCCGCGTGCCGGGTCTTTTTGGGCCATGCCCTCGGCGCTTCGAGGCGGGTGGGGACGATGACGCCGATCCGGGTGCGGCATCCTGTCGATGGGTTTTTCGCGTCAAACGGTACCGTCCCTGAACCCTTCGTGCGAATCGGCCGTTTAGGTCCCGGCCCGCGAGCGCGCAGGCCTCAGCCGATTGCCGGAGGTGACAAACGCCGGGCATGGAAGAGCAGGTTCGATGGAACAGCCCGACGCATGGCATCTGACGGACCGGCTCGACGCCGAGCACGGTAAAGGCGATCCGTTCGCCGCCGCAGTCCGCGCCACGCGGATGGCCATGATCGTCACCAATCCGCGCCTGCCCGACAACCCGATCGTCTTCGCCAACGACGCGTTCCTGCGGATGACCGGCTACGAGCGCGAGGACGTGCTCGGCCGCAATTGTCGCCTCCTGCAGGGCGAGGACACCGATCGCGGCGCCGTGGCGCTGATCCGCGAGGCCGTGATGGCGCAGCGGGACATCGCCATCGACCTGCTGAACTACCGCAAGGACGGGTCGTCGTTCTGGAACGCCCTGTATCTCAGTCCGGTCGCCAACGAGGCCGGCGAGGTGCTGTTCTTCTTCGCCTCGCAGCTCGACGTCACCGACCGCGTGGACGCCCATCTCCGGGTCCAGCAGGAGAAGGACCATTTCGAGGCCGAGGTCGCCCGCCGGACCCGCGACCTGACCGACGCCCTGGCGACGCAGACCATGCTGGTCCACGAGGTCGATCACCGGGTCAAGAACAACCTCCAGATGATCGCGGCCCTGCTCGCCATGCAGACCAAGGCGATCACCGATCCGGCGGCCCGCAGCGCCATGGAGGCGATGCTGACCCGCGTGGAGGCCCTCGGCACGGTCCACCGCCGGCTCTACCAGTCCAACAACGTCGAGCGCTTCGACGTGGCCGAGTTCGCCCGTGACCTCGCCACCGACCTCGTGCGCGGCTCGGGCCTCGACCGCATCCGCCTGCACCTGGACCTCGAGACCGTGGAGATCCCGGTCGCCAAGGCGCCGCCGGTGGCGCTGATGATGAACGAGCTGATCACCAACGCGCTCAAGCATGCCTTCCCGGGCGACCGCGCCGGCCGGCTTTCCGTGACGGTGGCGCCGGACGACCGCTATTTCAGCATCAAGATCGCCGACGACGGCGTCGGCATGCCCGTGCAGGTCATGGAGCAGCGCTCGTTCGGCAAGCGGCTGATCGGCACCCTGTGCCGCCAGCTCAGTGCCAGCATCGCCTGGCAGGCGAACGACCCGGGCACGATCGTCAACGTCCGCCTGCCCCGCGAGATGGCTACCGGTCTGGAGGCCACATGAGCGAGCCGATGCGGATCCTCGTCGTCGAGGACGAGGCCCTGATCCTGATGCAGATCGAGATGATGCTGGAGGCGGCGGGCTATCGCGTCGTGGGCACCGCCATGACGGCCGGGGAAGCGATCGCCCTCATCCACGAGACCCGTCCGGAACTGGTGCTGATCGATCTGCGGCTCGGCGACGATTCCTCGGGCGTGGAGGTGGCCCATGCCGTGCGCGACATCGGCGGCATCACGGCGGCCTTCATGACCGCCAACGCCCGGGCGCTCTCGGACGATTTGGAGGGCGCCACGGCGGTGATCGCCAAGCCGTTCACCGGCTCGGTTCTGGAGGATTCCCTGGCCTATCTCGAGGATTGCGTCCGCCGGCCGCCCCCGGCCGAGCTGGTGCCGGTAGGGATGCGGGTCGCCCCGGCCCTGCTCAAGAGCTTCGCCCAGATGCGGGCCTGAACCCGGCCCTCGACAGGCCGGGCGCCGCGCGTAGAGTGCCGGCCATGCCAAACGTCGCCGTTCCGCGCCCGCTCTTCGCCCTCGTCCTCGCGGCCCTGGCCGGCCTGCCGGCCGCCGCCCGGGCGGAGCCCTGCGACGACCTCGCTCACCAGATCGCCGGGGCGATCGGCGGCAAGGTCGGGAAGCGGGCCGGCCCCAGCATCGACATCCGCCTGGCCGGCCCGATCAAGTTCGACGTGACCTGCCGGGCCGAGCCGATCGTGCAGGCGACCTCCGCCGAGCCGAGCCCCTCGGCGGCATTCTTCCGCGACCTGGCGGCGGCCTCCGAGATCCTGGTGGGTGAGCCGGCCGCGCGGGTCGAGCCGATCATCGCCGACGCGTACCGGACCGCCCTCTCGGAGCGGCGCAAGTCGTTCATCCAGCAGAACGGCTGGTCGGCCTCCTGCTACACCGACCCCGGCAGCAGCGCGATGCGCACCCTCTGCTCGGTGGGGCGGATCCCGCCGCGGTGAAGCCGGCTTGACCGGTGCGCCGGCCGGTCCGATCCTGGCTGTGCCATCCTATACGGACTCGCCATGACAGCGTTCGCCACACGGCCGCGGCCGGCCGAGCCGCACGTCACGTTCCAGGATTTCGTGGCTTCCCGCCCCGACGAGGAAAAATGGGAGCTGATCGAGGGCTGCTTCGTCATGCAGGCTCAGCCCAGCATCGACCACCAGATCATCACCAGCAATCTGGACCGCCTGCTGAACGACGCCCTCGAACGCACGGCGCCCGGTCGGATTGCCGTCCCGAATCCTGCGATCGATCTCAGCCCTACGATCCGAGGACATACCTACGTCCCCGACATCGCCATCATCGACTTGGCGGAGTTCGAGCCGGGCCAGAACGTCGTCGGCACACTCTACCTTGCCGTTGAAATCATCTCCCCCAGCGACAGGCGCCGGATATCGCGCCTCAATCGTCGAAAGATCGATGTGAAGCTCGCCGGCTACGAAGCCCTGCCGACGTGCGAGGCCGTGCTCCTAATCGAACAGCGTGCCTTCGAGGTCACCCTGTCGGAGCGGGCCGGACACGGCTGGGTCCGTCGTCGGATGACGGATCCCGACGACCGGCTCGTCATCGCCTCGGCCGGGCTCGATTGCCGGCTGGGCGACGTCTACGCCCGCACCACGCTGGCGCGGGCGCGACGCTGATCAATACTCGATCACGTCCTCGAGGGCGTAGTGCTTCACGGTCTTCCGGTTCGCGATCAGCTCGTCCACGGTCGGCTCGCCCTTGAGGGCGCGGGCGATGGCGAGCTTCGTCGCCTCGTAGTTGGTGCGGTAGAGGTCCTTGCGGTCGAGGTTGTCATCCTCGGCGCAGCGCGGGTCGAGCCAGATCATGATGATCATGCACAGCTCGTCGAGCCCGTCCTTCGGCAGCACGCCCTCGATGATGCAATCCACGATCGCGTCGCCGGTCGCAGCCTGGACCACGCCGCCGAGCAGCTCGACATATTCGGCCGTATGGATCGTCGCCTTCGTGGTCATCATCGTGGCCGGGCGCACCAACTGGTTGAGGTCGCGCACCACGAACATCCGGGTATGGCCCTGGACCTGCCCCATCATCGACGCGAAGGCCTGACCCACCGGCCCGCGCACCGAGCCGATCAGCACCTCGGGCATCGCGTCGGTGTACTGGCCCTCGGCCGCCAGCACGGTGGCCTCGCCCGTGCGGAACCAGATCTCTTGCATGTGTCGCGACTCCACTCTGTCAGCCCGCCCGGGGAGACATCATCGGGGCGGCGGCGTCAATCGGTTCAGAGCAGGCCGATCCCGTCGAGCACGCCGATCATGGCGAACGCCACGGTCAGGCCGGACACGCCGTAGACCACCCATGTGTAGGCGCCCCGCACCCGTCTTTCCTCCGGCAGGGCCCGGGTGGCGAGCAGGATCAGGAGGCCCAGCGCCAGCGGCAAAAGAAGGGCGTTCATCACTTCCACGGCGATGTTGAGCGCGACGAGATTCGTCACCAGCTGCACGGTGACCGCCCCCGCCACGACGACCAGGGCGAAGGTGCCGTAGAAGGCCGGCGCCTCGCGGGGCGATTGTTCGAGGGAATGCGGTCGGCCGGTGACGTCGCCGAAGCCCCAGGCGAGCGCCAGCGCGACGACGTTGAGGGCCACGAAGGCCGCAGCGACGATGCCGACCCCGAACACCACCTGCCCCAGCCAGGGGCCGAGCGCCGGCGTGAAGGCGCCGGCGAGGTCTCCGACCGTCTCGAGGCCGTTCTTCGTGCCCTGCCCGGCCTGGCCGATCGTGGCGGCGGCCGCGATCAGGATCGCACCCATTACGCATTGCGAGATCACGGCACCCACGAAGGTGTCGAGCCGCGCATTCCGGGCATGGTCCCAGCCGAGGCCTTTGTCGACGATCGCCGATTGCTGGTAGAAGATCATCCACGGCATGATCACCGCGCCGATATTGGCGGCGATGAGCACCCGGTAGGAGCTGTCGCCGAGGGGCATGTGGGCGAAGGAGGCGACGATGTCGCCCGGATTCGGCCGGGCCGCGATGGCGAGCCCGATGAACACGAGCTCGAACAGCCCGACCGCGATCGCCACCACCTCGACGCGCCGGTAGCTCCCGGTGAACACCAGCCCGAGAAGCAGGGCGGCGGGCAATCCGAGGCTGACGAGGCGCGGCACCCCGAACACGTCGCCGATGCCGGCAATGCCGGAGAACTCGGTGACGATCGCCCCGATCTCGGCGACCACGAGGCCGGCA
>NZ_LHCD01000039.1:0-83107 GCF_001262595.1 Methylobacterium sp. ARG-1
GGGGGACAATGCTACCGAGCCTCTGCTCGGGATCGATTCGGGACAGGGATGCGGGCGTGGGGCGTCGGAGCGCCCCACGCCCCGTCGGCTTACCCCTGCGGCTTTTCCTTGGCCGCGTTCTGGTCGGTGCCGAGCTTGGCCGACACCATCCGCAGCTGCATCTGCTTCTGCTGCTGCTCCTCGCTCACCTGCTGAAGTTGGGCGAGGTTCTGCGCGAAGCTGTCACCGCCACCGCCCGCGGCGCCGGCACCGCCCGTCGCTCCGCCGGTCAGGCCGCCCGCGAGGCCACCCGCAATATTGCCGATTCCACCAGCCATATCCGTCTCCATCTCGTTCGGTTTCAGTTGTCGCTCGCGAACAAGCGACCAGGATCTGAACGACAATTGGAAGATCCGAGGCCACCCCGCGGGGCAGCTACGCGAAATCCTCTTCCGTATCGCTCATCGCCTGGTTCATCTCATCCATCCCGTCTCCGGCGATCTGCATGGCGAACTGGCTCAGGGCCTTGTCGAAGGCCTGGGCCTGCTGACCACCGTCCCCGGAGCCACCGATGGCATCACCGATCGCACCGCCGACCATGCCGCCGACGGGCCCGCCGAGGGCACTGCCCGCGATGCTTCCGATCGTTCCGAACATCGGATGCTCCTTCTGGAGGCCGGGGGCATCGTCCGCCAAAGCGTCCGGGCCGTCCGGCCGGTTCACGATGGGCATCCGGAGGCGCAACGGCGCGCGGCGCGAGCCGCACCCCGGTGGATCCCGGTTACCCAGCGGCTCCGCAGCCGCGCCGCCCGGATCGTGCCGGTCAACGCTGGGCATCGCCACGGGTCGGGACGCTAGGGAGGTGACCTGTCGAGAACCTGACGGGCCCTGGACCAAGTCGACGGCCGATGTGCCGGCTGCCCGGATCGGCGGCGCTCTGGGGCGGCCTACGGGGTCGGCCCCGGACCAGGTACGCCAACCGGTGGGCCCTCGGTGCGGACCCAGTTCGCGGCCGGCTGCGGGCCCGAGCGAGCTGGCATCTCGGGTTCCGGACCTGGCATCCGCTCGGCGCGGCCGTCCCGCAGGATTGTTGTCTGGCTTCCGCGGAAGACCGTCAGCACGGTGGGCTTGGCGGGAGCGGGCTCCTTCCCGGCCTGGAGAGCCGGGGGCGACGACTTGGGCCGCGCCTGTGCCTCGGCCACGAGGCCGGCCAGCGTCTGCTCCACCAGCGCGACGTAGCGCGGCGGCCCGGAGACCATCACTAGCCCCTTGCTCGGCGCGGGGCGCAGCGAGAAGCGCGGGTCACTGATCTGCAACGCGTCGAGCGCGTCCTTCAGCGTGTCGTAGCTGATCGGGCTCAGCACCAGAAGCTGCGTTCGATTCTCCTTGGCGGGTGTAATGTAGAGGATGCTGCCATCGTAATACCATTCGAGATTGTAGGCCGTGGCGAGCCGGTCGAGGAATGCCTGCGGCTTGCCTTCGGGGATCCGGCCCTGGATCCGACCCTTCACGTCGGGCGCGACATTGACCTTGATGTTGAGGTTGGCGCCGAATTCCTGAAGGGCGGCGGCGAGATCCTGGTCAATCACCGTGTAATTGTAGGTGGCGTCGGGGAGCTTCAGCGGCGCGGCGGCGCAGCCGAGGCCGCTCGCCAGTGCGCCGCCGAGGACGACGGCGGAGGCGGTCAGAGGGCGGCCGTGCCGGTCGGGTCGTGGCATGCCCAATGATGCTCCTCGCGGGCCACACACCCGCAGCGTCCCGCTTAGGTGGGAATTGCGACGCTGGGCTGACAGCCGGCCGGCGCTTCGTCAGGTCCCCGTCAGCTCTCGTCCCTAGCGTCGACCTCGAAGGCCGGGATGCGGCGGCCGGAGGGATTCTCCGGCGCGGCGCCCTCCAGCCGCCCACGACGTGACGGAGCCGTACAGCATGGCGATCGAGTCGGTGGCGACAAGTCTCGGCGGCAGCGGCATGGTCCCGGCGCCCGGCTCCGAGGCCGGGCAGGGGCTCGGTGGCCAGCATCCGGGCGGCCCGCAGACGTTCGAGATCGCCCGGCCGTCCGAAGCCGCGGCGCCCCGGGCGGTGGCCCTCGAGACGCGCACGGCCCGCGTCGGCGGCCCAGCCGAGACGCCCGTGCGGCCGAACCCCGTCCCGGAGGTCAGCGCCGCACCGCAGCGTGACGGGCCGTCGATCGGGGATCGGGTCATCCACCGCATGGACAGCGTGCAGCGGGGCGATGCCGCCTGGAGCACGCGCAGCCGGGCGCCCCAGACGTCGGGAGGCGAGCCGACGCTGCGGATACCGGCGCGCGAGCCAGGACCGGCGAGCGCACAGCTGCGGCCGGCTCCCTCGGGCGCGCCGACGACCGTCCAGCCGGACCAGCAGCCGGGCCAAAGCCGAAATTCGGGCTTCGACCACATGGTC
This sequence comes from Methylobacterium sp. ARG-1, assembly GCF_001262595.1. Classification (NCBI taxonomy): domain Bacteria; kingdom Pseudomonadati; phylum Pseudomonadota; class Alphaproteobacteria; order Hyphomicrobiales; family Methylobacteriaceae; genus Methylobacterium; species Methylobacterium sp. ARG-1. The sequence continues at coordinate 2,401 of NZ_LHCD01000039.1, forward strand.
GACCAGCTGCAGCAGGTGAGTGATCAGGTGGTGCAGGTCTCCATCGTCTCGAAGACGACTAGCAGCTTCACGGGCTCGCTCAACAAGCTCCTCTCATCGGGTTGAGCGCGTTCCGATGGCGATCGCCCGATCCCTCGTCTTCAACGGAGAGCCGCCGATGACGCATCCGACCGGCACGCGCCGCGGGCGCCGCCTTCGCCGCGCCGCGCTGTTCGCGGCCGTGGCCCTGGTGCTCGGCGGCTGCAAGACCGACCTCTACACCAAGCTCTCCGAGCGGGAGGCCAACGAGATGGTCGCGCTGCTCCTCGACAAGGGCATCGAGGCAGCGCGCGTCGGTGCGAAGGATGGCACCAGCACCGTTCAGGTCGACCAGGGCCGCTTCGCGCATGCGGTCGAACTCCTCAAGGCGGGCGGTTATCCGCACCAGACCTTCACCAACATGGGCGAGGTGTTCAAGGGCGGCGGACTGATCGCGTCGCCGACCGAGGAGCGGGCGCGCTACATCTACGCCCTGAGCCAGGAACTCTCGAAGACGATCTCCGGCATCGACGGCGTCCTCTCGGCGCGGATCCACGTCGTTCTGCCGAAGAACGACCTCCTGAAGCAGGACGCGACGCCCTCTTCGGCCTCCGTGTTCATCAGGTACGATCAAGCGGCTTCGGTGAAGGCGCTGCTGCCGCAGATCAAAATGCTGGTGGCCAACAGCATCGAGGGGCTGACCTACGAGAAAGTCTCGGTCGTGTTCGTGCCCGTGGACCGGGCACAGGGCGACCGCGAGGCTGTCGGGTCGGCGGCCGCTGCGCCGCCGGCGGCCCAAGGCTCGCTCGCGGCCGCTCTCGCACCCGCGGCCGCCGGTGCCGGGGGAGCCCTGGCTCTTGCAGGGGGCGCCCTCTGGTATGTCCGTTCGCGACGGCGCCGGACGGCTGGGCCGCAGCTCGGAGCTCTCGAACCGATGGCGCCGTCGGATACGGCGCTGCCGGCGCCGCCCGCCCGTCCCGGTGTGTCGACGCCGATCAAGCAAGCCGCCTGAGAGCGTGATGATGGAGTCCTCATCGCCGTCCAGGCAAGCGTCGCGCCGCATCGACCGATCGGTCCACCCCGACCACGTCCGTGCCGCCCTCGATCCGCGGCTGAGCGATGCGACGGTCGCGCGCCTGCTGGCCTGCGAGCGTCTGCGCGCCCGCCTCGACGTCTGCCTCGGCTCCGACGCCGTGGAGGCCGCCACCGCGCCGGCTTGGCTCCGCACCGATCCCGCGGAAGCGGCGCTCCGGGCTGGCGCCGTCCTGCACGGTCGGGCGATCCGAAGCCTTCTGGCCGCCCGTGCGGTCACGGATCTCATCACCGCGATCGGTCGGGAGGCCCACGCGCTCGGCCTGCGGCATGGGGCCGAGGCTCCGCCGCGTGAGAACAACGGCGACCTCGAGGGCGCAATCCGGCGCGACGGGGCGGACTGCCTGGGCGCTTGGCTGCGGCGACAGCCCGCCCCGGTCCGCGCCGTGATCTCCCTGGCGCTGCCGCCCAGCATGCTCGCTGCCGAGGCGCAGGGCGATGACGAGGCCGAGGCGGTGATGGCCGCCGTCGCGCAGTCCTACACGCCCGAAGAGGTCACCCAGGATGCCTGACCAAGCGCCCGCGGCGCCGCGCCTACGTCCGACCGGTCCGATCGTGCCGGCCGCCGAGACCGGGATCTGGAACGAGGCCCGCGCGGGTCTGGCCGCCGCGCACCGCCACGTGGTCGAGACGCGGGAATGGGCGCAGGCGCACCTCGAGCGGGAGCGCGCCCGCGGCTACGCGGAGGGCCGCGAGGCCGGTGCTGAGGCGGCGGCGCGCCTCCTCGCGGATACGGCGGCGCGGGCCGCGGACCATGTCGCCGCGCTGGAGCAGGATCTACCCGCCCTCGTTCACGATCTCGTCACTGAGATCGTCGGGACCTTCGAGCCGGGTGACCGCATCGGCCGGGCGGTCCGAAAGGCGGTGGCCAAGCTTCAGCCGGAGGCCGAGGCGGTACTGCGGGTCTGCCCGGGCGAGATAGAGGCCGTGCGGGGCGCCCTCGCGGGGCTCGGCGACCGGGCGCCGCAGATCGAGGCCGATCCGAGCCTCGGCCCCGGCGAGAGCACGCTGCGCAGCCCGATCGGCAGCGTCGAAATCGGGATCGCTGCGCAACTCCGCGCCCTGCGGGCGGGCCTCGCCGCGCTGGAGCCGCACCCATGAGCCGCTTGCTCGACCTCATCGACCCGGTCCCGTCCGCGGAGGCGCTGTCGCACGCGCTTCCGCGCCTTCGCGACGCCGCCCGCACCATCGACACGCGACCGCTGCGCGGCCGCATCACCCGCGCGGTCGGCACGGTCATCCACGCGGTGGTCCCCGGTGTGCGGATCGGCGAACTGTGCCGTCTCGAGGACAACCAGAGCGGCCTGAGCCTCGAGGCCGAGGTTGTCGGCCTGACCGAGCACACCGCGATCCTGACCCCGATCGGTGCGATCGAGACCCTCTCGTCCCGCGTGGAGGTCGTACCCACCGGCCGGATGGTCGAGGTCCCGGTGGGCCCCACGCTCCTCGGACGGATCCTCGACAGCCGCGGCCTGCCCCTCGACGGCGGCGCCCCCCTCGACGGCGCGCCGACCCGGCCGCTGCGCGGCACCGCGCCGAACCCGCTGCAGCGGCAGCTCATCGACCGGCCCATGCCCCTCGGGGTGCGGGTCATCGACGGCCTGCTCACGGTGGGCGAAGGCCAGCGGCTCGGCATCTACGGCGAGCCGGGCGGCGGCAAGTCGTCCCTGCTCGCGCAGATCGTCAAGGGCACGCAGGCGGAGATCTGCGTGATCGCGCTGATCGGCGAGCGTGGCCGCGAGGTCCGCGAGTTCGTGGAGCGCCATCTCGGCGCCGCCGGCTTGGCGCGCAGCGTGCTTATCGTGGCGACGTCGGACCGCTCCGCGATCGAGCGCCTCCAAGCAGCCTACGCCGCAACCGCGATCGCGGAGCATTTTCGGGATGCGGGCCGGCGCGTCGTGCTGCTGATGGACTCGGTCACGCGCTTCGCCCGGGCCCTGCGTGAGATCGGCTTGGCCGCGGGCGAGCCGCCGACACGGCGGGGCTTTCCGCCCTCCGTGTTCGCAAGCCTGCCCGGCCTGATGGAGCGGGCGGGCCCGGGCGCTTCGGGTTCAATCACCGCGTTCTACACCGTGCTGGTGGAGGGCGACGGCAGCGGCGACCCCATCGCCGAGGAGACGCGCGGCATCCTCGATGGGCACATCGTCCTGTCGCCGGCCTTGGCCGCGCAGAACCACTATCCCGCGGTCGACGTGCTGGCGAGCCGCTCCCGGGTGATGAACGCGGTGGCCGGGCAGGACCACGTCGCGGCTGCCGCCCGCGTCCGCGAGTTGCTGGCGCGCTATCAGGAGACCGAGTTCCTGATTCAGGTCGGCGAATACAAGGCTGGCTCCGACCCGCTGACCGACGCCGCCCTCGCGCGGATCGGCGACCTGCGCGGCTTCCTGCGGCAGGCCGAAGCCGAGACCACCCCCTTCGAGGAGAGCATCGCATGGATGCAGCGGCTCGCCGCGTGAGGCCTGTCGACCTCAGCCGTCTCGCCATGCTGCGCGCGCGCCGCGAGGCGGAGGCGCGGGACGTCGCGCGGACGGCTGAAGCCGCGCGCGCCGCCGCCGAGGACGCGACGGCGCGGGCCCTTCGGGACGTCTCGGCCCGCGAGGCCGAGCGCCGCGCGGGCGAACGGGCGCTCGACGCGGCGCTGGTCGGCGGCGCGGCCGTCGATCTCGCGACCTTCGTCGAGAACCGCCTCCGGGTCGCAGGACTGACCGAGCGGGTCGCGGAGGCCCGCGCCCGGGCCAGCCGGCGCGCGGCCGAAGGCGAGGCCGCGGACGCGGCCCTCGCCGCAGCCCGCGCGCGCCACACGGTGCGGGCGAGCGAGGCGGACCGGTGGGATCGGGTGCGCGCGCGCATCCTCTCGGCGCGCCGTGCCGCCGCCGAGCAGGCCGAAGAAGGTGAAGCGGAGGACGAGACGCTGACGCGGCTCGGCGCTGCGCGGGCCCGGACATGAGCGCGCCGGTCTCCGTTCGCCCGCCGGCCTCAGCCGCGCCGGCGCCCCGGCGCTACCGCCCGCGCACGCGATTCGCCCAGACCTCGATTGCGCTGGTCAACCGGCTCGCGCGCCCGCGGGACGGCCTGTCGGTGGCGGTCGAAGGTATGCCCCTGCGGCTGACCCCGGCCGGGATCCGACTCTGTGCCGCCGCGCCCCCGCCGGACACGGTCACGATCGTCTTCGGCATCGGCGCGGACGGACAGCTCGGCCTGCAGGTGCCGGCCAGGATCCTGTCCCGGCTCGTGAAGGCCGTGCAGCCGGGTCTCGAGCCGCTCCCATCCGGCCCGGCCGGCGCCCTGCTCGTTGAACTCGCGCTGGCCACACACCTCGACAGCGCGGAGCGGGTTGCCGGGACTGGGTTGCGCGTCGACCGAGTGGCGCCGCCGTCGGGCGGCTCCCGAACGATCGCGCTGCTCCTCGACGGCAAGCTCGACGGCGACGCCTTTCAGGCGCGGCTCGATCTCGACCCGGCAGAGGTCGGCCGGCCGGCGCAGGCCGCGGCCCTGGCCCTCGTCGAGGCGCTCGAAGGACGCGCCGCCGATCTTCATCTTCGGCTGCCGATCAGCTGCCGGGCCGGGCACACCCGGCTGACGCTGCACCAGCTTGCCAGGCTGCGGCTGGGAGACGCGATCCTGCCCGACATCTGGCACTTGGCGCAGGACGAGATCCGGATGACCGTGGGGACGTCCCACGCCGCGACGGCGAAGACGGACCGTCACACAGCGACGCTAAAGACACCCCTTCGACCGATCGTGACGGGGTCGATGGGAGGCGTTGACGCAGCCATGGCGCAGGAGATGACCCCGGATGCCGGCCCTGCGGCCGAGGCCGCCGGGACTGGTCTGGACGCCGTCGGCGTCACGCTCGCCTTCGAACTCGGACGGCTGACCGTCTCCCTGGCCGAGCTCCGCGGGATTGGTGCCGGCCACGTGTTCGATCTCGGGCTCGCGCCGGAGGAGCCGGTCGACCTCGTGGTGAACGGGTCGCGCATCGGCCGCGGCGAGATCGTCGAGATCGGCGAGCGGATCGGCGTCCGGGTCGTGCGCCTGTACGGGCCGGAAGCCGGGCAGGCCGGGCCCAACCTCGGACACGACTAGGGCGTCGGGCATGACCGAGGTCCAGCCGGGCATCCTCGCCCTTCTCGCCGTCACCCTCGGGCTGGGGTTGCTCGCCTTCGTGGTGGTGACGACCACGGCCTTCATGAAGATCTCGGTCGTGCTCTTCCTGGTGCGCAACGCCTTGGGCACGCAGCAGATTCCCCCCAACATCGTCCTCTATGGCGCCGCCCTGATCCTCACCGTCTACATCTCTTCGCCGGTGGCCGAGCAGGTGTTCCAGCGGGCGGCCGATCCCCAGCTGACCTACCACTCCCTCGACGACTGGATGCGTGCGGGCCAGCGCGCCCAGGAGCCGGTGCGCGACTACCTGAGCCGCTTCACCAGTCCCGAGCAGCGTGCATTCTTCCTCGACGCGACGCAGCGGGTCTGGCCCGAGGGCGCGCGGGCCAGCGCTGGGCCCGACGACATGCAGATCCTGGTCCCATCCTTCCTGATCTCGGAGTTGAAGCGCGCCTTCGAGATCGGCTTCCTTCTCTACCTGCCGTTCATCGTGATCGACCTCGTGGTGACCACGATCCTCATGGCGATGGGGATGTCGATGGTCTCGCCAACCGTGATCTCGATCCCGTTCAAGCTGTTCCTGTTCATCGCCATCGATGGCTGGTCGCGGCTGATGCACGGCCTGGTGCTGAGCTACGCGATCACCCCCTGACCGGCCGGTGCGGCGTGCGGGGACCGTGCAGAGTCGGAGTGAGGAGGAGGACGGCATGGATGGTGCAAGCGTCCAGATGCACGTGAGCAACGCGCTCGCGCAGTTCATGACCCTGACCCTGCCGCCGCTCATCGCGGCGCTCGTCGTGGGGCTCGTCGTCGGCATTCTGCAGGCGGCGACGCAGATCCAGGACCAGACCATGCCGCAGACGGTCAAGCTGCTCGTGGTCGTCGCAGTGCTGGCGCTGTTCGTGCCGGTTCTCTCCGCGCCCTTGTTCGAGGGCGCCAAGCAGGTCTTCATCGATTTTCCCGCCCTGACCCGGCGCGGCTGAGCCGATCCGTGCCGCCCAGCCTCGACCTCTCGACCTATGCGGGCCTCGCGGCCCTCGTCACCGAGGCGACGCGCTGGGTCACGGTCACGGCGCTCGGGATGAGCCGCCCGATCGGGATCCTGCTGATCCTGCCGGTCTTCACCCGCGCCGAGCTGGGCACCGTCCTCAGGCTCGGCCTCGCCTTCGCGCTCGCCCTTCCAGTGCTCACCTACAGCCGCCAGGGCCTCGGCCCGGCCGATATCCACGCGGTGCGCCTGACCCTGATGGCGCTCAAGGAGCTCTTCGTCGGCATCCTGATCGGCTACGTGCTCGGCATCCCATTCTGGGCGATCCAGTCGGTCGGCGAACTGATCGACACCCAGCGGGGCATCACTAACCAAGTTGCGCCGGTCGACCCAACGACCAAGTCGCAGGCCTCGGCGCTGGGCTTGTTCCTCGGGATCCTGGCGATCACGGTCTTCGTCGCCGCCGACGGGATGAACACCGTCGTGGAGATCCTCTACGGCAGTTATGCGCTCTGGCCGATCGGCAACGCCCTGCCGTCCGCTGACCTCGACGCGGTGATGGCGGTGGCCCGCCTCGTCGACCGAGTCCTGCGCACGGCTGTCCTCGTCAGCGGGCCGGTGATTGTGCTGATGCTGCTCCTCGACATCTGCGTCATGCTGATCGGGCGCCTCGCGCCGCAGCTGAACCTGAACGATCTGGCGCCGACGCTAAAGAACGTCGCGGTCGTGCTGTTCCTGATGGTCTACGCCAATTACCTGTTCGACTATGTCGGCTCCGAGGTCGGCGCGACGCGCGGCCTCGCCGACCGCCTTGGGCAGTTCCTGCGGTGAGCGGCGATTCAAGCGAGGAGAAGAACCTTCCGCCGAGCCAGAAGAAGCTGCGCGACGCTCGCAAGAAGGGGCAGATCGCCAAAAGCCGCGACTTCGTCGGCGCCCTCGGCCTGGCCGCCGCGGCGATCTTCCTCTGGACGCGCGGGGGCGCACTCGCGGACCGGTGGCGCGAGGCGATGCTCCAGGCGAGCAACCTGCAGAACGACGCGTTCTCGGTTGCCGCCCCGCAGGTTGGCGCGAGTCTCGCCGAACTGGCGGCCGGCACCGTCCTGCCGATGCTCGGCCTGGTCGTGGCGACCGGCATCCTCGGCAGCATGGTCGCCAATCAGGGGATCGTGCTCTCCCTCGACCCGATCAAGCCGAAGCTCGAGCACCTGAACCCGGTCGAGGGGTTCAAGCGGATGTTCGGCGTGAAGGCCCTGGTCGAACTCGCCAAGACGCTGGTCAAGGCGCTGCTGCTCGGCGGCACCCTTCTCTTCGTCTTCCTCGGGACCTGGAACACCTTGGTGCTGATGCCGACCTGCGGCACGGGCTGCCTGGGCTTCGTGATCACTACCCAGACCAAGCTCCTGCTTGGCATCGGAGTCTGCGCTTTCCTGGTTGCCGGCGTCGCCGACGTGCTCATTCAACGCTGGTTGTTCCTGCGCGACATGAAGATGAGCGCCACCGAACTGAAGCGCGAGTTCAAGGAGCAGGAGGGCGATCCCCACGTGCGCGGCGCCCACCGCCGTCATCGGCAGGAAGCAGCAGGCCTGCCCCGGATCGGCCTGAAGCGCGCCACCATCCTGATCCGGGGCCGCGGCGTCGCCGTCGGGCTCCGCTATGTGCCCGAAGAAGGAAACGCACCCATCGTTGTCTGCAGGGCGCGCGGGCCGCAGGCTGATGTGATGATCGAGGCCGCGGCTGAACTCAACATCCCGCGGGCGCCGGATCACGGCTTGGCCTCATCCTTGGCCAAGTCAGTCGCACCGGGCTCGACGCTGCCCAACCGCTACTTCGACCGCACAGCACGGGTGATCTTCGCAGCCGGGCAGATCTAGCCGCATTGCTGTCTACGTCGGCGAGAGACCGGTCGTCTGGCCTCGATCGGTGTCCGTTCGCCCGAGCCGCACCTCTCGGATCCAACTCAAAGGGGGGCGTCCGCTTTTTCGGCAGTCCCTCCCCGAAGCGGACCAGCTGCTTTCGGCCAGACTACGCCATGCCGGATCGCCGACCCGCGCAAAAGCGGTCGTTCAGCTTTGCGCCCACAACGGTCATTCAGCAGGCTGTGACGATATCCCGCAAGCGGACGCTCCAGTGGCCCAGCGCGTAAGTCCGAATGGTGTTGAACTGGCACGAACGGCGCCACTAGCCGAACGTTCGAACCGCGAACGGCGTCGGCGGCTTTTCCCCTCGGTAAGGCTGGTTCCCGGTGCGACCACTTCTTGCTCATCCCGGCACCCCCAGCTTAGGGCGAACAGAAGCGAGCCGATCATGCAGAGAAAAGTCCTCGTCGCCGGCGCCCAGGGCGTCATCGGCCGCGCTGCGGCCACCCGCCTCGCCGCTCAGCCCGATACGCAGGTGCTGGGCCTGTCGCGTCGGACCGAACCGTCCGTCCCCAACGTCGAGGCGATCTCCGTCGACCTCCTCGAACCCAGCCAGGTCCGGGAGCGTCTCGGCGGCGTCCGCGACGTCACCCACATCGTCTTCGGAGCCTACATCGAGAAGCAGACGGCCGCCGAGAAGAGCACCGTCAACGTCGCCATCCTGCGCAACCTGCTCGACGTCGTCGAGGAGACCTCGCCGGGCCTACGGCACGTCACGTTCTACCAGGGTGGCAAGGCCTACGGTGCCGATCTCGGGCCCTTCAAGACGCCCGCCCGCGAGGACGATCCGCGCTTGATGCCGCCGAACTTCTACTACGACCAAGAGGACCTCCTGCGCGAGCGCCAGAAGGGTAAGGACTGGTCGTTCACCGCGCTCCGGCCCGAGGCGGTCTGCGGCTTCGCCGTCGGCAACCCGATGAACCTGCTCACGGTCATCGCCGTCTATGCGGCCATCTCGAAGGAGCTCGGCATCCCGCTTCGCTTCCCCGGCACGGAGGCCGCCTACCGGGCGCTCTACCAAGTCAGTTCGGCCGACATCCTGGCGGAGGCGGCCGACTGGGCTGGCACAACGCCGGCCGCGCGGAACGAGATCTTCAACATCACCAACGGCGACTACTTCCGCTGGCAGCACATGTGGCCGCGGATCGCGCGCATGTTCGACATGGACTGGGCCGATCCGATCCCGATGCCGCTCGCGACCTACATGGCCGACAAGGCGCCGCTCTGGGACGGGATGACCAAGCGCTACGGGTTGCAGCCGATCCCCTACGACAAGGTGGCCTCGTGGCCCTTCGGCGATTTCATCTTCGCCAGCGGCTTCGACAACATCAGCAGCACGATCAAGGCCCGTCAGGCCGGCTTCCATGCCTGCATCGATACCGAGGACATGTTCCGGAACCAGTTCCGGCACCTCGGCGACCTCAAGCTCATCCCGCCCTTCGCCTGAGATCCGGCATCGACCACAGCATCACCCGTCAGGAAGGAAGCCGAACATGTCCCGCTTCGAAAAGAGCGTTGTCGTCGTCACCGGCGCCGGAAGCGGCATCGGCGCGGCCACCGCGAAACGGTTCGCGTCGGAGGGCGCTTCCGTCGTCCTGAACGGCCGGGACCGGGGCAAGCTCGACCGCGTCGCGTCCGAGCTCGATGCTGGGCGAACTTTGGTGCATGCGGGCGACGTCTCGCACCAGGCCGATGCCGAGGCGCTCATGGCTGCTGCGGTCGGGCGGTTCGGTAGGCTCGACGTGCTGGTCAACAATGCCGGCGTCGCCCCCACCGGCCCCTTCCTCGAAGCCTCGCTCGAGGATTGGCGCAAGGTCATGGCGGTCGACGTCGACGGCGTCTTCTTCTGCATCCGGGCCGCGTTGCCCCATCTGCTCACGGCGAAGGGTAGCATCGTCAACGTGTCTTCGGTCTCGGGTCTCGGCGGCGACTGGAACATGAGCTTCTACAACGCCGCCAAGGGGGCCGTGACCAACTTGACCCGGTCGCTGGCGCTTGAGCTCGGCGACAAGGGCGTGCGGGTGAACGCCGTCAATCCGAGCCTGACCTTCACGGACTTGACCCGGGACATGAAGGACGACGCGGCCCTGATGGCGAAGTTCGCCAACCGAATCCCGATGGGTCGCGGCGCGGAGGCAGAGGAGGTCGCCGACGTCATCGCCTTCCTCGCGAGCCACGACGCGCGTTTCGTCACCGGGGTGAACCTGCCGGTGGACGGCGGCTTGTCCGCCTCGAACGGCCAGCCGCGACAAGCTTGATCCACACCCGTGTCGATTGCCGGTACCCTCGCGGCGCCTTGTGTCCGCATGCCGATGGCCTGTCATCGGCACCACCCGCAAAACGGAGAACGACGATGGAAATCAGACGCCTCGGCCACTCAGGGCTCCGCGTACCCGCCCTCAGCTTCGGGACCGCCACCTTCGGCGGGGGCAACGATTTCTTCAAGGCATGGGGATCGACCGACGCGGGGGGCGCCTCCCGCCTCGTCGACGTCTGCCTCGACCACGGCGTGTCGATGTTCGACAGCGCCGACGTCTACTCGGACGGGCTGGCCGAGGAGATCCTGGGCGCCGCCATCAAGGGCAAGCGCGACCGCCTGCTGATCTCGACCAAGACCACGTTCCCGATGGGCGACGATCCCAACGGCTTCGGCTCGTCGCGCCAGCATCTCGTCGACGCCGTGGACAAGGCCCTGACGCGGTTGGGCACCGGGCACATCGACCTGCTGCAGCTCCACGGGCAGGACTACAACACCCCGGTGGAAGAGACGCTCTCAACGCTCGACAGGATCGTGCGCTCCGGCAAGGTCCGCTACATCGGCGCTTCGAACTTCTCCGGGTGGCACCTGATGAAGTCGCTCGCGGTGTCGGATCGATACGGCTACCCGCGCCACGTGGCGCACCAGGCCTACTACTCCCTGCTCAACCGCGACTACGAATGGGAATTGATGCCGCTCGGGCGCGACCAGGGCGTCGGCGCGGTGGTTTGGAGCCCGCTGGGCTGGGGCAAGCTGACAGGCAAGATCCGTCGCGACCAGCCGCCGAAGCCGGGCACGCGGGCGCACGACATCGCCGAGACCGGACCGCACTACGAGCAGGAGCGCCTTTTCCGGATCGTCGATGCGCTTCTCGGCGTCGCCGGAGAGACCGGCAAGACTGTGCCCCAGGTCGCGCTGAACTGGCTGCTCCGGCGTCCGACGGTGTCAAACATCGTGGTCGGCGCGCGCAATGAGGAGCAGCTGATCGAGAACATCGGTGCGGTCGGATGGAGTCTCTCGGAGGAACAGGTGGCCATGCTCGATGCTGCCAGCGACGTTCCGCCGGCCTATCCGGTGTGGCACCAGCGCGGCTTCCCGATGCTGAACGAGCGCGGTTGAGCATTGAGGGATCGGCGGGTCGGACGAAGCGTTCCGGCCCGCCTCAGCGCGCCTACAAGGCACGCATCTCGTTGACCAGGAAGTCGATCGGCGTGCGGACTCGCTGCGGCAGCCTCCGTTGCGGATATACGATGAAGAACTCGAAGGGCTCCTTCGACGCCCACGTCTCCAGCACGTGTAGAAGGGCACCAGACCGGATCTCGTCCCGCCCGTAGTGCCGGGCAGCTGCACCAGGCCGAGCCCGTCCACGGCGGCCTGGATGAGCATCTTGCCGCTGTTCGAGTGCACCCGTCCGAGGAGGGCGAAGGCATGCTCCTCGCCCTCCCTCCGGAAAACCCATCGACGATGCCCTAGGCTGAGGCCAAGGGTGGGATCGAGGGTCGTCGGGTCGGTGATGGGACCGAGCCTTTCCACAAGTCCGGAGCCGCCATCGTCAGCAACGGGAACGCGACCAGGCATCGGTTCACGAGGTTCGAGGTCGCTAGCGGGCCTGCCCGGACGGCCATGTCGAACCCTTCCTCGACCAGGTCGCCGATAGCCGTCGTAGCGAAACATCTGGGCGAGGACTGCATCACGTCCGGGCGCTGTTCCGTTGCTGGGAAAGCGGACCGGCTGCTTTGCGCCCATTCCGGCCGTTTAACCGCACTCAACTGCATCCCAGAAGCAGACGTCGTCACGGCGTAGGGATCGGGCCTACAGCGCGCCGTTTATCGACGTCCGGCCCGCAACACGCGAAGGCAGACTGCGACCGACTGCAGACGGTCGGAAGGTCGGCTTCATTCGTCACCGACACCTTCGACGAGTACCGCCGGTTTGCCCACCCGATCAGCCCAGTCGGAAGTCGACCGGTCAGGTCACGTCATCCCTCCGTGATAATCCGCTCCAGCGGAATGTCGTGCGACTGCGGGCAGATCGTTTCCAGGCGTCCGAGTTCGAAGCCGACACCAACGGTGCGCGGCCTCTCCGGCATTGCGGCAATGGTCCGGTCATAAAAGCCGCCACCATAGCCGAGCCGGTAGCCCTGCCTGTCAAACCCGACCAACGGCACCACGAGGAGGTCTGGGAAGACTGCCTCGCCCGACTCAGGCATCGGGATCTTCCAAGTCCCTTGCACCATCAGGCTGCCAGGGGACCACTCACGGAAGGCGAGCGGCTGCCCGCGTTCGACGATCACCGGCAGAGCAAGGCGTGAGCCGCGCTCCCGCATCGCGGTGAGAACGGCTCGTGGATCATACTCGCCCCGGAACGGCCAGTAGAAGCCGATCAGTCTGGCGGCGTACGGCTCAAGAGCCGCTTCCAGGGCCCGGCTGATCCGCTCGCTCCAGGCGGACCGATCCTCAGCCGAGATGCTGGTACGCCGTGCGATCAGTCGCTCCCGGATTTCCTTGCGCCAGTCACGGATCGTCGGCCAATCCGCATTGGCGGCTGGCCATGCCGGACCGGGGCCGGTGAGCTCACACACCTCATTCACGGAACTCATGGTCTCGCTCCCGCCGCTCCCGTGTTGCTGCCTATGAAACGCCATTGGTCAGTGCAGGTGCATCCCGTGTCGCATCGGCTATTGCCCGCCGAAGGCGCGCAAGGGCCGTCCGGCTTCCGACCGGTGCATCATCACGGCCGTTCCTGCAGCATCATCGATCGCGGCAAGCCGAGGCCCCACGGCTACATGGAGGGACATCTCGCTGCGATCCAGAACGAGGTTGACGCGCTCGCACCATTCACTGTCCGGGCTGTTCGCCGCTTCTGCTTCCCGAAGCGCCTCGGCGATCACTTGACGAACCTCGGTCACGAGTTGGCGTGTCAAGGGCGGCCGTGTTTTAGCAGCATACGCCTCGCTGATGATGCCGGCCCACTCGTCTGCCGTTCGACCAGGGTGTGTGCCCATATGCCCTCCCCAGTGGCTCGAAGTGTACTCAATATTCAAACCGATTTTGAGTGATCACGCCTGCATCGAGCAACTAATACACTTATCGAGGATCGAAACCAACTTTGGCTACAACAACAATTCCACGACGGGAATAGGCCGAGGGAAGAACCGTACAGCTCCTCGCAGTCCTCCAAAGGCGACTGACACAAGGGGCAGCCGACCCGCGCCTGTCCTCGGTACGGCGACGGTGAGCGATAGGATTGCGCGCCGGGGCAGCAGGTGATGGCTGACGACATGAGCATGCCAAGCGGTGGATCATCCGCTTCAGGTCGACTTCAGCCGGCCGGTCCGCGCCCATCCCGGCCATTCGCATACCCGATATGGAGATGATGGGATGTGGGACGAACCGGAAAGCCGATGTTCGTCGGCAATCGATGCGCCGACCGTTCATCGCTCCGATTTCGCCTCCCGTTCCTCAGGACAATATCGAGGAGGGACGAGGCTCCGCCTTCAAGAACAGGCGTTCTCGACCTTTGAGAAGATGGTCGTTTCGAGCGCGATATGACCATCCACGGCCTGCGGCTGCGAACACCGTTCGACGGCATGGAAGACCGCGTGAATCTCCTCCGCCGCTTTCTCGTCGGCGCGGACGAGACGCCCGGTCCAGGCCGTGATTTCCTGTGGCGACGACGTGCTGGTCACGAAGCCGATGATATCGCCCTCGGCCGTGCCGACGAGGATGCGGCTTCGATGCGTCTGCGCAGGGCCGGGATTGGCGGCGGTGTAGGTCCCGGAGACCGCCTCGCCCATCTGCAGGAGGCGAAGTTCCGCGCCTGCTTGGCTCCGCCAGACACCATCGAACATCGTTGCACAAGCCCGTCGACCGAGCGGCCGTTCGCACGGCCAATCACAAGCGATATAGCAGATTTGATATAACGGAGGCGCGAGCCCGGCAATGCTCCAGCGCGGTCTGTGTCTGACCAGGCTCTGAGTACGGCTTCGCTACCAGAGGGCTTCGTGCGGATGGAACCGTACGACGTCGCCCGGCACGACCTCGGTCCGGCTATCCTCCAGCTCTACGAGGCCGTCGGTTTCGGTGAGCGACGACAGCATGCCCGCGCCGTCGCGCTGGAACTTCCGGGCTTCCCAGGTGCCGTCGGCGTCCCGGGCGAGACTGACCCTGACGAACTCTCTGCGGCCCGCGCGCTTCCGGTAGGAGAAGGCTGCCCTGACGGTGAACCCGCGCGGCGGCGCGTAGGCCTCGCCGGCGAGCCGGGCGAGGAGCGGTCGCACGACGAACAACAGGGTGACGTAGACAGCCACCGGGTTGCCCGGCAGGCCCAGGAACGGCTTGCCGTCGATCATGCCCATCGCGACCGGCCGTCCCGGCTTGATCCCCAGCCTCCAGAACACGAGGCGCCCGATGGTCTCGACGGCGGTCTTCACGTGATCCTCGTCGCCGGTCGACACGCCGCCCGAAGTCAGGATCACGTCATGCTCGGTGGCCGCCGCCGAGAGCCTCGCCGCGAGTGCCGCCGGGTCGTCACGGATGACGCCGAGGTCATGCGCCGCGACGCCCATCCGCCGGAGAAGAGCAAGTAGCAGGACGCGGTTCGAGTCGTAGATCTCGCCTGGCCTCAAGGGCGCCCCCGGCTCGACGAGCTCGTTGCCCGTCGAGAACACGCCGACCCGCAGGGTTCGATGGACCTTCAACGTTTGCAGGCCGACCGCAGTCGCCAGAGCCAAGTCCTGCGGCCGGAGACGCCGGCCGGCCGGGATGATCGACGAGCCCTTCGCCGCATCCTCGCCGGCATCGCGGCTGTTGGCGCCCCGCTTCAACCCGAGCGGCAAGGACACCCGGCTGTCGGGCAAGACGTGGACGTCCTCCTGCATGAAGACGGTGTCAGCCTCCGCCGGCATCGGGGCCCCGGTGAAGATCCGGACGGCCGAGCCCGCCACCGACACGCCTTCGGACGAGCCGCCGGCCGCGACGACCGCGCCGACCGGCAGAACCGTCGCATCGGAGGTGCGCAGGTCAGCGAAACGGACCGCGTAGCCGTCAACGGCCGAGTTGGGGAACGGCGGGACGTCGATGGGCGCAACGCAATCCTCGGCCAGGATGCGTCCGTCGGCGTCCAAAACGGGAACGTCCTCGGTGCCGACGACCGCTACGAGCCGCTCGCCGAACAGCGCGTGCGCGTCCTCGATGGTCATCAGAGGACCGCCGAACGCGAAGCAGTCGTCGCTGAGCTGGGCCATCCGGCTAGAGCCTCCCGAGGACGTCTTCCAAGGAAACGGCCACGTCGAGCATCAGCCCCGTCACCGCCTCCGCGTCGTTCAAATCTACGACGGGAATGCCCGATGCCGGAAATGCGACGTCGCTCGCGATGCCCACGATGGTGGGGTCCAGAGGATGGATGGGCGGGCGGCCGTTGTCGGCGCGATGGACCTCGATCTTGGGGATCGGCTCCCGCTTGTACCCTTCCACGACGATGAGGTCGCAGGGGCTGATCCGCCGCAGGAGCTGACCGAGGGTCGCTTCCTCCGCGTCCCGCAGCTCGTGGACCTGGGCCCACCGGCGGCCCGAAGAGATCAGGACCTCGCTCGCCCCCGCCTTGCGGTGCTCGTACGAGTCCTTCCCGGGCCAGTCGGTGTCGAAGTCGTGGTGAGCGTGCTTGACGGTCGCCACCTTCACCCCGCGGGCGACGAGCACGGGGATGGCCCGAACCAGTAGGTTGGTCTTGCCAGCCCCGCTCCACCCGGCAAGTCCGATTACGCGCATGCCGGACACCACTGACCGCCTCCCTCGTGACGTTTCCACTGCCCCGCTCGATGGCTCAGGGCAAGCATCAGCCACGCCGCCGGGACGCGTGACCGCGACCCCGCGCAAATTGAAACGCCTTCAAAAACGATATAACACCTGCGCTATAACGGCTGCCATTTGGTATGCCACGAGCGAACGCCACGCCAACGGACCCGAACGGGCACGCCATGCACGACTTCAACCTTCCCTCGATCGCGCAGGCATAAGCATGGGCGACGCATCCCCTGCGGCGGCCTGGGCCGACATCGTGACGGACGCGTACTGCGCCGACGCGAAACCGCCGCTCACGCAGGAGCTCGCCGGCCGGGTCCGCGACGCGCTCGCGAAAGCTGTCGCTTCCCCGGCGGGGGATGCCCCGAATTCCCTGATGGATCGCCTGAACGACGCCCTCGACGCGTTCGAGACCGAGCTCCGCTCCGTCGTCGGGCCCAGGGTCACGTCCCTGGACGAGGCGACGAGAGCCGTCGCGATGAAACATCGGTCCGAGGCCGGCCAGCCGCTCCGGGCCTTCGGCGGCCAGTAGACCCGATCGGACCGCAGGACGCCGCGACCACCCGCCCCAGCAGTTGAGAACCAGACACCGCAATGAGTGAGGCACCCGGGACAGTCAGGACCTTCTCGCATCCCGGCCGGGGGCGGAACAAGGCGCGCAGCGTACCCAAGGGGCGCCAAGTCGAGCCGTGGGCGAAGGTCGAGATCGAGGAGCTTCTCGGCTCCCGCTCGCGCCAGCGCGACCTGCTCATCGAGCACCTCCACCTGATCCAGGACACCTACGGCCAGATCAGCGCCGAGCACTTGGCGGCGCTGGCCGACGAGATGGCCCTGGCCTTCGCCGAGGTGTTCGAGACCGCGACCTTCTACGCGCATTTCGACGTGGTGAAGGAGGGTGACGCCTCTATCCCGAGGCTGACCGTCCGGGTCTGCGACAGCATCACCTGCGCGATGTTCGGAGCCGAGGAGTTGCTGGAGACGCTCCAGCGGGAACTCGCCTCCGACGTCGTCCGCGTCGTGCGCGCGCCCTGCGTCGGCCTGTGCGACCACGCGCCCGCAGTCGAGGTCGGGCACAACTTCCTGCACAAGGCCGACCTCGCGTCCGTGAGGGCCGCGGTCGAGGCCGGCGACACACACGCCAACATCCCGGACTACGTCGACTACGACGCCTATCGGGCCGCCGGTGGGTACGAGACCCTCGACCGGCTCCGCAGTGGGGACCTTCCGGTCGACGACATCCTGAAGGTGCTCGACGACGGCGGCCTCCGTGGCCTCGGCGGCGCGGGCTTCCCGACGGGGCGCAAGTGGCGCTCGGTGCGTGGCGAGCCCGGCCCGCGCCTGATGGCAGTCAACGGGGACGAGGGCGAGCCTGGCACCTTCAAGGACCAGCTCTACCTCAACACTGACCCGCACCGCTTCCTCGAAGGCATGCTGATCGGCGCCCACGTTGTCGAGGCGCCGGAGGTCTATATCTACCTGCGCGACGAATACCCCATCTCCCGTGAGATCCTGACGCGCGAGATTGCGAAGCTCCCCGAGGGTAGCCCGCGCATCCACCTGCGCCGTGGCGCCGGCGCCTACATCTGCGGCGAGGAATCCTCGCTGATCGAGTCCCTCGAAGGCAAGCGCGGGCTGCCGCGGCACAAGCCGCCGTTCCCGTTCCAGGTCGGCCTGTTCAACCGTCCGACGCTGATCAACAACATCGAGACGCTGTTCTGGGTCCGCGACCTGATCGAGCGGGGCGGCGATTGGTGGAAGAGCCACGGCCGCAACGGCCGCGTCGGCCTGCGCTCCTACTCGGTCTCGGGGCGCGTGAAGGAACCGGGCGTGAAGCTCGGCCCGGCCGGCCTCACCATCCAGGAACTCATCGACGAGTATTGCGGCGGCATGGCAGACGGCCACACCTTCGCGGCCTACCTGCCGGGCGGCGCGTCGGGCGGTATCCTGCCGGCGTCGATGAACGACATCCCGCTCGATTTCGGGACGCTGGAGAAGTACGGCTGCTTCATCGGCTCCGCCGCCGTCGTGATCCTGTCGGACCGGGACGACGTGCGCGGCGCCGCGTTGAACCTGATGAGGTTCTTCGAGGACGAGAGCTGCGGGCAATGCACCCCCTGCCGTTCGGGGACCCAGAAGGCCCGCATCCTGATGGAGCAGGGCGTCTGGGACATCGAGCTCCTGGGCGAGCTGTCCCAGTGCATGCGGGACGCCTCGATCTGCGGCCTCGGCCAAGCCGCCTCGAACCCGCTCAGCAGCGTCATCAAGTATTTCCCGGACCTGTTCCCCGCCCCGCGCGCCGCGGCTACCGAGTGAGGCAACCGATGGCGCCGGCGAACCCTACCCCGATGTCCGAGCCAGGAGCGGCCGCATGAGCAACGCCCCCGAACAGCACGGCGACAAGAGCGAGAAATCCGAGATCCGGGCCGACGGGCCGCAGGATGCAGGCGGTCCCGCGCAGGACCCGAAGCCAGAGGCCGGCGGCTCCTACTCGGAAGGAGCGAAGGCGGGCGGCCAGGCGGCACCGGAGCCGTCGGGACTGCACGATCTGAAGGAGCGGCCCACCGCACCTCCGACCATCGCGTTCGAACTCGACGGACAGCAAGTTGAGGCCGGGCCCGGCGAGACGATCTGGGCCGTCGCCAAGCGCCTCGGCACCCACATCCCGCACCTCTGCCACAAGCCCGAGCCCGGCTACCGTCCGGACGGCAATTGCCGCGCCTGCATGGTCGAGATCGAGGGCGAGCGCGTGCTGGCCGCCTCGTGCAAGCGCACGCCGGCCGTGGGCATGAAGGTCAAGACCGCGACCGAGCGCGCCACCAAGGCGCGCGCCATGGTCCTCGAACTGCTCGTGGCCGACCAGCCCGAGCGCGAGACCTCGCACGACCCGACATCGCACTTCTGGGTTCAGGCCGACTTCCTCGACGTATCCGAGAGCCGCTTTCCCGCAGCCGAACGCTGGACCGGCGACTTCAGCCACCCGGCCATGAGCGTCAATCTCGACGCCTGCATCCAGTGCAGCCTCTGCGTCCGCGCCTGCCGCGAGGTCCAAGTCAACGACGTCATCGGCATGGCCTACCGCTCGGCGGGCGCCAAGGTCGTGTTCGACTTCGACGACCCGATGGGCGGCTCGACCTGCGTGGCCTGCGGCGAGTGCGTCCAGGCCTGTCCGACCGGCGCGCTGATGCCGTCCGCCTACCTCGACGCCGAGCACAAGACCCGGACGGTTTATCCCGACCGCGAGGTGACCTCGCTGTGCCCCTATTGCGGCGTCGGTTGCCAAGTCTCCTACAAGGTGAAGGACGAGAAGATCGTCTACGCCGAAGGCGTGAACGGCCCGGCCAACCACAACCGGCTCTGCGTGAAGGGGCGCTTCGGCTTCGACTACGTCCACCACCCCCATCGCCTGACGGCGCCGCTGATCCGCCTGGACAACGTCCCGAAGGACGCCAACGACCAGGTCGACCCGGCCAACCCGTGGACGCACTTCCGCGAGGCCACCTGGGAGGAGGCTCTCGACCGTGCTGCCGGCGGCCTCAAGACGGTCCGCGACACGCATGGCCGCAAGGCGCTCGCCGGCTTCGGCTCCGCGAAGGGCTCGAACGAGGAGGCCTACCTCTTCCAGAAGCTGGTGCGGCTCGGGTTCGGCTCGAACAACGTCGACCACTGCACCCGGCTGTGCCACGCCTCGTCGGTCGCCGCCCTCATGGAGGGCCTGAACTCGGGCGCCGTGTCGGCGCCGTTCTCGGCGGCGCTCGACGCCGAGGTCATCATCGTGATCGGCGCCAACCCGACCGTGAACCACCCGGTCGCGGCGACCTTCCTCAAGAACGCCGTGAAGCAGCGCGGCGCCAAGCTGATCGTCATGGACCCGCGCCGGCAGGTGCTGTCGCGGCACGCCTACAAGCACCTCGCGTTCAAGCCCGGCTCGGACGTGGCGATGCTCAACGCGATGCTCAACGTGATCATCGAGGAGCGGCTCTACGACGAGCAGTACATCGCCGGCTACACCGAGAATTTCGAGGCGCTGAAGGATAAGATCGTCGAGTTCACGCCTGAGAAGATGTCCTCGGTCTGCGGCATCGACGCGGAGACGCTGCGCGAGGTCGCCAGGCTCTACGCCCGCGCCAAGTCCTCGATCATCTTCTGGGGCATGGGCATCAGCCAGCACGTCCACGGCACGGACAACTCGCGCTGCCTGATCGCCCTGGCCCTCGTCACCGGGCAGATCGGGCGTCCGGGCACCGGCCTGCATCCGCTGCGCGGCCAGAACAACGTCCAGGGCGCGTCCGACGCCGGCCTGATCCCGATGGTCTACCCGGACTACCAGTCGGTCGAGAAGGCCGCGGTGCGGGAGATGTTCGAGGAGTTCTGGGGTCAGAAGCTCGACCCGCAAAGGGGCCTCACCGTCGTCGAGATCATGCGCGCTATCCACGCCGGCGAGATCAAGGGCATGTTCGTCGAGGGCGAGAACCCGGCGATGTCCGACCCCGACCTGAACCACGCCCGGCACGCCCTGGCGATGCTCGACCACCTTGTCGTGCAGGACCTGTTCCTGACGGAGACCGCCTTCCACGCCGACGTGGTGCTGCCGGCCTCCGCCTTCGCCGAGAAGGCCGGCACCTTCACCAACACCGACCGTCGCGTGCAGATCTCGCAGCCGGTGGTGTCCCCGCCGGGCGACGCGCGGCAGGATTGGTGGATCATCCAGGAACTGGGGAAGCGCCTCGGCCTGCCCTGGAACTACGGCGGCCCGGCCGACATCTTCCGCGAGATGGCCATGGTGATGCCGTCGTTCAACAACATCACCTGGGAGCGCCTGGAGCGCGAGGGCGCCGTGACCTACCCGGTCGATGCGCCGGACAAGCCCGGCAACGAGATCATCTTCTACGCCGGCTTCCCCACGGAGAGCGGGCGCGCGAAGATCGTCCCGGCCGCGGTGGTGCCGCCGGACGAGCTGCCGGACGAGGACTACCCGATGGTCCTGTCGACCGGCCGCGTGCTGGAACACTGGCACACCGGATCAATGACCCGGCGCGCCGGCGTCCTCGACGCGCTGGAGCCTGAGGCGGTCGCCTTCATGGCCCCGAAGGAGCTTTACCGGCTCGGGCTGGAGCCCGGCGACACGATGAAGCTGGAGACGCGCCGCGGCGCCGTCCACCTGAAGGTGCGCTCCGACCGCGACGTGCCGGTCGGTATGATCTTCATGCCGTTCTGCTACGCCGAGGCCGCGGCCAACCTGCTGACGAACCCGGCGCTCGACCCGATGGGCAAGATCCCCGAGTTCAAGTTCTGCGCGGCCCGGGCCTCCGCCGCCCACGCGACGCCCATGGCCGCCGAGTAGGCGGCGAAACCTCCGGCGGCGCGCCCAGGCGTGCCGCCGGACTTGGACGGCGGATCACAGGAGGCTTCGGCGGGCAGCGCCGGAAGCAGCCGGCCTGCCGGCACCGAGCCGCGGGCTACCGGGCCGACGCACAACCTCTAGACTCTGCGCCCGCTGGATGCGCGCCTCCGCGCGCCATCCTCGATCCTAGAAGTCGGGTTTCATGAGCGAAGCGAGAAGGTCGAGTTCGCCCGCCACGGCCTCTGAGGCGAGCCGCTCCATGCGCAGGTAGCTGTCGAGGATGGCGTCGCCCGTGCTCGTGAGGATCGCCCCGCCGCCTCGGCGTCCCCCCTTGCTCGCGGAGACGAGCGGCTCCTGGAACGCCTTGTTCAACGTATCGATGAGGTACCAGGCTCGCTTGTAGCTCATGCCCATCCGGCGCCCTGCAGCAGCGATGGAACCGGTGTCGCGGATGCCGCTCAGAAGGGCGGCCTTGCCCGGTCCCAGCAAGGTGTCCGAGCCGAGCTCGATCCGCAAACTGATGCTCGTGTCCTCGTCCAACGCCCACCGCCGCTTCGCTGGAGGCTTCTGCGCCTCGCAGGAGCCTTACGCGAAATGGCACCGTCGATCATCTCGGCGCGCGACAGGATTGTCCGTTTTGTTCCATCGAGGTGGGGCCAGCTCATCACGGGTCGGGGGCACGCCGCCCGCGGCGAGGCCGGCAGGCCATGCGCGCGTCACGCGGTTTCTGCGGCGGGCGAGAAGCCCAGATCGCGCAGCGCGGCGGCCGTCTCGGGCTCGCCGAGCAGTCTCAGGAAGGCCGCGAGCGCCGGCATCCCCTGGGCGTCCCCGCGATACGCCAGGTCGTAAGCCTCTTCCGTCAGCGGACGAAAGCCGAGCCCGTAGGCATCCGCGACGCTTGCTATGGCCACGCCCCAGTCCGCCCTACCTTGCGAGACCGCCGCGGCGACGGCGTTGTGCGAGCGCGGCTGGTTCCAGAACCCCGCCGGCCGGGTACCGTTCAGCAGCCCATCGACGAGCAGGCGCGTGCCCGATCCGGCGTTGCGGTTGACCATCACAGCGTCGGGGTCGGCGAGCGCGGTGGCGACCGCGTCCGCGGCCTCCCGACCTTCGAACCTGGCGTCGCCGCGGCGAAACACGACGCCCTGTAGACGGCGCCAACCGGGCGCGAGGGACATCCCCTCGGCGAGGAACGGGGCGTTGTACCGGCTCGTCTCCGGATCGAAGAGGTGCATGGCGGCGACATCGCATTCGCCGCGTCGCAGGGCGGCAAGGCCGCCGGCCGACCCGACCCAGATGGTGCGGGCGCGGTAGCCTCGCTCGCCGAGCAGCCCGACCACCCGGTCCAGACCGATGCAATGGCTGCCGACGATCGTCAGGTCTGGCGCCCGAACGCCGGAGCCCAGGCGGACCACGGCGACGCCCTCTCCCGCCTCGACGCCCGCGCGCGCGGCTGGCACCGCGAAGAAGCCGTCCGCCTGCGAGAAGGCGGTGACCGACCCCGAGCCCTTCGGTAGCGGCAGGGCCATCGTCCCCTCTGGACCGAGGGCGAGCGAGGTCATCACGAACTCGGTGCGACCGAGCTCGGAGGGCACCCGTTGGGACACGCGCGCCGCGATCGTCTCGTCCTCCCGCGGCGGCAGCCCGGCAAGCGCCCGCACGAACGGAACGACGAAGTCGTGGAAGGTGAACATCGCGGAGGTGGGGAATCCCGGCAGGACGACGATCGGCCTTCCCTGAGCCACCGCCACGCAGAGCGGCTTCCCGGGTTTCAGGGCCACGCCGTGGAACAGAATTCCCGGCTCGCCGAGGCGGGACAGCACACGGTGCGAGACGTCGCCGGCACCTTTGGACGTGCCTCCTGAGAGCACGACGAGGTCGCTGTCCCGCAGGGCGGATCGGAGGGCTGCCTCGAGGACGGCAGCATCGTCGCGCACGATCCCGAGCCGAACCGGTTCCCCGCCGTTCTCTGTCACCGCGGCCGCGATGATCGCGCCGTTCGAGTCGTAGATCGCGCCTTCGGGCAGGGGCTCGCCCGGTGCGACCAGTTCGTCCCCTGTGGAAAGGACCGCGACGCGCGGGCGTCTGGTGACGTCGACGGCGGCCAGACCGCACGCCGCCAGCATGCCGATTTCTCGGGCGGTGATCCGCGTTCCCTTGCGCAGCACCGTCTCGCCGCGGGCCATGTCGGCTCCGGCATATCCCACGAACTGCGCGGGACGAACCGCGGTCAAGACATCGACGGCGAGGCTCCGGGCGTCGAACTCCGAGTGCTCGATCATGACCACGGCGTCGGCCCCACGGGGGATCATCCCGCCGGTGGAGATCGGCGTCGCCGTTCCGGGCTGAACGACGACGGTCGGCGCGACGCCGCAGGCAAGGATCTCGCGGTTCAGCGTGAGACGCCGCGGGCTCGCCGGCCCGGCTCTTTCGGTGTCGGTCGCGCGCAGGGCGAAACCGTCGACCAGGGAACGGTCGAAGGGCGGAACGTCGATCGGGGAGGCCACATCGCGGGCGAGCACGCGCCCGAGCGCGTCTTCCAGGGGCACCGTCTCGGAAGGCAGGCGCGTGTGCGGGACCGCCGCCCGGAACCTTGCGAGCGCATCGTCCCGGCTCATCACCTTGAGAAATTGCTCCTGGCTCGAGGCCGCGGCGAGACGCTCGGCGAAAGCCGCGTCGTCACGGTCTGCGTCGCCGTTCACAGGGGCCAAACCTTCACCTCCCCGCCAGCCCGGAAGCCTTCGCTTTCCGGCTCGATCACGATGATGCCGTCCGCCTGCACCAACCGACTGAGCGGAAGGCCGGATCCGCCGAGTGGCTCGACGCCATCCGCCTCGCTTCGGACGAAGACGACCTCGGACAGACCGATCGACGAGACGATCTTCCGTACGAGGACCTGCCGCCGAGGCAGGCAGTCTTGCGCGCCGGCGAGCCTCGCGATGAGAGGACGGCCGAGGGTCAAGAACGCGGCGAGGGCCGCCTCGGGACGCCCGGGCACCAGAAGAACCGGCCGGCCGGCTGCGGAGCCGACGGCGGTGGTTTCCCCGGGCCGCATTGCGATGCCGTGCGCGCGGACTTCCCCGGCGATAGAAAGGGCCGCAGCGCTCTGGTCCGAGCGGCCGAAACCGCTTCCCCCGACCACCAGCACCGCGTCCGCCGTGCCGCCGCGGATGGCCTCGACGATGTCCCGGACTCCCTGGGCGCGAACGGCCTCGGTCGCCCCGCCTGCCCGCGCGATCAGACGCCTCAGCAGGGGCGACACGGTATCAAGGCTGGACGCCCCCGCGGTGACGACGTGCAAAAGTGGCTGACGGATGTCCACCACCTTGAGGCCGACCGCCTCCAAGACGAGCAGGTGAAGCGGCTCGATCCGGGTGCCCGTCTCGATCAGCCTCTCGCTGCCGGCGACGTCGTCGCCCGCTCCGCACACACCTTCCCGCGGGGCGATGTCCGCGACGACCATGCCGTCCACAAATCCCTCCGGAGGCAAGACGGCATCGGTGCCGGACGGCAGCGGCTGTCCGGCCTCGACCCAGGGTGGTGGCCGCCCCAGGAAGATCGGCGCGTAGGCCGAGGCGCCGCCCACCGAAGCGGCCTCGACCGCGAAGCCGTCTCGCATTGCTGTCAGGCCCACGGGCACGTCGGTGCCCGCGACGACCGCTCCTGCGGATATGCGTCCGAGCGCCGCTGCGAGCGGAACCGTCGCGGGGGCGACGGGAGCAGCTTCGCCGCTGAGCAGGTTCGCCGCCTCCCGAAGCGGGATCAGCGCCGAGGACGCATTTCGGATCATCGTGGCGGCGATGCGCCATCCGGGTTCGATGATCAAGGGCTGACATGGCGGTCGACCCGGCGTACGCCGCGTTCGAGTATTGAAAGAAGCCGCGTCGGCGAGAATACGTGCGGCTCTGCCCGGAATGCGGCACCGACGATGCCCCCGTGGCGAGCATGTTCCCCCGCGACGGGTTACAGCTCGCATCCCTGACGGAAAGGGATGGCCTCGTCGAACGTTCCGACGCCACGACAACGGTCGCCTCCGGCGATATGCTCACCTACTATCCGCACGCGCTTCCCTGGTAGGCATGACAGGTCCATTCCGCCGAAACTGCGCCTCGAGGTCGGACTCATCGGCTGATCTCGCCATCAGCCTCGTCCCATTCCTGAGGACTAGCCCGGGCGCATGATGCAGACGCTTCAGGAAATCCTGTCCCGCCTGTGCAGTCTGGATGGCGACGTGCTGGCGATCGCTTGGCTGTCGCTGCGTGTCAGCCTCACCGCCGTCGGCATCGGTCTCGTGCTCGGCATACCCCTGGGTGCGTTCGTGGCTGTCGCCCGCTTTCCCGGACGTGGCGCCGCGATCGGCCTGCTGAACGCCTTTATGGGGCTGCCGCCGGTGCTCGTCGGCCTCGCGCTCTACCTCATCCTCTCCCGCTCCGGTCCGCTCGGACCGCTCGGCCTGCTGTTCACCCCCGGCGCGATGATCGCCGCACAGGCGACGCTCGCGACCCCGCTCGTGGCCGCCCTGACGCAGCAGGTCGTCGCCGACGCCCGGGTGCATCTCGGGGAGCAGTTGCGCTCCCTCGGGCTCTCCGCACCGCGTCAGGCCGGGGCGATGATCTACGACGTGCGCTTCTCCCTCGTGACCGCGGCACTCGCCGCGTTCGGCCGGGCGATCTCGGAGATCGGAGCGGTCCTCGTCGTCGGCGGGAATATCGACGGGTATACCCGTACGATGACGACGGCGATCTCGCTGGAGACCCAGAAGGGCGATCTCAGCCTCGCCTTGGCTCTCGGACTCGTGCTGATCGGCCTCGTTCTGGTGGTGAACGTCACCGTGGCCCTGCTCCGCCGGCACGCCGCGCGGGTGTATGGATGAGCGCGACGCCGGCCATCCGCCTCGAAGACGTGGCTCTGTTCCTCGACGGGCGAACGGTGCTCGACCATCTCTGCCTGGAGGTCGCTTCGGGCAGCGTCACGGCCATCATCGGCCCGAACGGAGCGGGCAAGAGCGTCACCCTCCGGGTCATCGACGGGCTCCTGCGACCCGACAGCGGGGCGGTACGGGTCGGCCCGCACCGGCGGGCCTTCGTGTTTCAGCGGCCCGCGCTGATCCGCGCAACCGCGGCCGCGAACGTCGCGCTGGCTCTCGGAGGCCTCACCCGTCCTGCGCGCGCCGCGCGGGTGCAGGAGGCGCTCGCCCGGGTCCGCCTCGCGGAGCGTGCACGCGATGCCGCGACGCGGTTCTCCGGCGGCGAGCAGCAGCGGCTAGCGCTGGCCCGCGCCTGGGCGGTCGAACCGGACCTGCTCCTCCTCGACGAGCCGACCGCGAACCTCGACCCAGCTTCGACCGAGATCGTCGAGGGACTGGTGTCCGCGATGGCGCGGGCGGGCACCACGGTGGTGCTCGTCTCACACAATCTCGGGCAGGTGGCGCGCCTCGCCGACACGGCGATCGTGCTGGCCTCCGGCCGCGCCGTCGAGCATGGTCCATCCCGCCAGATCCTGTTCTCGCCCCGCACCTCCGAGGCGCGGGCCTACCTCGCTGGGGAGTTGCCGTGGACCCCTTCCGTCGTCGCCTCCTGACCCTCGCATCGGCTGCGCTCCTGAGCACAGCCGGCCTGCTGCCGTCGGCCGACGCCGAACCGACCTCGATCGTCGTCGCCTCGACAACCTCGACCGAGCAGTCCGGCCTGTTCAAGCACATCCTCCCGCTCTTCCGGGAGACGTCCGGGATCGACGTGAAGGTCGTCGCTCTGGGCACGGGCCAGGCGCTCGACGCAGCGCGCCGCGGCGATGCCGACGTGGTGCTGGTCCACGACCGTCCCGCCGAGGACAAGTTCCTCGCCGAGGGCTTCGCGGAGGCGCGGTACGACGTGATGTACAACGACTTCGTGCTGATCGGCCCGGCCTCCGATCCGGATGGCGTGCGCGGCCTGGGCGTGCGCGAGGCCTTCGCCAAGCTCGCGGCCAGCAAGACGGCGTTCGTGTCGCGCGGTGACCGCTCGGGCACCCACAGCGCCGAGTTGCGCAGCTGGAAGGAGGCAGGCGTCGATCTCGCGGCCGTGCGCGGCCCTTGGTACCGGGATGTCGGCCAGGGCATGGGCCCCGCGCTCAACACGGCCTCAGCTCTCGGCGCCTACATCCTCGCCGACCGGGGGACATGGCTCGCGTTCAAGAACCGCGCCGACTTGGTCATCCTGGTTCAAGGGGACCCGAGCCTGTTCAACCCCTACGGCGTGATGTTGGTGAACCCCGATAGGCATCCTGGCGTGAAGTCGAAGCAGGGACAGGCCTTCATCGACTGGCTTGTCTCACCGGAGGGGCAGCAGGCGATCGCGGGATACAAGGTCGGCGGCGAACAGCTCTTCTTCCCGAGCGCCGGCGCGCCTGTGACGCGCTGACCGGGGATCAGCGGGGTGGCAGGCCGGACTGACGTCGACGTGCGCTGTACCTGAGGACCAGAGGCAGTCGGCCGATTACTCGACATCATCACGCCCGAACGGCTGCGCAAGCGCCATAGGGAAGGGTATCGCAGACCATGGCGACAGGAGAGAGCCGCTGTGGCTCGAACGTGAAGTCACATCGGGTCAGGGTTACCGCAAACCACGGCTAGATGTTTGATCCCAGGGTTTGATGGTACAGTTTTCTCACGCGAGTGGAAGGACACGCTATGGGCTAGGTTCAGCACGGGAGCGCCACGACGACAGCGGCAGTCCGTCGAGCGATACAGCATAGTCAAGCGAGCCTGAGGGCGCTGGCGGCCCGTTACGGCGTCGACCCGAAGACCGTCGCGAAGTGGAAGAAGCGGTCCTCGGTGGCTGACCGGAAGACGGGCCCTACAGAACCCCGATCCACGGTGCTGTCGGCCGAGAACGAGGCGGTGATCGTCGCCTTCCGCCGGCATACCCTACTGCCGCTCGACGACTGCCTCTACGCTCTGCAGCCGACGATCCCGCACCTCACGCGCTCAAGCCTGCACCGTTGCCTGCAGCGCCATGGCATCTCGCGGCTCCCCGAGGTGGGTGGCGACAAGCCGCTCCGTGCAAAGTTCAAGCGATACCCGATCGGCTACTTCCACATCGATATCGCCGGGGTGCACACCGAAGAAGGCCGGCTTTACCTGCTCGTGGCGATCGATCGGACCTCCAAGTTCGCCTTCGCCGAGTTGCACGAGAAGGTCACGCGCCGGGTCGCCGGCAATTTCCTGCGGGCCCTTGCTGCCGCCGTTCCCTACAAAATCCACACCGTGCTCACCGATAACGGCACGCATTTCACCGAGCCGTCCGGCAACACTTGGACGCCGGAGGAGATCAGAGCGATGCGCGCCGAGAAGGTGCCGTTCCGCTGCCACTCCTTCGAGGGTGCCTGCGCCGACCTCAACATTGAGCATCGCCTGACCAAGCCGCGCCATCCCTGGACCACTGATGTAATCGACAAGAGCCTTCTTCGTGGATCTGCGCTATTTTCGGCTGGCGCACGGGCGACCGCGTGGCGAAGAGCAGGGCGTGAGGTGGGAGCCCTGCCGCGCAGCCTCTATCGTCGCACCTCAGTTGCGGCGCCCGTGCGCACCTTCTTGGGCCCTTGCGGATTCCAGCCCGTCACGAAGCGGGCGTAGGCAGTCTCCGCCTGTTCGACCAAGCGCCGCTCCTCATCGCGGTGGCTCTTGCTGTTGTAGGCGTGAGCTGCCCCCTTCTGACCGCGAGCCGCCTTGTAGCCGGCCTTCAGCTCGAGATCGCGAAGCTTCTTCGCGTGAAGTGAGGGGCGGGCCCAGACGTAGCTCTCGCTCTTGGTCAAAAGATGCCAAATCACGACCGCGAGCTTGCGGGCGGTTGCGACAGCGGCCACGTGCTGGCCGCGTCGCGCCCTAACCCGCAGGAAAAAGGCTCGGAGTGGGCCTGGAGCGCGGGCTGCGGCCCAGGCGGCCTCGACCAACATGCCGCGGGCGTGACCGCGACCCTGCTTGGTGATCCGGCCGTGGTGCGCGGGTCCCGGTCCTGATTGCCGCACGCTCGGGTTCAGACCGAGGTAGCTGACAAGCTTTTGCGGCTCGTCGAAGCGGGTCACCATCGCCGATGGCCGCTGTCAACGCGAGCGCCACCACCATGTCGATGCCGGGGACCGTCATCAGTCGCTTGACGCTTTCGTCAGCGAGGGCCGAACGGGCGAGATCGCGCTCGATGACCTTCAGGTCCTCGCCAAGCCTGTCAAACTCACGCAGGTGCCGCTCGATCGCGAGCCGTTCGTCCTCTGGCACGACCTGCTCGACGAGCCAGGCCCGGCCCTTGGCCCCGCAAAGGTCAGCGTGGGGACAGGATGGGATCAGGTGGCTGTGCAGGATCGACTGGATGATGTTCTTCAGCCGGGATCGCTGCCGGACGATCTGGTTGCGGCGGGTAACCTGCCGGCGCAGCGCCTGGGTCGGCTCGTCTGGAACCCACACCTCCGGCAGGAACCCGCTCGCGTAGAGCTGCGCCAGCACGCCGGCGTCGATCGTGTCGGTCTTGATCTTGGCATGCGCGATCATCCGCACCTGCATCGGGTTGGCGATCACCACCTTCTTCACGTGCGGCGCGAGAACCGCCACAACGGCCGAGGCATTGCCGGTGGCCTCAACGACCACGACGTCATCCGCCGAGAGTTGCTCAGCGAAGGCGGTCAGAAGATCGCGACGCATGTCGACGCGACCCAGCCGCCTCAGCTTGCCATCATCCCACGCTACCGCTTCCGCGAAGGCGCGGTGAATATCCAGTCCAATAATCCGCATGCCCACTCCCCATGCTGGTTCGTCGACAAAAACGGGAGCTGGCGGGCAACACGACACCTACTGATCCGCGCTCGCAGCGCATCCGGGAAAGTCGCAAGGGGCGGCCATGTAACGAGTTCGGGCTCTCAGCTCACTGTCTATCGACGGCCTGCCCGCACCTTCGTGCTCCCGGTGCCCCGCGTCCCAGATGGGCTCACCATAATGCCGTTCTCTGGGGAGAACAGCGGAACGAGAAGGCACCGCACGGGTACATACCGGATAATGGTCAAGTTGAGCGGATGAACCGCACGATCAAGGACGCCACTGTTAAACGCTTCCACTACGACAGCCACGATCAGCTCCGGCAGCACCTCGCGGACTTCGTGGCCGCCTACAACTTCGCCCGCCGCCTCAAGACGCTACGCGGCCTCACGCCCTACGAAGCTATCTGCAAAGCCTGGGTGGACGAGCCCTCCAGGTTCACTCAGAACCCGCACCACCAAATCCTGCGACCAAACACTTTTAAAGGATGAAGGCCTGATCGAGCGAGTGGGTGGCGGACGCCATCCGAAGTGGCGCAGGTCGGCCCGCTCGACAGCCGGACCGGGCCTGTCCTGTCCGCCGTCCCCGGAGTGGATGGCGCCGTGCCTCGATGAGCGCTTAGCGCGCGAGCTGATCCAGGGCCTCGTACAATCCGCCGTCACCCGAGGGGGCGATCCTGTTGCGCGCCTTCAGGAATTTCGCACGCTTCAGGAAGCGGCAATGGCGGTCTCGCAAGACCCTGCCGTACCTGGGACGGCCGAGCGCCTCATCCGTGCGATTAACCTCACGATACAAGAGTTGGCTGCAGTGAAGTCGTAGGCCCACCGGGTTAGCTGCGCGACGGCACACCAATTTCGTCTGCGTTAGCCGCGATAGACGTCTTCAGCGCCGGGCTCGCTCCAGCAGCTTCGGATCAAGGGCTGACAGGGCCAGCAACGGTCCCGGCATGACGACGCCGGCCCGCCGCATCTTCTGAGCCGCGGCCCTGCAGCCCAGAAGGTCATTGCTGGCGGCCGCTGCCTCGACTTGCTGAACATTCTCCGGTGCCGGTTTGTGAGCATCCGGCGTGGAACTGGCTGCGGCACCTGCCGATGAGGGAGTTTTCGGAGGACCTGCGGCCGTCGCCGTCGTCCCGGCGGGAGCCGCGTTGTTCTGTGCATCGCCCTGCGGACCGGCTGCACCTGGACCGGAAGAGGTGATCTGGCCGCTCTGACCGGAAGCCTGCTGTGCCGCCCCTGCTGCGTCCCCTGGCTTGACGGAAGGAGCATCATCCTTCTTGGCCGATACTGCTGTGGCCAGTTGCGGGGGCGGGGCATCGGACCCCTGTGATGGGTCCGGCTGGTGAACGAAGGAGACAAGCTCCTGGCAGAGGTTAGCCGGCGTACCGCTCATCTGCGCCTCAGGAGGCTGCGATGGTGCGGATGGCTGCGGGCCAGCCTGCGCGAACGCTACCGACGGCAGCAGGATGGCCGCGGCGATCAGCGCTGTAGAGGTGGTGCGTGCCACGAGCAAATCCTGCATCAACGCTGGGCCAACCGACGAGCGGACATCGAGTTTCAACTTCACCGGTAACTAGGCGTGTCGTTCAGCAGCCGGCACATCCTTCGCAGCCTGTTTCGCCGGCCCGCGCTCAGCATTGGCGGCCGTCTGATTGGGAGCCTCACCCTTCGTGGGGCCGCTCAAGCCCGACTTCTGCTGGACGTCGCCGCCGGCGGAAGATTGCGTACCCTGGCTTGCCTCCGAGGGATTTGAGACGGCGGTCGCCTGCTGCGGAGGCGTCGCGGCGGCCTCCTTCGCTGGCTCCGGCTGCTTCACGAAGGCCAGAAGCTCCTGGCAGAGATTGGCTGGACGCCCGATCGGGACGGCTGTGCCGCTCTCCTGCGCGAGGGCGTTGTCCACTACGAGCAGGACCACTGCCAGGCCGATTGCCTGGGCGAAAGTGCTCAGTCGCCGCTTCATCGGATGCGCTCCTCCTCAAAGCTTGGTCTCGTCGCAGCTGGCGCTCGAATACCGGGCCTCAGGAGCGCTTCGGCTGCGAGGCGGCGCCCTCGGCTTTCCCATGCGGCTCGCCGGCGAACTCATCGGGGGACGGGTCGCCGTTCCAACGCGGGCCGACCAGGTTGGTGCCCGGCTCGGAGACCCGGGCACCGGAGGTGGCGAATGCCTGGTAGGCGAACTTCTGATTGCTTGTGAGCGCCAGCATGGCCGCAATGCCCAGGAGAACGGCGGCAAGGACAGCGGCGATGAAAGCTTTCATGTCAGTGGTCCCTGATAAGAGCGCAGAGCGTCCGGAGTGACGCCGGGAGGCCAACCCGGCTCATCACTCGGCCGGAGCCGGGCGGGATCCGAGTTGCGGGCCGCTCGCGGTGCGGGCCTGCTCCTGCTCGACCCAGAGGTCGTGGTGCGCGCGCGCCCAGGCCAGATCGACCTGACCGCTGCCCATCGCGTCGTAGGCGCCCTTCATCCCGAGTGTGCCGATGTAGATGTGGGCCAGAATACCGGCGATGAAGACGATGCCGATCAGGGAATGGATAACCTGCATGATCTGCATCCCGTTGACGTCGACGAGCGCGAACGGGAAGAGCATCATCAGGCCGGTGGCGCCCATGGCGGCGCCGAAGCCGGCCACCATCCAGAACACGCCCTTCTGACCCGCGTTGAAGCGCCCCGCATGCGGGTGCTTGCTGCCGATGAAGCCGCCCCCCGCCTTGAGCCACTCCCAGTCGATTCGGTTCGGGATGTTGTCCCGGATCCAGACGACGATCATGAAGGCGACACCCAGCATGAAGGGCCAGGCGAGATAGACGTGGCTGTACTTCGCGTACTGGGCTAGCGCACCGAAGGCATCCGGCCCGATCAGCGGCATCAGCAGCCGTTTGCCGAAGATGTAGTTCAGGCCGGACAGGGACAGGATGATGAAGCACACGGCCGTCATCCAGTGCGTGAACCGCTCGAACGCGTTGAACCGGAGGATCTTCTTGCCGGATTCCTGACTGTGATCCGTGATGATGCGGCCGCGCCAGAGGAAGAAGAGCGCCAGGGCTGCGAGTATGCCGAGGATCACGAGCGCCCCGATCCAGGGCAGCCATCCCTCGCGGAACATCTGGTACGCGCGGCCCTGCGGCTGGATCAGGTTGGCGGCCTTGCTGTCCGGGATGCTGATGCGCCCGCTGATCTTGGGGGCCTGCCGGAACAGAAGCTCCTCATTGATCGAATCCGCCGTGGGTTTCGCGCCCGTTGGGTTCTGCCCATCAGTCTGGATCGGGTTCTGCGCCTGCGCGGCCCCGTAGACACCCGGTGTCGTCCAGAGCGCCGTTGCCAGGACGAGAGTGCTGAGAAGCGTCCATGCCCGCCGCATCGGCGTTCCTTTCAGATCGGTCGAGCGGTCCGCGGACGCTGCCGCGGTCCCTGTTCCTGCGCGCCCCTCAGCAGAGGAGCAGCCCCACATCAGATCGCGATGGTCTCGCGATAGGCCGTCTTCCAGCCCCAGGCCCCCGAGCCGTACCCGCGCTTGATCACACGCTGCTTGTAGATCTCGGCGATCATCTCGCCGTCGCCCGCGAGCAGAGCCTTGGTCGAGCACATCTCGGCGCAGAGCGGCAGCTTGCCCTCCGCAAGCCGGTTCGAACCGTACTTCTCGTACTCGGCGGTCGAGAGATCAGGCTCGGGGCCACCCGAGCAGTAGGTGCACTTGTCCATCTTGCCTCGGGACCCGAAGTTCCCGACGCGCGGGTACTGCGGCGCGCCGAACGGGCAGGCATAGAAGCAGTAGCCGCAGCCGATGCAGATGTCCTTGGAGTGCAGCACCACCGCGTCGGCGGTGGTGTAGAAGCAGTTGACCGGGCACACAGCCGCACAGGGCGCGTCGGTGCAGTGCATGCAGGCCATCGACACCGAGCGCTCGCCGGGCTTGCCGTCGTTGAGCGTCACCACCCGCCGCCGGTTAATGCCCCACGGCACTTCGTGCTCGTTCTTGCAGGCGGTGACGCAGGCGTTGCACTCGATGCAACGATCCGCGTCGCAGAGAAACTTCATGCGCGCCATGATCAGGTCGCTCCTCTCAGGCCGCTCGGATCTGACACAGGGTGGCTTTCGTCTCTTGCATGCCGGTGACGGGATCGAAGCCGTAGGTCGTGATGGTGTTGACGCTCTCGCCGAGCACGACCGGGTCGGTGCCCTTCGGGTAATAGTCGCGCATGTCCTTGCCTTGGTACCAGCCGGAGAAATGGAACGGCATGAACGCGACGCCTTTCCCCACGCGGTCGGTCACGAGGGCCTTCACCTTCGTCTTGGAGTTGTTCTCCGCGCCCGTGACCCAGACCCACTGGCCATCCTTGATGCCGCGCTCGGCCGCGTCACCGGTGTTGATCTCGACGAACATGTCCTGCTGCAGCTCGGCGAGCCACGGGTTGGAGCGGGTCTCCTCGCCGCCGCCCTCGTACTCGACGAGGCGGCCCGAGGTGAGGATGATCGGGAAATCCCGGGCGACGTTGCGCTCGACAGCCGCCTTCTGCACCGAGAACCCGATATTTGGCATGCGGAACTGACGCTCATCGGGCCGCGTCGGGTACTTGGCCACGAGATCCGGGCGCGGTGAGTAGATCGGCTCGCGGTGGACCGGCACCGGGTCGGGCAGGTTCCAGGCATTCGCGCGCGCCTTGCCGTTGCCGAACGGCGAGACGCCGTGCTCGAGACAGACGCGCTGGATGCCGCCCGAGAGGTCGGTCGCCCAGCTCACCGTGTCGGGCTTGTCGCCGCCGATCCTCAGGATCGTCGCGAGCTCGTCCGCCGTGAGATCCTTGTCCCACCCGAGCTTCTTGAACACGCCGAGGGTGAATTCCGGATAGCCGTCGGTCAGGTCCGAGCCGTTCGAGTAGGAATCCTCGGCCAGCAACGTCTCGCCGTTGCGTTCGGTGCCGAAGCGCGCGCGGAACGTGCCGCCCCCCTCCTTCACGTGCAGCGCCGTGTTGTAGAGGATGGCCGAGCCCGGATGGCGGATCTCCGGCTTGCCCCAGCAGGGCCAGGGCAGGCCGTAATAATCCCCGCCGACCTCCGGATCGTCCTTCGGCGCCCGCAGGGTGACGAGATCGAACTTCTGCTGGTTGCGCATATGCGCCTTCAGGCGCTCGGGCGACTGCCCGCAATAGCCTGTCGACCAGCCGCCGCGGTTGATCTCCCGCAGGATGTCCTCGGCCAAGGGGACGTTGTTCTCGACCTTGATGTTCTTGAACATCGGGTCGGCGAAGCCGAGCTTCTTCGAGAGCAGGTAGAGGAACTCGTAGTCGTTCTTGGACTCAAAGGCGGGCTTCACGATCTGCTCGCCCCATTGCAGGGACCGGTTCGAGGCCGTGCGGCACCCGTCCATCTCCAACGAGGTGCAGATCGGGAGCAGATACGTGTTGTCCTGCCGGGCATCGAGCGCCGCGAAGGTAGTCGGATGTGGGTCGGCGACGACGATCAGGTCGAGCTTGTTCAGACCTTCGAGGGCTTCGGGCAGGCGCGTGACGGTGTTGCCGCCATGGCCCGAGATCATCATCGCCCGCGTGGGGCTCCGCTGATCGATCTGGTCGGGCGGGAGGTTGACAGAGTCGAACCAGCGGGTCGACGTGATGCCCGGGGTCTCCATGTTCTCCTTGCGGGACCGCGCCTTGCGGCCGGCGGCCGCGGGAACCTCATCGAAGCGCGACTGTAGCCACGCGTAGTCCACCTCCCAGACGCGGGCCCAGTGCCGCCAGCCGCCCTCGACGAGGCCGTAGTAGAGCGGCAGGGTTGTCACATCGAGGCCGAGGTCGGTCGCGCCCTGCACGTTCGTGTGCCCGCGGAAGATATTGGCACCCGTGCCCGGCTTGCCAACATTGCCCGTGGCCAAGCACAGGATGCAGAGCGCGCGCACATTGGCGGTGCCGACCGTGTGCTGCGTGTTGCCCATGCACCAGATCAGGGTGGCGGGCTTCTCCTTGGCGAACTTCTCCGCCACGCGGCGGAGTTGCTCGCCCGGTATGCCAGACACGCGCTCCACCTCCTCGGGCGTCCACTTGGCGACCTCCTTGCGGACGTCGTCCATCGCGTAGACGCGCTGGCGGATGAAGTCCTTATCCTCCCAGCCGTTCTGGAAGATGTGCCAGAGGATGCCCCAGGCCACCGGGATGTCGGTCCCGGAGCGGATGCGCACATATTCGGTGGCGTGCGCCGCCGTGCGGGTGAAACGGGGGTCGATGACGATCAGGTTGGCGCGGTTGATCTCCTTCCCGGACAGCACGTGCTGCATCGAGATCGGGTGCGCCTCGGCGGGATTGCCGCCCATGATGATCATGGTCTTGGCGTTGCGGATGTCGTTGTACGAGTTGGTCTGGGCGCCGTAGCCCCAGGTATTCGCCACGCCCGCCACGGTGGTCGAGTGGCAGATGCGCGCCTGGTGGTCGACGTTGTTGGTGCCCCAGAAGGCCCCGAATTTCCGCAACAGGTACGCGGCCTCGTTCGTGTACTTGGCCGAGCCAAGCCAGTAGACGGAATCAGAACCCCACTTCTCGCGGATCTGCAGCAGCTTGTCGCCGATCTCGTTGATCGCTTGATCCCAGGAGATCCGCTGCCACTGGCCGCCGACGAGCTTCATCGGATATTTCAGCCGCCGGTCCGACGAGACCAGTTCGCGGATGGCGGCCCCCTTGGCGCAATGAGTGCCGCGGTTGATGGGACTCGCCCAGGACGGCTCCTGGCCGACCCACACGCCGTTTACGACTTCGGCGGTCACCGTGCAGCCGACCGAGCAATGCGTGCAGATGTTCTTCTTGATGACCGTCCCCGGCCCGACCGCCGACGAGCCGGCGGCCTCGACCTTGCGGACGGCGCCGAGCTGGATCGAGCCCGCGGCGGCGAGCGCTCCGGCCGTGAGCCCGGACTTGCGCAGGAACGCACGCCGGTCGAGCACGCCCGCCGCGAGACCGGCCGCGACCGCCTGATGCTTGCTGCGGCTGGCCTCGCCGCTCTTCCGCTTCGTCAGCATGGCAGCCTCACTTCGTCCCCGGCGCAGGATCGGGATTTTTCAGGAGCGTCTCGTAGCCGTTGGTCCGGTAGAACGCCTTCACGTGATCGCTCAGGCGGTACCGGCTGCGCGTCTCGTCCTGGCCCGGGTCGTAGGCCTGGGCCTCCGTCGCAGCCATCGGCGACGCGACCGCGGCGGCGACCGCCACGGTGCTTCCGCCGAGCGCCCGAAAGAACTGGCGACGACCGAGCGTCTTCGGATCCTGCCGCATCATCCAACTCCCTCAGCGACACCCGCTTGATAGCAAACTCACGTCACGCCTTTCGGTCACGCTCCGACCACCGGGCACCGCATCCCCGTCACGCATCCATCGCGAAGGCTTCCGCCTCCACCTCCATGAAAATCCGTCCCAGGCTGCCCACCGCCCGGTAGAAGCGAGCGTTCTTCGCCCGCTCAAGATCCCCGAAGAAGCGGTCTGCCCAGGAGACGAGGTGCCGGGCGAAGAAGCGTGCCTGTACATCCGGCCCGGCCGCGAACCGCCCGCCGGCGAGCCCCGCCATCACCTCCATGAGGAAGGCCAGGTGGTCCTCCGGCTCGCTCATAGCCTCGGCCTGCGAGAGGCCGAGGGCTGCGAGATCCTCTCGGACCAGCGCGAGCGGGCGCTCGTTGAGGAAGCCGGTGAGATAGTAGGAGGCGTAGGGAAGAAGTTCGCCCCTGCCCACGCCGATGAACAGCGCAAAGAACTCGCGCTCGACCCCCGCGCCGGTAGCCTCTGCCGCCGCGCGGCTCAGATCCGCGACGTGCTGGCCGAGGATCCCTTCGCCGCCCGAGAGGCCGGCGAGCGTATCGAGCAGGTCCTGGCTGGGTGGACGTCCGAGCAGGACGGCCAGGAGATCGTAGTGCCGCGCGCGTAGCCCGTCGACGTCGTCCACGCGGGCGCCGCCCAGCGCCTCCGATTCCACAGGTCCGAACGCCGACGCCACTGAAGTTTTCTACTCGCCCGAGATCGGACCGATCTCGCTCTCTGGAACGACAATAAGAAGGGCTCTTATCTCCCGCAATCCAAAACTCCTAGCTCGTATTGGGCATCGCGCCGCCGTGACGCCGCAGGCGCGGTCCCGGACTCGTCTCCTTTCCGTCTGCCGCAGGCACGGGATCGCGCGCGGACCTCGTATCAGCGAAGGCCGGAGCGGCTTGATGGACCGTGGCCGCGGGGGCCGGGAGGGCCGGCGCCTGGTCCTGCGGACCGGGTCCGGGCGGAGCGGAATCGGCCGCTAGGGGACATTCCAGCGTCCGATTGGGCTCCGGCGAACATTCGGGCTGGCCATCGCGGGTCTCACCCGACGCCGGCGCCGCTTTGGAGGCCCCGCCCAGCAGACGCCCGAGCATTGCCTTGACGTCGTCGCCGGGCAGAAGCGGACCGAGACCTGGGACGCCACCCGGGCTGTTCCAGTCGTAAGCGTATTCCCGCGCCTCGCTGACGAAGTCGCGGATGGCGGGGTCGAGCGACCACATCCGGCGCAGGGCCGCGTTGCGCAGGGCCGTCGGAACGCCGGCCCGCAGGAACGGGGCGAGATCGGTCTCCGGGGTCAGGGCTTCGAGAGGCGGGAGATCCACCACCGGATCGTCCGCCGGCTCCGCTTCCGGCGGTCGCGCCTCGGGTCCGGTCTGCGGCACGATGAGATCCGCCTCGGCGGCCCCCGCGTCCGGCTCCGGGAGAGGCGCCGTGTCGGGGGCAGTCGGCGTGCCGCGTTCCGCCAGGGCGGCGGCGCGCACGGCGAGCTTGCGCCGCGTCCACCGCGAGAGGAAATTCTCACTCATTCGCGCCGCTCCCGGGCGCCGTGCGCCCGGCGGGCCAGCGCCTCGGGATCGGCACGATCGCGCTTGCGCTTCTCGAACTTGCGCTCGACGTGGAAGGCCTCGAAGAAGGCCAGAAGCTTCGCCTGCACCTCCGGCGGCATCGGCACCGGCTCGACGATCTCGCCGACCCCTTCGGCCATGGATTCACCCTCATACGGGTCGGCTGTGACGCTCGCGACCTCGTAGGTCTCGTCGCCGCTGTTGCGCAGGGCGACCCAGAGGGAGGGGCGACCGGAGACGAGATTGTCGCGGTAGTGCCCGGTCTCGCCCGGATGCAGCGCGACTTCGTACGAGCCGGCATAGAAGGTCGCCTCGTCCTCGGTCTCGGAGAGCTTCGTCCAGGGCGACGCGGCGGCCGCCGCCGGCAGGGCGCCCACCGGGAGCCAAGCATGGCTCGCCCAGGGGCCGATCAGGCGCCGCCGCGCGACGATGATGCCGACCTCGAAACGATGCTCGGGCGTCGTGGACATGTCAGGCGGCCTCCCGGCCTTCGGCGAGGGGCAATCCGACGACGAGATTGTGCGGCTTCAGCTGCACGCTTCGATCCGGCGACGCCACGAGCAGGAGATAGACCGGGCGCTCCCCCACTGTCGGCAGGACCTGCGCGGGGTCGTCGAAGGTCAGGCTGAACACGGCGAGGACCCGCTCGCGCGTTCCGGCATCGAGTGTGTCGCCGCGCCAGAGCGCGTTGCCGATGCGCGTCGCCTCCTGGTCGAGACCGACGAACCAGCGCCAGTCGGGGTCCTCCAGCCGATCGAGGGGCGTCACGCGCACCGCGACGTTCAGCAGGTGGCCCACGAAGGTCTCGATCACCCGCGCCAATCCTATGCGGCTGCGGGGATCGGAGCCGAGATTGAGCGCCATCGTGAAGGCGTCCGACCGGCTCCAGTACGTCCAGGCATTCTCGGCCGTCAGCACGTCCAGCTCGTTCGCCGCCTCCTTGCCCAGCATCGTCAGCAGGGGCGAGAGCGGCGCGCTTCCCTCGCGCGCAGCGATCACTTCGGCGTCGGCCAGGAGCACGGCGCCCTCGTGGAAGCTCACGCGCTGGGGGCGGAAGAACAGCTCGGCCGCGCGCAGGACGAAGGGATCGTCGCAGCCGTCGAGGGCGTTGCGCAGGATCAGGTGGACGAGGTGGTTCAGGAACAGGGACGGCACACCCTGAAGGTCGCCGCGCACGAGCGACAGATATCCCGCCTCGACGGAGCGGGCCGCGAGCAGCCGGTCGCGGAAGGCGAGGATCACCGCCCAGTTCTCCCGAGCGTCGGCGTCGGCGATGGCGGCGATCTCGGCCGGCCCCACGGGCCGCCGGGGCGCGTCCAGGAGGGCGGCGTGGAGTGCGACCTCGGACGCGCAGGCGTCGTCCGGCGGCACGAGTTCGGGCCGCGCCAGATACGCAAGGATCAGTTCGTCCGTGACCGTGAGTCCGCCGCCGGCCGTGCGCTGCGTGAGGTGGTGGCCGCTTGAGACCCAGAACTCGGTCATCCGGTCAGCCTCCCGCCGTCGTATCACGCAGAAGGCCGACAAGGTCGGCCTGTTCCTCCGGCTCGTCCGCGTCGGCCTCGACGAACAGGAACGCGCGTCCGAGCGACCGGTTGACGCCGGACCGTTGGTGCAGCGTCCGGAAATCCTCCCGGATAGCCCCGTCTGTCTCGACGCGGTGCATCGCGACGACGCTGCCGACTGGCAGATCGCAGAGGGACGCGGCGACGTCGAGCTCCTCGCGGGCGGCCGCAAGGGCGGACTCCCGGTCGGGAGCCCCGAAGCGCGCGTGGATGTGGCCGGCGAGGTGCTCCTCGGCCTTCGCGCGCTCCTCTTCGCTCGCCTCGCTCACCACCACCAGGGTGGAGAAGCCGAGCGAGTCAACGCCGACAAACCCCGAGCGGAAGGCCGTCAGGGCCTTGCCGGTCAGCCGCGACGGATCCCCGTCGAGGAACAGGAAGGTCCCGGTGACGGCCCATTCTCTGGGTTCGGCGGCGTGCGCGAAGACGAAGGTGTCGGAGGGATCGAGCCGCAGGGTTCGAAGGAGCTTGAGCGTCACAGCCGGACTCCGCCGATCTTCGGATCGCGCCAGTCCGGCGCCTCCAGGTTCGCGCGCAGCGGGAGGTGCTCGACCCGCCCGCCGGGCCAGGTCAGCCTCCCGTCGCCCTCAGGCTCGATCGCGGCCCGCACACCGGATTCCCGCGGCAGATGGGCGAGGTAGAGCGCCGCGACATGGCCGAAGCCGTCCTCGCGCCAGACCTCGAAGGTCTTGGTCAGGTGACGCGCGAAGCTCTCGACCAGGGGCGCGCGCAGGTTCGTGCCGAAGCCTTCCTCCTCCAGGGCGGTGGAATCCGGCGTGTGGCCAGGGTCGCCCGCCGCCAGTCTCGAGGCGAGCAGCATCCCCGAGAAGACCAGCCAGTCCGGCTCCTCGTCCTCGCGGCACGCTTCGGGCCAGCCGAGGCGCCCCCCTCCAAGGCGCGCGCCGTTGAACAGCAGCGTCCCGGGCCATTCGAACGTCACCGGGATCTCC
Source organism: Methylobacterium sp. ARG-1 (assembly GCF_001262595.1). NCBI lineage: Bacteria > Pseudomonadati > Pseudomonadota > Alphaproteobacteria > Hyphomicrobiales > Methylobacteriaceae > Methylobacterium > Methylobacterium sp. ARG-1. The sequence goes on from NZ_LHCD01000039.1 coordinate 44,054, forward strand.
GGCGGTCCAAAGACGCCGACGGCATTCGCCAGGGCGACCATCCCGGCGAAATGCGCGCGGCGCGCGGTGGCGAGCGGCTCGGCCGGGGCGAGCACCACGGCGAGGTCGATCAGGTCGTCGCGCCGGCTCAGGACGAGCGTCGCTGCCTCCGCCTCGCCCGACGCGGCGAGCCGGCAGGCTTCCGCGTGCGCGTCGGAATGCGGCTCCGCTGCGCGCTCGCTGAAGCCGGGGGGCAGGACCAGCCTGGACGGGCCGGCATCGACAAGGACGGTCATGGAGCGGCTTTGGCGAGGGGCCGATGAGAGTGCGGGACAGGGTTGCGACCTGCGCCCGCATGCCGGATCGTTGTTTCGAATGGTTCGAGTATAAGGGACCGGCCCCGTCGCGCGAAGGGGCTTTCCATTCGCGGTTGTATTCGGGTCCGATCTTGTCCGACCGCCTCGTACTCGCCTGCTCCTGCGAGCGGACGATGTCCCTCGATACCGCCGCCATGGGCCAGACCTGCGGCGGCGAGCTTCGCACCGCCGACCAGCTCTGCGGCCGCGAACTCGACCGCTTCCGGGAGGCCATGGCCACCGGGCGGCCCGTCACGGTGTCCTGCACGCTGCAGGCGCCGCTGTTCGACGAGGTGGCCGAGGAGGCGGGCGGCGAGGACCGGGTCGCCTATGCCAAGATCCGGGAAACCGCCGGCTGGTCGTCCGACGCCGCGGCGGCCGGACCGAAGATGGCCGCCTTGCTCGCCGCGGCGGCGGAGCCGCTCCCCGGCGCCGCCACCGTCTCCCTGGAAAGCCGCGGCGTGGCCCTGATCTACGGGTGCGACGAGGTGGCCCTCAATGCCGGCCGGCGCCTCGCCGAGCATCTGGACATCACCGTCCTGCTGACCCGCCCCCGCGACATCTCGCCGCTGCACCGCAACGCCTTCCCGGTCCTGCAGGGCACGATCCGGACCGCGAAAGGGTACCTCGGAGCGTTCGAGCTCGGCATCGACGATTACGCCCTCCCGGCCCCGTCCTCGCGCACGCACCTCGTCTTCGGCGCGCCGCGAAATGGCGCCGTGTCGACCTGCGATCTCGTCATCGACCTCTCGGCCGGCGCGCCGCTGTTTCCGGCACACGCGGTGCGGAGCGGTTATCTGCGCGCGGACCCGGGCAATCCGGCCGCCGTCGAGCGCGTGCTGGCGGACGCGTCCCATCTGGTCGGCACGTTCGACAAGCCGCGCTTCATCGACTTCCACGGCGAATTGTGCGCGCACAGCCGCTCCCGCATCACGGGCTGCACGCGCTGCCTCGAAATCTGCCCGACCGGCGCGATCGCGCCCGCGGGCGACACCGTGCACATCGACCCTTACGTCTGCGCGGGCTGCGGCTCTTGTGCCGCGGTCTGCCCGACAGGGGCCGCCGCCTACGCGCTGCCGACCTCCGACGCGCTGATGCGCCGGCTGCGCAGCCTGATGCGCGCCTATCGCGCGGCGGGCGGACAGAACGGCCTCGTCCTATTCCACGACGGTGACCACGGAGAACCCCTCGTCGACGCGCTCGGCCGCTATGGCGACGGCCTTCCCGCACACGTGCTGCCGGTGCAGGTCAACGAGGTGACGCAGATCGGGCCCGAAGTGATCGCGGCCCTGTTTGCCTACGGCGCCGCCGGAATCCGGGTCCTGGTCCGGGCCCGTGCCAAGCACGACCTCGAACCCCTGTACCGAACCCTGACCCTCGGGGAGACGCTGGCGCAGGCGCTGGGCTACGGTGCGGAAGGCGGCGGGCGCGTGGTCGAAACCATCGAGACCGATGATCCTGATCTCCTGGGCGCCGCCCTCCGGCAGGCCACGCTGGGGCGACAGGCCGTAGTGCCGGCCGGTCTGCTGTTCCTGGGGAACAAGCGCGAGGTGCTGCGCCATGCCTTCCGCGACATGCACGCCGCCGCACCAACACCCGTGAGCCGGGTTCCGCTCGCGGCCGGCGCTCCCTTCGGCGGCCTCGATTTCCGGGTCGCGGACTGCACCCTGTGCCTGGCCTGCGTCAGCGCCTGTCCGACCCACGCGCTCTCCGACAGTGCCGAGCAGCCGCTTCTCGGCTTCGAGGAGAGCCTCTGCGTGCAGTGCGGCCTCTGCGCCGCGACCTGTCCCGAGGACGTCATCGCCTTGCGCCCGCAGTTGGATTTCGAGGCCTGGGCGGCGCCCCGTCGGGTCGTGAAGGAGGAAGAGCCTTTCTGCTGCACGCAGTGCGCCAAACCCTTCGGCACGCGCTCGACGATCGAGCGCATCGTCGAGCGGCTGCGCGAGCGGCACTGGATGTTCAGCGGGGCGGACGGCGAGGCGCGCCTGCAAGCGCTAACGATGTGCGAGGATTGCCGGGTCGAAGTCGCGGTGAATCAGGGCTTCGATCCGAACGCGGCGCCGGAACGCGACAAGCCCCGTACGACCGAGGATTACCTGCGCGAACGCGCGAGCGGCTGACGGGCGCCTCAGTGGGGCGCGGTGGCGCGTTCAAGAAATTCGATCAGCGCCGCGCGGTCCGCTTCGTTGCCGATCATCTGCTCGGGCATCTTCGTCCCGGGCGTGTAGCGGGCGGGACCGATCTCGAAGAGCCGCGACACGGTCTCGGGTGTCCAGACGAGGTCCATTCGCTTCAGGGAGTCCGAGTACCGGTAACCGGGCACGCTGGCGATCCGGCGGCCGAACAGGCCGGCCAGCGTCGGCCCGGCCCGCTCGCCCTCGTCGGACGTCAGGGCGTGGCAGGCGACGCACGCCCCGAACACCTCGGCGCCCCGGCCGCCCTGCCGGACAGCGAGGGGATCTGCCGGGCGCCGCATGATCAGCGCGCCGATCGGTGCGCCGCTCTTCGCGTCCCAGCGCCGGACGAGGCGGTCGCCGCCGCCCGTGACGAGCTCGGCCCCGTCCGGACGCCACGCGAGCGACCAGACCGGCAGGCCGGGTCCCACGAGCCGCAGCTGGACTTGGCCGGTCGCCCGGTCGACCACCGCGATGGTCCCGCCCGCCGTCACAGCAGCCACCCTGGCTCCGTCCGGAGACAGGGCCAGGGCGATCACCGGGTTCGGGCCGAGCTCGGCATCGGCTCGGACCGTGCCGTCGGATCGGATGAAGCGGAGAATCGCATCGGCCCCAGCGATCGCGATCTCGCCGTCCGCCGCGACCGCGACGGCGTTGAGGCCCGTGGGTGCGGTGGCGAGAACCCGGGGTGCGCCCTCCGGGGGCCAGATCCGCACCGCCCGGTCGACACCGACCGTGAGCGGCGCGCCGCCCAGCAGGAAGGCCACCGCGTTCACCGGCCCGCGGTGTGGATCGAGCAACCGGCTGTCCTCCCCGGATAGCGACCAGATCCGCGCCGTGCCGTCCCAGGAGGCAGAGGCGAGCGACAGGCCGTCCGGCGAGACCGCGAGCGCGACGATCGGGCCGGTATGGCCCTCGAGCACCCGTTCCGGCTCCGCGCGCCCCAGGCGCCACAGGGCGTCCGCCCGTCCTCGGAGGCCGTGGCGAAACGGCCGTCCGGAAGCGCGGCGACCGCGTTCACCGCGCCGTCGTGGAAGCGCAGCACGCCGAGCGCGGCATCGGTCTCAATGCCCCACACGATGGCGGAATGGTCGAAGCCGCCCGAGATTGCGAGGCGGCCGTCGGCAGTCACGGCGAGGGCCCGGACCGGGCCACCGTGGCCGCGCATCTGCGCTCGGGCCGGGGCGCCGCAGAGCAGCAGGAGGGCGATCACGCCTAAGATCCGCGCAAAGCTGGTCATCGAGGCTCGGCTCTGAAGGGGCCGCTCACCATAGCGGAGCGCCGGCCGGCCTGTCGCGGCGGCTCCCCGGCAGTCGTCGATCGCCTTTTGGGCGTGGATACAGCGCGCGGCGTTGCCGGGGCGGCGCACAGGTGGATCCTGATCGTCACTCCGGGATGCCGCATCGCTCCGGCGATGATCCGAACCGCCTCCGCGGCCCTGTTGCCGCTCCGGGACGCGCTGCCTCTGCTGTGCGGCGCCGGTGCGCCCGTGACGCGCGGATCGGGGATCAGCGGGGCGGCGGGCCGGACTGACGTCGACGCGCGATGTACCAGAGGGCCAGGACCACGACGGCCACGACCAGGCTCAGCCAGACCCAGTTGAAGTCGATCGCCGCGGTCGTGGCCGCTCCCGAGCTGGATTGCGCGGGGCCCGTCTCCGAGATCGGGGGCGCCGGGTGGGTCTGCTGTGCCAGCGCGCCCTTAAGGCTCGAAGCCCAGATCAGGCCGGTGAGAACGGCGCTTCGCATGACTAGCTCCCGGGTGAGGCGTGGACGCTAGAGGCGGGACTTCCCAGAGCGGAACGCCGGTGCTGCTTCCAGTTGCGCCCGCGTCAGGCGGATTTCGGCGCGCCAGGGCTTCTCGCCGACAAGGACCGTCGCCGGCGTGCCGCTGGGTCGCTCGGCCTCCACAGAGCCGGTCGCTTCGGTCACGCGCCCGCTATGCTGGTTCTGAACCGCACCGAGGGTATCGCGGGTGGTCCGCGCGCCCGGCATCGTGTCCGGCCCCGCCCGTGCGGCGGCCTCGGCGCCGGGCGCGGTCTCGGGCGTCACGATCGAGCTCGGGCCACTTGTCAGCGACACATCGCTGAAGTTCCAGGCGATCTGGTCGAACGGGAGCGCCACGGATTTTTTGCCCAGTCCCAGGAATCCGCCGACCCCGATGATGACGGCTCGAACCTGACCACCTCCGTCGACCAACACGTCCTCGATCATCCCAACCCCCACGTGGTCCATTCCAATCACCGGAACCCTGATCATCTGCGAGGCCGATATGGTTCCGGGCTCGGGGCCTTCGATGAACCGGGTCGCGGGTGCATCCGACTGCGCGGACAGCGATGCCGCCGCAGGCAGCACGGCGGTGACGAGGACACCCAGCATCCGGGCTTTGAGAAGGGTACCGCGCATCACAGGCTCTCTGAACTCGTGCCAAAACATACACGACGGAAACGATGGACTGTGCCCTTGGGTTCATCAATGGTGCGGCCCAGCGATCGTGCCGACCGCGCTCAGAGCCTTCGGAAGGCCTGCGGTGACGAACGCCCGCTACCGCTTGCTTGAAGCCCAGGACCCGATCACCAGCCCATCACCGGACGCATGACCGAGGGCAGCCGGCCTAACCCGCGGTGTCATCGATCGAGCGGCGCTCCTGTGGGATCATGGCGCTGCGTTCCGGCTGTCTGGCAGCCTTTCTGATCGGTTGAATGTAGCTTTGCAACACGGTCAGGCCATCCTCGGTGATGGCCCATCGGCGCGTGCCATCTGCAGACTGATCAGGAAGAGGCGCGATCAGGCCACGGCGGGAGAGAGCTTTACACTGGTAATCTTCAAGGCCGTACTGCCGAGGCCCCCGGGAGAGGAGCTTGAGTCGATAACGCGCGCTCACGGTGAGATGTAATCGTTCCGCTGCCACGACGGCATTCCCTCTTCCGAACGCAACTCTTCGGATGCGCTTGTTGGTCAGGATGCCTGATTGCTCGCAGCTTTGTCGACCTTGATCAGCCACTTAACTCGCAAACACATTTTGCGAAAATGCACAAGGAAGCGGCGATCTCGCCGAAGATCGCAGAACCGCAGCCCGTATGGCCAGCCGTGCCCAGAATACCAGGGACCCGCAGCGACCTTGTCACAATTCGAGGCAGAGCCCTGGATGTTGACGTCCCTGACCCTGACCCAGCAAACTGGTCCGCGCTGAGCGCAAGTTTTTCGGGCATCCTGAACCCTGAAGGAGGGTGGATGCCATGCCCCGCAAACGCTTCACGAACGAGCAGATCGCCTTCGCCCTGCGACAGGCGGAGAACGGCACGACGGTGGACGAGGTCTGCCGGAAGATGGGCGTGTCTGAGCCGACATTTTACCGCGGGAAGAAGCAGTTCGTCGGCATGGGCGTGCCGGAGATCCGACGGTTGAAGCAGCTGGAGGACGAGAACAGCAAGCTCAAACGACTGGTGGCCGACCTGACGCTGGACCGCTCCATGCTGCAGGACGTGCTCAAGCGAAAGTGGTGAGGCCCGCCGCTCGCCGCGAGGTCGCCGGTCACCTGCAGGTGGCCTACGACATCAGCGAGCGTCGGGCCTGCCAGGCCACCGGCTTCGGCCGCTCGTCTCAGCGCTACCGCAAGCGCGCCGACCCGCAGGTGGCGCTGCGGATGCGGCTGAAGGAGCTCGCTGCCGCACGGGTGCGCTACGGCTACCGACGGCTGCATATCCTGTTACGGCGGGAGGGCTGGAAGGTGAACCACAAGCGCACCTACCGGATCTACCGGGACGAAGGGCTATCGATCCGGCCCAAGCTGCCCAAGCGCAAACGGGCCTGGCGCTACCGGCAAGGGCGGCCGGCGATCGGAGGTCCAAACGAGATCTGGGCCATGGACTTCATGTCTGATCGCCTGTTCGACGGACGTACGTTCCGAATCCTGACGGCCGTCGATTGCCATACGCGAGAGGCGCTCTCGCTCACACCGAGAGCCAACTTCCGCGCCTTCCAGGTGACCGAGGCCCTGGACGCCTTGGTCCGGCTGCGGGGGCAGCCCAAGAGCCTGCGGGTCGACAATGGACCGGAGTTTGCCGGGCGCATGCTCGACCAGTGGGCGTACCTGAACGGGGTCGAGATCGACTTCTCACGACCGGGCAAGCCGACCGACAACGCCTACATCGAGTCGTTCAACGGCCGCCTACGGGCAGAGTGCTTGAACGCTTCGTGGTTCCTGTCGCTGGCCGATGCCCGCGAGTGCATCGAGGACTGGAGGTGCCACTATAACGAAGATCGACCCCATACGGCCCTGGGCGGCTTGACGCCCCGAGCCTTCGCCAACCAAGCTGTCACAGCCCGAGAACTTGCATAGGCCGTGGACCACAAACAGGGTCAACTCCAGACCGACGATGCACTAACTTCAAACCTGGGCCACCAAATGGGGGCAGGCCACGTCATGGTGTTCACTTCAGAAGTGAGACCCGCTTATGCAATACGTCCGACGCCGACAAACGCCCGGGTCATGATACGGGCTGTACCATCCGGCCCGGCTCGACCGACAACAGCTGCGGTGTACGCGTCCTCGAAACGGTGGCGATCCGCTTCGCTCAAAGCTTTGTAGCCGGGGAACATACGGATGGAGGCACCAGCCTCTGCCATCACGGCGGCAGGTGACTGAACTACCCATTCGCCCTGCACGCTATGCATCTCGGCCTTCGTGCAACCTGCCTCGCGCAACGCGAGGACAACCTCGTCCTTCGTCCAAGCGGGGAAGAAATCTGCTGGCCAAAGCTGCCGGTCGGGGAACAGCCCGGCGAACACATCGGAAGCGAGATACTGCGGCGCTGCAGTCTGTTCCTGATCCCAGGTCGCTACAGCCACGCTGCCGCCAGGGCGCGTGACGCGAACAAGCTCGTGCAGCCCCTTCCGCCCTCCCGGGAACGCTAGCACCCCGACGATCGACACGGCTGCGTCGAACGAAGCATCGGGTGCCTCAATCGCATCGAAGTTCATCTCGCGCGCTTCTGAACCTGGGAAAGGTGCCAATCGCGCGGCCGCCCGCGCTACCATCTTGGGCTCGACGTCGACCGCCAGTACGCGCATGCCGCGTTGCGCCGCTTCGGCCGCCAATGCCCCGGTTCCAGCGGCGACGTCGATCAGGCGGTCACCACGCGTCAGGCCGACCAGATCTAGCGCCCGCCTGCCCATCGGCAGGGTCAGGGGATCAACGATGCGCTCGTAGAATGTCACCAGTTCGCTGAAGTTGAGTGGATCGCCGTTCGTGTCGCTCACCGGTGCGTCCTTTCCGTTCTGGCTTCTCCGACCCGCGGTTCGGTACATGACATCAAACCAAAGCCAAAAGCCCATGGGCCGTGGCGGTTCCGGATCTCCCAACAAGCGGCGCCAAGCACATGTCTCGTCACGATGGCGGCCGGAAGTTACGGGCGGATGTCATGAAGAAGACAGCAGAAACATAGCCGCCCGGTGTCCGCTTTACCTTGGGCACGTCCAAAAGCGGACAGACCGCTCACCACCCATCTGAGACGTTCAGCAGCCTCCCGATACCGGCAGAAGCTGGCCGAAGGCGGAACGACTGCTTCGGAGAAGGTGGGCCGCAAAAGTGGACGGCCTCCTATCGATCCGATATCGTCATGCATCTCAAAACCGATCAATCCTGAAAGCGGTCGGCGAGCGGCGCGCGCTGGTTACGAAGTGACCATGCGCGCTTTGCAAGCCACGGGCTCTGGCCAAGGAACTGCTATGCTGCCTCCGCGATCCGCCCTTGATGGGCGAGCGGCGCGGGGCCGCCGTGCTGCTTAAGCGGCCGGTTACCGCTAAGACGGCGCAGCAGAACGTAGAACACCGGCGTGAGGAAAAGCCCGAAGGCGGTGACGCCGATCATCCCGGAGAAGACGGCCACTCCCATAGCGCTTCGCATCTCCGAGCCGGCGCCGGTGGCCGTCACCAGGGGCAGGACGCCCATGATGAAAGCCATCGAGGTCATCAAGATCGGGCGCAGCCGTAGGCGGCTCGCCTCGATCGCGGCCTGAAGCGGGGAGCGACCGGCGAATTCCAGCTCGCGGGCGAATTCCACGATCAGGATCGCGTTCTTGGCCGAGAGACCGACGAGGACGATCAGGCCGATCTGGGTGAAGACGTTGTTGTCGCCTGCCGAGAGCCAGACGCCAAACATCGCAGCCAGCAGGCCCATCGGCACGATCATCAGGATGGCGAGCGGCAGCGCCAGACTCTCGTACTGGGCGGCGAGCACGAGGAAGACCAGGAGCAAGGCGAGCGGGAACACCCACATCCCGGAGTTGCCCGCGATGAACTCCTGATAGGTCAGGTCGGTCCACTCGAAGGCAAAGCCGCGCGGCAGGGTCTCGGCCGCGATGCGGGCGGCCGCCGCCTGGGCTTGGCCCGAGGAGTAGCCCGGCGCGGCGCCGGCGTTGATGTCGGCGGAGAGGAAGCCGTTGTACCGCATGGCCCGCTCCGGGCCGGCCGTCTGCCGGACGTGCAGGAGGGCCGCGAGCGGCACCATCTCGCCTGAGCCCGCGCGCACCTTCAGCGCTCCGATGTCGTCCGAGCGGGCGCGGAAGGGCGCGTCGGCCTGGACCCGGACCGAGTAGGTGCGGCCGAACCGGTTAAAGTCGTTGACGTAGAGCGAGCCGAGATAGATCTGCAAAGTGTCAAAGACGTCCGTCACAGGGATCCGAAGCTGGCGAGCCTTCGTCCGGTCGATGTCGGCGAAGAGTTGCGGCACGTTCATCTGGAAGCTGGAGAACAGGCCAGCGAGTTCGGGCGCCTGCGCCGCCTTGGCCAGGAAGGCCTTGGTCGCGTCGTTCAGCGCCTCGTAGCCGAGGCCGGCCCGGTCCTCGATCTGAAGCTTGAAGCCGCCGATAGTGCCCAACCCGTTGACGGGCGGCGGCGGGAACATCGCGATGAACGCCTCGGGGATCGCCGAGAACTTCTTGTTGAGCGACTGCGCGATGGCGCCGCCGTTCAGGGCCGGCGAGCGGCGCTCCTCGAAGGGCTTTAAGGTCGAGAACACGATCCCCGAATTCGAGCTGTTGGTGAAGCCGTTGATGGACAAGCCCGGGAAGGCAACCGCGCTCTCGACGCCGGGCTCCTTGAGGGCGATCTCGCTCATGCGTCGGATCACGTCCTCGGTCCGGTCGAGGGTGGCACCGTCCGGCAGCTGCGCAAAGCCAACGAGGTACTGCTTGTCCTGGCCCGGCACGAAGCCGCCGGGGATCTGACGAAACAGCATCACGGTCAGGCCAACGAGGACGAGGTAGAGCACCATCATCGTCGCCTTGCGAGAGACGACGAAGCCGACGCCGCGTCCGTACCCGTCCGAGGCCCGCCCGAAGGCGCGGTTGAAGCGCCGGAAGAACCAGCCGAGCAACCCGTCGAGGATCCGGGTCAGCCGGTCCTTGGGGGCGTGGTGGTCCTTGAGGAGAAGCGCCGAGAGGGCCGGCGACAGGGTCAGCGAATTGACGGCTGAGATGACGGTCGAGATCGCGATGGTGAGGGCGAACTGTTTGTAGAACTGGCCCGTGAGGCCGCTGATAAAGGCAAGAGGCACGAACACCGCGACGAGCACCAGCGCGATGGCGATGATCGGACCCGAGACCTCGCGCATGGCCTGGTAGCTGGCCTCGCGGGGCGACAGCCCGCGCTCGATGTTCCGCTCGACGTTCTCGACCACCACGATGGCGTCGTCGACGACGATGCCGATGGCGAGCACGAGGCCGAACAGGCTCAACGCGTTGATGGAGAAGCCGAAGGCGTGCATCACCGCGAAGGTGCCGACGATGGAGACCGGCACGGCGAGTAGCGGGATGATCGAAGCCCGCCACGTCTGAAGGAACAGGATTACGACGACAACGACGAGGGCGATCGCCTCCAGCAGGGTATGGATGACTGCTTCGATGGAAGCGCGCACGAACTGCGTCGGATCGTAGACGATCTCGTAGTCGACGCCCTCAGGCATGTTCCGCTTGATCTCGGCCATGGTCCTGCGGACCTCGTCAGAGATCTGAATCGCGTTGGAGCCGGGCGACTGGGAAATCGGCAGGGCGACGGCGGACTTGTTGTCGAGGAGCGAGCGCAGGGCGTAGTCGGAGGCCCCGAGCTCGATCCGGGCGACGTCGCGCAGGCGGGTGATCTCGCCGTCGGCCCCGGTCTTGACGACGATGTCGCCGAACTGCTCCTCGCTGGTCAGCCGGCCCTCGGCGTTGAGCGACAGCTGAAGGTCGAGCCCTGGGATCGCCGGCGAGGCGCCGATGACGCCGGCCGCCGCCTCGACGTTCTGCGCCTGGATCTCGCGCACGACATCGCCGGCCGACAGCCCGTGCTCGGCAACCTTCTGTGGATCGAGCCAGATGCGCATCGAATAGTCGCCGGAGCCGAAGAGCTGTACCTGCCCGACACCGTCGAGGCGGGCGAGCCGGTCCTTGATGTTCAGCACCGCGTAGTTACGCAGGTAGGTCATGTCGTAGCGCCCATTCGGCGAGACGAGGTGCACGACCATGGTCAGGTCCGGCGAGGACTTCACTGTGACGATGCCGAGCTGGCGCACGATCGCCGGCAGCCGCGGCTCGGCCTGCGAGACGCGGTTCTGGACGAGCTGCTGCGCCTTGTCGGGGTCGGTGCCGAGGCGGAACGTGACCGTGAGGGTCATGATGCCGTCGGTTGTGGCCTGGCTCGACATGTAGAGCATGCCCTCGACGCCGTTGATCTGCTCCTCGATCGGCGTCGCCACCGTCTCGACGATGACCTTCGGGTTGGCGCCTGGGAAGGTCGCGCGCACGACGACCGAGGGCGGCACGACGTCCGGGTACTCGGAGATTGGCATTGCGAAGAGTGAGATCAGGCCCATGATGAAGATGAGCACCGAGAGCACGCCCGCGAAGATTGGCCGGTCGATAAAGAATTTCGAGAAATTCATACCGCTCTCCTGAGGGCGAGAGAGATCGCGCGGCGTGGGACTGCGCGCGGCTAGAGAAAGCGGTCGCAAGGCGGCCGCCGTGAATGATCGTCGATCAGGAATGCGTACGGCGCCGGCCGTCAGCGCTGGGCGAGCTGGCGCGCGGCGGATGCGGCGTCATGAGGCCGGGCGCCCATGGTGACGGGCTCGGGCCGCAGCAGCATGCCGGGGCGAACCCGCTGCAAGCCGTTCACGATGATGCGCTCGCCGCCAAACAGGCCCGAGGTCACGACGCGGAGCCCGTCGACGGCCCGGCCGAGGGTGACGGCGCGGAACTCGGCGCGGTCGTCCGCACTGACCGCGAGCACGAACTTCTTGTCCTGATCCGTGCCGACCGCCCGCTCGTCCACGAGAAGCAGCGATTGCGGCGCGGCTTGACCGAGGCGCATGCGCGCGAACTGGCCGGGAATGAGATGACCGTCGCCGTTGGCGAAGCTGGCGCGGACCCGGATGGTGCCGCTGCGCGCGTCGACCTTGTTGTCGATGAACTGGAGGTGGCCACCTGCCCGGGCACCATCGGCGGTGACCATCTCGACCGGGATGCGATCGAGTTTGCCGCGCTTGCCCGAGGGTTCCGCGAGTGAGGCCAGTGCCTTGAGGACGACGGTCTCGTCCGCGTCGAAGCTGGCATAGACGGGATCGACCGAGACGAGCGTGGTCAGTACGGCGGCGCCAGCGCCGGTGGCTACGAGGTTGCCCGGCGTGATCTCGCGGCGCCCGACGCGGCCGCCGACCGCAGCACGGACCTCGGTGTAGCCGAGGTTCAGCCGCGCTGCCTCCAGTGCCGCCTTAGCGGCATCAAGGCTCGCCTTCGCCTCCTTGAAGGCGTTGGAGCGCACGTCGAGGTCGCGCGCCGTGACGATCTGTTGGCCCGACAGCCTTTGCCCGCGCTCCAGGTCGCTCGCGGTCAGGGCGACACGCGCTTCGGCACCGGCGACCTGTGCCTCAAGGCGCTGGACCTCGGCGGCGTACGGTGCCGGATCGATGGTCACCAGCAGGTCGCCTGGTTTTACGAGTTCGCCCTCGGTAAAGTGTGTTGCCTGGATCGCGCCGCCGACCCGCGCCCTGACGTCGACACGGTCGACGGCCTCCAGGCGACCGGAGAACTCGTCCCAAAGCACGACCGCTCGGGGAGCGACCGTGGCGACCGGAACCGGCATCGGCTGCTCGGCTGCTGCAGGGGCGGCGAATGCCTCAGCTCCTCGCGACGTTAGGGATGGCAGTAGCTGGACGGAGACCCCTGCCAGAAGGGCGAGGGCAACACCTGCAACGAGGCTGCGCCTGAGGCCGGAACGGGTAGGTGCAGAATGAGGCGCAGGATTCACGACCGGCTCCGACATTTGTAGAGTGCGCTACACATGTCGGCATGGACGCCGGGCGTCAAGCGACTTATCTACCACTCGATATAAAAGTTGGAGCCTGCGGACAATGGTGATGGGGCGGCCTCGGTCCTTCGACATGGACAAAGCCCTCGACGAGGCAATGGAGGTGTTCTGGCGCCACGGCTACGACGGCGCCAGCCTCGCCATGCTGACGAAGGCGATGGGCATCAAGGCACCAAGCCTCTACGCGGCCTTCGGCAGCAAGGAGGGCCTACTCAAGGCCGCCCTCGATCGCTACGCGCTGCGGCGCTCCGAGCACATGCGCTACGTGCTCGCCGGCGCCACAGCGCGCGACGTAGCCGAACGCTTCCTGAGCAGCATTGCCGAAAGCCATACCGACCCGGCCAATCCACCTGGCTGCCTTCTGGTCCAGGGCGGCTTGGCTTGTGGCGCCGGTTCGGAGAACATCCCGTTCGAGCTGGCGTCGCGTCGGGCGCAGACAGAGACGGAGCTCCTCGGGCGCTTCGTCCAGGCCAAGGGGGACGGCGATCTTCCGACTGATGCGGACCCAGTTGCACTGGCGCGGTTCCTGTCGACGGTCGCTTCTGGAATGGGCGTCATGGCGTCGTCCGGTGCGAACCGGGACGCTTTGCGCGCGGTGGCATCCGTTTCCCTCAATGCCTTTGCGAGAAGCGGGCAAACGTAGGCTGTCGCAGCGTCACGGCAGTGTATCACCCGTGCATTGGCCCCAAACTTGTAGGCCGGCCGATGACTCTCAATACGGAGCACGGCTGCTTTCCGGTCCTGCGTTCCCGAGAGCTGCCATTCTGCTTTTTGGCCCTTCTTAGGTGTTCAGAAGGCCCCTTGCTGGAGGTCTGATCGAACCAGAATGACCAAAGGTGGCCGAAAGCAGCTGGTCCGCTTCGCAGCAGACCCGCTGGAAAAGCGGACAGCCTCCTGACGACCGAACCCGGCCGCCTGGACCGCCAGCGGCGTTGCCACAAAGCGGCCCTTCGTTCGTCCTCTATTCCAGAGCCAAAACGGTGCGGATGTGCGGTTCCAAGGTTCCGGATGAGGGAGGGATGATAGGGGCCGGCTGCGAGGCGCAGCCAGATCCGCCGACGCAATGCAATCTATTCAATTAATGGCAAGCATTATTCGATGTGCAAAAAGTCGCATTCGAGAGTTGCGGCCGAGCTTTAACACTTCAGCTGATACGATCTACAGCATTGCATGAAGGCTGCCCATGCCGCTGTCCTATTCCGCACGCCTGCGGCGCGATCTCCGCGATTGGCAGGAAAGCGGCCTGATCCTGCCCGAGCAGGCGGAACGCATCGCCGCGCACGCCTTCGCACCACGCGGTTCCAAACACCTGCAGGCCGCCATCGTCCTGTGCATCCTCCTGCTTGTGGCTCCGTCGATCATCGCGTTCGTGGCGGCAAATTGGTCCGTTATGGCGCCTGCGTCCCGACTGGTCGTCCTGTTAGTCACCAACGCCGTGGCCGTGTTTGGCACTTATCTCGCCGCGCGCCGGCGGGCTCTGGATCGAGCCCGTTCGGCGAGTAGGCTCGTCGATGGACTGGCGACGCTGTCCCTGGTTATCGCAGCGGCCACGCTGGCTCTCGTCGGACAGACCTTCCACGTGGCCGCGGATCCGCAAGGTTTTGCCGGAACCATTGCGGCTCTCGGCTTAGCGACAGCATTGGTCGCGCGCTCCGGCGGCGCGGCCGTCATCGCCTGCGTCGCCCTCATCGCAGCCGACGTCGGGTTCGGAGGGCTCGACTTCGCAACGCTGCGAGGGGACACAGCCGCAGGTGCGGGGATTTGGTTCTGGACAGTGGGTCCGGCCCTGTTCCTTGCGAGCCTGTCAGGCTGGCTGCCTGCGCGGGAGGCAACGCTTCTCCTTCTCCTAATCGTGTTCACCAACCACCTTGGTGGTGCACCGGCAGGTCTGACGTTCTTTCTTCCGCCAGATCGCATACTGACCGTGGCCGCGATTGCGCTCGCGGTTGGCCACGCAGTGTCTCGCGTCGCGCCTCAGGGAGAATGGCCCTCGCGCATCCGCGCGGGTGCGCTTGCCCTCACACGTGCGGCAGTCGGTCTCTGCCTGCTCGGCATCGTCATGGTATCAGTGCGCACGCTCGGCTTCGGCGGTGCGCGGCCGACCTTCGCAGCAGCTCTCGCCCTCGCGACGATCGCGACCAGCGCGTTCGTCGTGGCACGCTTCCGGTTGCCCGCGCGGGCGGCCCGCCCCACAAGTGACCTTCTCGTTCTTGCCGCGGCCGCGTTGGCGCTTCTCATCTGGCTCATCGCTGGCACGGGCTGGGAACCATCGACCTTCTGGACCGTGTGGGGCGGCATCGTCCCAGCCCTCATGCTCGTCGTGGCAGGCGACCTCGAAGACAGGCGAGAGCTGTACGGCTGGGGCATGACACTGACCGCTGGCCTCACAATCGGCATGCTCGCGGCCTCTCGCAATCTGATCGCATTCTCGGGGAACTTGCTGCTGTGCGCCGTTCTCCTGAGCCTCGCCTTGCTGGCCTGCCGTTGGGCTGCTCGCCGCGTCACCGGGAGAGTCGCATGAAAGGATGGCTTGTCGGTCTCGCTTTTGCTGGCCTGCTGGCCGTTCAGGTGTCCCCTGCCGCGATGCTGGCTTGGCGGCAGACGCAACGGCTGAATGACGGACACTTGGTCCGCTTAGCGGTTGAAACTCGAGACCCTCGCGATTTGCTACGCGGTGAATACAGCGTGTTCACCTACGAGATCGGGCGCCTGCAAGGGATCGGCGCGGATGCGGCGCCGGCGGGCTGCGATTTCGATGCTCGCGACAATTGCAGGCTGAAGGTTGGACGCGACGTCTACGTCCGGCTCGCCGCCGATGCTGATGCTGATGGTGTGCACAGGGCCGATGAGGTGTTCTTCACGGCACCCCCAGGAAACGGGCTGTTCATCAAAGGCAGCCTGGGATCCGCGACGCTCGCGCGCCAGGGAGCTCCTCTCAGCATCCGGGCCAGGACGGGCGGTCAGCCGGCGGAGCCCGCCACCTGTCAGCATCCGGTCTGTCTGACGGGCATCGTGAACTACGGCATCGAGCGTTGGTACGGGGCACAAAGCGTTCCCGGGAAACTCGATCGGACGGCACGCAAGGACATTCTCGTCGAGGTGCGTGTGGCGTCGGACGGAACAGCCGTGATCGACGGGATCACCGTGGCGGGCAAAGCCTTCGCCAAGACTGCTCGTCTCTGGTGAGGATCGGCTTCAAGCGTAGAGTAGAGCCAGGAAACATCAGCCGGTCGTTTGCACTGGCGGCCGTCATCCCGCGCCGCGACGTGCCGGCCGTGCGCGACGCAAGCAGAGGTCCGTTGTCTGCTGGCGGGAACGCTTCCAGGGCAAACCCATTTCTTCTGGCCATTAACCAGGAGCACCAGTATGCGACCAGTCATACACGCATCGGCCATCGCCCTCGTGACACTCACGTGACACTCATGAGTGTCGGGGCCGCCGAGGCAAAGGGCTGCATCAAGGGCGCAATCATCGGCGGCTTGGCCGGTCATTATCTGGCTGAGCGCGGCGTCGTCGGTGCCGTGGCAGGCTGCCTCGGTGGCCGCTACCTCGCCAACCGGCAGGCTCGGCGAGAGATCGACTACGGCGCTCGCGTCCAGCCGAGGGGGACGGGCTACGGCCAGCCACAAGCTTACCCACGCCGCGATTACAGCTACTGACTGGTGAGCGAGCAGCCGCGTGAGGGCAATCTCACCCGGCTGCCGCTTCCATTGCGGCGGCCGCAGGTATCCCGGTGCTCTTCAACACTGGGCGCGCCTCTCGGAGCCATACCACTGGTCTTGATGCCGTTTGCTCTAGGTGAGAAGTTTTCAGTATCTACAAGGTTGGAGCCCGATGGGAAGACAACTTGGTTGCGTGATCGGAACCCTGGGTTAACTGCGCCATCATTCAGTTGATGAGGCAGAAGCCGGCATCTTCATGCTCCACACCCCCGACGCGTTTGCCAACCTCGCAGGGCGGAGCAACGGTGCTGACCTCACGGACGCGCGGCGGAACGGGAGCTGGGGTCGTCACAGAAGGCACAATCCTCGCCCTTGGTTCGACGCCGGCGGTCGTATCCCCAGAGGTTGCGAGCGGCATCGCGGTTGCCGTGGCTGCGACGGCGGCCTGACTCGGCGAGATAGTGACTGCAGGCCGGTAGCTTATCCGTCCGACGGATCCAGTCTGAGCTACCGCAGCGGCAGGGGCCGGCATTATGGGTCGCTGTAGCGCCACCGCACGCCCGAAGGACAGGCGTATCCGTGCGCGCGCCTCGGCCCCGTTGATGCTCCCCACCAGGGCCAGAGATGCCACGCCTACTGCCACCACCGTCCGCATGTTCTACCTCCAGCGCATTTGGATAGTATGCGCGCGATATCCTTCAAAATTGCTGTGTCGGTCACTTGCTTTCGACGAATGAGATTATCTGCGAGGCTTCCAGAAACGTCTGCTTCGCTGCGCCCGCCGCTCGAAAGCGGACCCACTGCAAGCCACCCACCCCGGTCATTAAAAGGCACAACCCTGCGGGACTGGATCTGGCCGATTTTGTTGAAAAACTCAGGTGTTGCGGCGGTAGTCGTGAGGTGATTCACTCCTGTTGATAGACGGAGACCGAAGCAGATGATGGGACCTCGGCAAGTCGAGCAGGGTGCCCTGTTCTACGAGTTCTCGCTCGATACCCACGTCCCCGTCGACCATCTGCTGCGCGCCATTGATCGCTTCGTTGACCTGTCGGATCTGCGTGCGCACCTGCGGCCCTTCTACAGCACGACGGGCCGGCCCTCGGTCGACCCCGAGCTGATGATCCGCATGTTGCTCATCGGCTACTGCTTCGGCATCCGCTCCGAGCGCCGCCTGTGCGACGAGGTCCACCTCAACCTCGCCTATCGCTGGTTCTGCCGGCTCGGGTTGGAGGGCGCCGTGCCCGACCACTCGACCTTCTCCAAGAACCGTCATGGCCGCTTCCGCGACAGCGACCTGCTGCGCCGCTTGTTCGAGACCGTGCTCACCCGCTGCATCGCCGAGGGGCTCGTGGGCGGCGAGGGCTTCGCGGTCGACGCCAGCCTGATCAAGGCCGATGCCAACCGGCAGAAGGGCGTCGAGGGTACGAACGGCCTGCCGCCCGAGACCGTCAGCCGCGCCGCCCGGGAGTACCTGGCCGTGCTTGACGACGCCGCGTTCGGTGCTGCGACGCCGGTCGTGCCCAAGCTCGTCTCCCCCGCCGACCCGGCCGCGCGCTGGACGGGCGCGGACGGTGGGCTGGCCTACTTCGCCTACGCGGCCAACTACCTGATCGACCTCGACCACGCGGTCATCGTGGACGTCGAGCCGACCACCGCGATCCGGCAGGCCGAGGTCACGGCCGCCAAGCGCATGATCGTGCGCTCGCGCGAGCGCTTCGACCTCTACCCGGCACGGCTCGCCGGCGACAGCGGTTACGGATCGGCCGCGATGCTGGGCTGGCTCGTCCACGAGCAGGGCATCGACCCGCACATCCCCGTCTTCGACAAGTCTGAGCGCCGCGACGGCACCTTCAGCCGATCAGCCTTCACCTACGACCCTAGCGCTGACGCCTACACCTGCCCGGCCGGCAAGCACCTGCGGCAACGTCAGAAGGTCTACAGGTCACCGCCCCCGCTCGTCGACGCAGACGGGATGCTGCGCTACCGCGCGAGCAAGCACGACTGCGATGCCTGCGCGCTGAAGCCACGATGCTGCCCCAACGCATCCGCTCGCAAGATCCCACGCTCGATCCACGAGGGCGCCCGGCAGATGGCGCGCGACATCTGCGCCTCGGAGGCGGGCCGTACCTCGCGGCGGGAGCGCAAGAAGGTCGAGATGCTGTTTGCCCACCTCAAGCGGATCCTGAAGCTGGATCGGCTTCGGTTGCGGGGGCCGGATGGAGCCCGGGACGAATTCCACCTCGCGGCCGCCGCCCAGAACCTACGGAAGCTGGCCAAGCTGATCCCGCTGGGGCAGCCGAGCCTAGCCTGATCGGCTGGGGAGGCCCTCAGCCAAGCCCCAATCAAACCTCGATCCAGGCCAACCGCGAGTTTTTCAACGAAATCCGCCCATAGCGGGCATTCGCTCGCTTCTCGCGGTGTCTTCAAAGCGGACCTGACCTCACAATGAGCTAACTTCTCATCGCCGTACTTCGGCCTGTCCCGTGCTTAGCGGAATGTAGGAGGCGGTTATACCGATCCACAGCATGCCCTGCGCCAAAGCGGAACTGCTCAGTCTCCTCAGGGGTACAGGACAGGATTGAAGATTGCCACCACAGCGACGTCTGTATGTCGGGACCTCGATTGTGTGCCGATGTTGGATGCGCCGGCGGTGATTCCGTCCGACACATCGTCAGCCGAGCTGCGTGGGGGCTACTGGGCGTAGGGACGCCGCTCACAGCTCAGGAACCGTTCGACTCCGAGGACCTCGGCCGGATCGTTGTTCAGGAAGCGATGGAAATCGCCCTGACTGTCGGGAGATCCGGCGATCGCCCGCAGGCTATCCCACTCCTCCGACGCCTGTACCGAACCTTGGCTGTCACCCCGGCGCATGGTCGATGGCGAACATCCGAAGCTGCGACGGAACAGACGGTTGAAGTGGGATACGTCCGAGAACCCGCATTCCGTGGCGACCTCCGTGATGGTCTGCGGCGAGTTCGCAAGGAGCCAGCGTCCATAGAGGACGCGAAGGTCCCGCGAGTATTCCTGAACGCTCTTGCCAACGAGCTTACGGAAGACCCGTTCGAGCTGTCGCTTCGAGAGTCCTACGGTCTGCGCGATTTTCTCGACGCGCTGAGGCGTGCTGAGATGCTGCTCAATCAGCAGCATCGCCCGGCGAACCCGGTTGTCCTCGACGATCCCGGCACTCGGCGGCTGGGGCTGAGCCCCGGCCGCGGGACGGGCCCGGTCGGTGACCATAATATGCAAGCTCTTCTGCGCATGTCCCGGACCAAGGTGCCGATCGATGAGCCAAGCCCCGAGATCCAGGCTGGCGAGACCGCCCGCGCAGGTGATGATCGGGCCATCCTCCACGAAGAGTTGGTCCGCGACTGGGATCACATCGTCATGCCGCGCGACGAGATCGGTGAAGTGGTACCAGCTGACGCAGCAGCGGCGGCCGCGCATTAACCCCGCCTCGGCCAAAGCGATGCCGCCGGTGCAGATGCCGATGAGGCGCACCCCGGCAGAATGAGCCTCTCGCATAAATGCGAGGGATCGGGAGTTATAGGGCTCCCGGTCGAGCAGCCCGCCCACGACGACAATGTAATCGAACCGGGTCGGATCCGAGAACGTCTCCCAGGGCATCACCTGGATTCCGCAACTCGATGTCACCGGCTCCAGATCCGGAGCGAGCAAGCTCCATGAGCAGCGCTCGGGTCGGCTGCGATCCCCCTCGTCCGCGGACAAACGTAGGATGTCGATCAGGGTCGAAAAGGCCACAAGGGTGAAGTGGGGCAGCAACACGAAACCGAGCGACAGCTTGCGACGGCTCGGCCCCTGCAGCGGTATGGTCGACGGTGTCCGGGGTGTCGTCATGCCATCCGGTGCGTTTGCCCGGATTGTGATCCGGTCGGTCTCCTTCTGCAAGAGACGGACCAGGGGCGAGCGAACAGCGGGACGCTGGCGTCAGTGCACAGCGCCGAAATAGGCCCGTTGCAATTCGGGGTCGTCCCGCAGCGTCGCGGAGGAGCCCTGCGCCACGATGCGCCCGCCGGATAGGACATAGCCGTGATGGGCGATCGCCAGCGTCTGATTCACGTTCTGCTCGACGAGCAGGACCGTGACGCCGGTCGCATTGATCCGGGCGATCACATTGAAGTTCTCTTGCACGAAGAGCGGCGAGAGCCCCAGCGAGGGCTCGTCGATCACGAGGAGCTTCGGATCGGTCATCAGCCCCCGGCCGATCGACACCATGGCCTGCTCGCCACCGGACATCGTGCCGGCGAGCTGGCGAGCCCGCTCCGCGAGGCGTGGGAAGACGGCATGCACGCCGTCGAGCCTGCGCCGGATCTCCCGCTCGGACGACACGCGGTAGGCGCCGAGCCGAAGGTTCTCCTCGACGGTCATCTTGGAAAAGATCCGGCGGCCCTCGGGAATGCAGCCGATCCCGAGACTGACCACGTCGTGGGTCTGCATCCCGTCGAGCTTGCGCCCGTCGAAGGAGATGGAGCCGCGGCGGGGCGGCGTAAGGCGCAGGATCGAACGGATCAGCGTGGTCTTGCCGGCGCCGTTCGAGCCGAGGATACATGTGATCCGTCCGGGGGCCACCTCGAGGGTGATGTCGTCGAGGACATCGATACGGTCGTACGTGGTGAAGACGCCGTCGATGGTCAGGCGCGCGGTCATGAATGCCCCAGATAGGCTTCGCGGACGGTCGGGTCGGCGGCCACTTCGCGGAAACAGCCCTCGCAGATCTTGCGGCCGTAGTTGAGGACGACGCAGCGGTCGGTGATGCGCTCGATCAACCCCATCTCGTGTTCTACGATGATAACAGTCAGGTCGCCGCGGCTGCGCTGCACATCGAGGATCTCGTCGATGAGCTGGTTGGTCTCATCGTGGGTCATGCCGGCGGAGGGCTCGTCGAGCAGCAGGATCTTCGGCCGTCCGATAAGGGCGCGGCAGATCTCGACCCGGCGGCGGTCGATCATGCCGAGGGCGACGGCCGGCTCGTCGAGACGCCGGGCGAGGTCCGGGTTGAACAACCGGGCGAGGTCCCTGGCCTCCTCGGCGAGGGCCGCGACGGCCCGCGCCAGGGTGCGGCGGCGCAGGAGGTTGTCGATCACACCCTGCGGCAGGCGCTCCTGCGCGCCGAGCGCGATGTTGTCGAAGACGGAGAGCGGCAGGCACAGGCGCGAACGCTGGAAGGTCCGGGCGAGACCGAGCCCGGCGAGCGCGTGGGCAGGCTCGCGGGTGATGTCGCGGCCGTCGAGGACGATGGAGCCGGCCGCAGCCGGGTAGATGCCGCTCGTGACGTTGAAAAAGGTGGTCTTGCCGGAGCCGTTCGGGCCGATCAGACCCAACACCTCGCCGCGTCGGACCGTCAGGTCGAGTTCATTGAGGGCGAAGAGGCCGCCGAAGCGGACGGACAGGCCCTTCGCCTCCAGGATCGCGGGGGCTGCCGCCACGGCGCTCATGCCTGGCGCCCCGCGACGAGGGTCCGCGTCCGGCGGGGCAACAGGCCGCCGGGACTGAGGACGAGGACAAGGATCACCAGCACTGCGAACAGCAAAAGCCGGTATTCCTGAATGAACTGCAGTTTCTCCGGCAGCAGCACGACGATCAGCGCCGCCGGTAGTACCCCCCAGCGGTTGCCGATCCCGCCCAGGATGACGATCGACACCATCATCAGCGAGTCGCCGAGGGTGAAGTTGTTGGGGGCGATGAAGCCGGTCATCTTGGCGTAGATCGCCCCGGCCATCCCGGCAAGCACGTTGCCCAGGGTGAAGGCGAGGATCTTCCAACGGGCGATCCGCAGGCCGAAGACCTGGGCGGCGACCTCGTCGAGCCGCACTGCGTCCAGACGGATGCCGATCCACGATCGATCGAGGAGACCGACGAGCGCCAGGGCCACCGCGGTGAGGGCGAGGCACAGCATGACGTAGTTGGCGTAGAAGGAAAACGTCATGCCGAACAAGTCGAGGTCGTTCGAGAAGTCCCAGCCGAACACCGTGATCGGCGCGAGCTTCAGGCCCTGGGGGCCACCGAGCAACTCATTGGCGTCCAGGAAGACGTTGAACATCACCCCGAAGGCCAGTGTCGTCAGGGCGGCGTAGTGGCCCCGCGTCCGCAACAGCGGCAGTACGAGGAGCGAGCCGATCGCGACAGCGACACCGCCCCCGAGGAGAATGACCACCAGGTCCGGGATGGCGATTCCCTCCGCCCGGCCGAGGGCGGCTGCGGTATAGCCGCCGCAGCCGAGAAAGGCCGCGGCGCAAAAATTCGAGAGGCCGGCATAGCCGAGCTGGATCGTCAGGCCGAGGCAGACCGTGGCGTAGATCAGCACCGTCGCCAGCATCAAGAGGCCGAAATTGTCCTCGCGCAGGACGACGATGACGGCAAGGCAGGCGGCCACCAGCACGAGCCGCGCCGGCCAGGGATGACCGGCCGCGCCGCGCTCCACGGCGGCGATCACCCGGAACCGAGCGGCGGCGAACCACACCATCCCGCAGGCCACCAGCGCCGAGAGAACGACCCTTTGGTCCTCCGCATGGACCAAGAAAGCGACCGCCCCGGCGCAGGCGGCCACGACAACCGCGAAGATCGCGAAATCCGAAGCCCGCCGGGCACTCACCCCGGCCACCATCGGCAGCGCGTCCCCGGGGACCTCGTCTTGGGTGGAGCGGTGGCGCATCAGCATCGGTACGTCATCCGGGCGGGAGGAGAGGTCAGACGCGCTCGCTGGCGCGCTCGGCCAGCAGCCCGGTGGGGCGCCACGTGATCAGGGCGATGACGGCGACGAAGGCGACGACGTTCTTGTATTCGCTGAAGGTCGGCAGGGTGGCGACGACGACGGTTTGAAGCCCGGCGAAGAGGTAGCCCCCTAGGATCGCACCCCAGAGGTTACCGAGCCCGCCGACGATAGCCGCGCTGAAGCCGATCACCGCGATCAGCAGGCCCATGCCGTAGTTGATCTCGCTGTAGTACAGGCCGGAGATCACCCCCGCGAAACCCGCCGTCGCCGAACCGAGGGCGAAGGTCAGGGGGACGACACGGAAGAAGTTGACCCCCATCGTCCGGGCGGTCTCCTGATCCTCCGCCACCGCCCGCATCGCGAGCCCGAAGCGGGTGCGGTTGATGATGTGGTGGACGACGGCGATAATCAGGAGCCCGGCCCCGATCAGGATCAGCCCGTCATAGCGGACGAAGACGCCACCGACGGTCGCCCCCCCAGGTGGCAGCAGGGCGGGGAAGCGCTGCGAATTGGTGCCGTTGGGGAAGAACAGCCGGATCGACTCGCGGATCACGGTGCCGACCATCATCGTCATCAGCAGCAGGTTGAGGGGCGGGGCGGAGCGCAGGGGCAGTATCAGGAGGCGGGAGATCCCGGCGCCGAGGAGCGCGGCGAGGCCCACGGCCGTCGAGACGGCGGCCAGGATCTGCACACCGGCCGGCAGCCCCGCGGCGGCGGCGGCAGTCGCCGCGACCAAGGCGCCGAAGGCTCCGAACGTCATCACGTCCCCGTGGGAGAACTTGATGACGTTCATCACCCCGAAGAAGATCGTGAACCCCATCGCCACGAGGCCGTAGATCGTCCCCTGCATGAGCCCATTGAGGACGTACTGGCCGATCGCGCTCATCGCATATCTCCGATCGCTCGGTCTCAGCGGTGCAGCAACTTGCGCTTGCCGCTTGCGTACTCACTGTCCTCCCAGACGAGCCATTTGCCGTCCTGAACGACGTATTTCGTGGTGAGCGGCGTGATATTCTGGCCGTGGTCGTCGAAGGTGATCGGCCCAACGATCGAGGGCACGTCCTTCACGTCACCGAGCGCCGCGGTGATCTTCGCCCGCTCTGGACCCACCGCCTCGATTTTCTGCATCAGCAGGTGGGTGGCGATGTAGGCGAAGGGTCCGTAGGCCTCCGGCGGCTCCCGGAAGCCCGCCGCCTTGTAGTTTTCGGTGAAGGCTGCGCCGCCGGGCATCTTTGAGAGTGGTGGCGAATCGAAGAAGGTCACGGTACCTTCGGCGAGATCCGGTCCCACGGCGTTGATGAACGCATCGCCCATGATCCCGGAGTTGCCTTCGAGCTGCGCCTTGATCCCGAGCTTGTCCATTTGCGTCCGCAGCCGCGTCCCCAGCGGCGTGAGGCCACCGAAATAGATCACCTCCGGATTCAATTCTTTGATCTTCGTCAGCTCGGCACTGAGATCCTGCTGATCGGGCGCGACCGCGAAATTTCCGAGGATTTTTCCGCCGTTCTCGTTGGTGAACTCGGTGAAATATTTGTTCATCGACTTCCCGTAATCGGTCGAGTCGGCGAAGGAGACAAAGGTCTTGTAACCCTGCTCCTTCATGAACTGCGCACCGACCCGGTTTTGGCCGATGAGGATGCCGCTCACCCGGTGGATTTCCGCGTATTTGTTGGCATAGGTGATCTCGGGCAGCACCGCCGCCCAGACCACCATCGGCAGCTTGAAGCGGTGGAACACGTCGACCGTGGCGATGGCGGTGGCCGAGCAGTAATGCGGTACCGCCGCCGCGATGCTGCGGTCAGACCCGAGCTTGGTCACGACCTGCACGCCGACATTCGGTTTGCATTCGTCGTCTAGGACGACGAGCTCGTACTGATAACGATGGGCCGGATCGGCGTTGAACAGCTTCACGGCGAGTTCGGCGGAGTTGCGGGCGCCGATCCCGTGGGGGGAGTTCGGCCCGGTGAGGGGGCCGACGAACGCGATCTTCACCGTGTCCTTGGCCTCGGCCCATCCTGGGATGAGCAGCGCCCCCGCCACTACCCCTGCGAGGCACCGCCGCGTGATCCGACCCATTCCGCCTCTCCGTCTTCAGTCCAGAAGCAGACTAGGCAGCGGAGCCGTGGGCAGACTAGCACGCAAGCGCGCTGGCTCCTGAACGGATGCGCCATTGGTGCAACCGCGGGGCGCGGCGCGTGCGTACCGAGCCGATGACGGAAATGTCCTAGCTGCCATCCGGCGGAAGGGAGGATCAAGGGCACCCCGAACCAGGGAAGCTCCCACGGAGACTGCGCATGCCGTCCGACCTGCACGACCGATCGATCGTCATCGACGGCCTGATCATCTCCGACTTCGGCCGGCCGGTCTTCGAAGACATGCGCAAGGGCGGCCTGACTGCCGCGAACTGCACCTGCTGCGTCTGGGAGAATTTCACGGAGACGATGCGAAACGTGATGCGCTGGAAGGCGTATTTCCGCGAACATGCGGACCTGATCACGCAGATTTACACCACCGCCGACATTCAGGCCGCCAAGGAAGCCGGGAAGACCGGTATCATCCTCGGCTGGCAGAACATCACCGGGATCGAGGACCAGGTTGGCTATCTCGGCCTGTTCAAGGAACTCGGCGTCGGCATCATCCAGATGGCGTACAACACCCAGAACCTCGTCGGCACCGGCTGCTACGAGCGCCGGGACGGGGGCCTGTCGGACTTCGGCCATGACGTGCTGGGTGAGATGAACCGGCTCGGCATCCTGGCCGACCTGTCGCATGTGGGTCCGAAGACGAGCGAGGACGTGATCCTCGGCTCCCGCCAGCGGGTCGCCTACTCGCACTGCCTCCCTGCCGGGCTGAAGGCGCACCCGCGCAACAAGTCCGACGAGCAGCTTCGCTTCATCGCCGAGCGGGACGGGTTTGTCGGCGTGACCATGTTCCCGCCCTTCCTCAAGCGCGGACCGGATTCGACGGTCGATGATTACGTCGAGGCGATCGAGTACGTCCTGAACCTGTGCGGCGAGGACAAGGTCGGCATCGGCACCGATTTTACCCAGGGCTACGGCCGGCCGTTCTTCGACTGGATCACCCACGACAAGGGCTATGGCCGCCGGCTCACCGACTTCGGCGAGGTGATCAACCCCGAGGGCCTGCGCACCATCGGCGAGTGGCCGAACCTGACAGCGGCGATGGAGCGGCGCGGCTGGCCGTCCGCGCGGATCGAGCGGGTGATCGGCGGCAACTGGTTCGCGCTCCTGCGCGACGTGTGGGGAGCGTGAGGGTCATGGGCAAGCCGCAGGTCGAGATCACGGTCGACGACACCACCGGGCGCTGGTCCGTCGACGCGCTGCCGATGATCCTGGTGCCGCAGCACTTCTTCCTGAACAACCACTTCGCCCTTGAGGCGGAACTGGGTCCCGAACGGCTGGCGGAGGTGCTGCGGCCCGCTGGCCATCGCTCGGCCTATCATTGGTGCGAGAAGGAGGCCGCTCATCATGGGTTGGACGGCCTCGGGGCCTTCCACCACTATATGCGGCGCATCACCCAGCGCGGCTGGGGGCAGTTCGAGGTGCTGGACGTCGATCTCGGGGCCGGCACCGCCTCGGTCCGACTTCGGAACTCGGCCTTTGTGGACGAGGAGCGCCGACGCCTCGGCCGCAAGGTCTGCACGATGTTCGCCGCGTGGCTCGAAGGCTCGCTCGAATATGCGGCGGCGGCCTCGGGCCGGACGCTGCATCTCCATGCCCGGGAAGCCTATTGCGCCGCGGAGGGCACGCACGACCATTGCTTGTTCGAGGTCACGCCGCGGAGATAGGCTTCGGCTCTTTCCGATCCCGGCCGGCTCCCAGTCCGTGACGCCTCCGGCGCTACGGATTGGCGGGGCTCAGGCCCGGCCGCTTGAGGCCCAGGAAGCCGATCTCGTGGCGGGTCCGCCCGTCGCCGCTGGCGAGATCGGCAAGGATCTCGCCGATCACCGAGCAAAACTTGTAGCCGTGCCCCGAGCACGGCGAGGCCAGCACGACCTGCGGGTAGTCCGGGTGGTGATCCAGGATGAAGTGCTCGTCGGGGGTGTTGGTGAACATGCAGTCGCGCAAGGCCATGGTCGGCCCGCTGCCGGCGGGGAAGTAGCGTTCCGCGAAGTCGCGCAGGAGGCGCTCGTCGGCGGCATCCGGCTCCCGCCGCACGGCGTCCGGGGCGCCGGTCTCCCCGAGGTGATGGTAGCGCCCGAACTTGAACCCCGGAACCTCATAGACGGGCAGTCCGTAGTATCGTCCCTCCGGCACCTGCAAGTTGAAGACCGGAAAGCGCGACGGCTCGAACCAAGCGGGCTCCTGAGGCTGGAGCCATGCCAGCACTTGGCGCTCCGGGACGGCAAGACCGGCCAGGGGCGCGGCGAGATCCGCCGCCCAGGCCCCCGCCGTCAGGACCAGCCGCCCGGCTTCGTAGGTCCCGTGATCGGTCCGCACGACGACCCCACCTCCCGGGGTCGCCTGCCAGTCGAGAACCTGCTCGCGGGCATGGATCTCCGCCCCGTGGGCCTGTGCGGCCCGGACGTGGGCGACGATCGCCCGCTCGCTGGCCACGAGCCCGCCCTGGGGCTGGTAGACGGCGCGCATGCCCACCGGGAGCCGGTAAGCCGGGAACCGCTCGTTGACCGCGGTGGCGGTGAGGACCTCGTGGGGCAGGTCGTGCAGCCGGGCCGAGGCCAGGGCGCCCTGGAAGACGTCGCTCTCCTCCGCGCCGCCGTCGATGGAGCCAGTGATCACCAGGATCTCGTCGCCCGTCGCCGCCTCGAGGTCCCGCCACAGCGCGTAGGCCCGGTGCAGGAGCGGCACATAGGCCGGATCCTCGTAGTAGGGCAAACGGATAATCCGGCTGATCCCATGGGACGAGCCCATGGCGTGGGGGATGTCGTAGCGCTCAAGCCCGAGCACGCGCTGACCGCGCTTGGTCAACTGCCAGGCCGCGGCACTGCCCATGCCGCCGATCCCGACAACGATGACATCGTAGGGCGTGTCCGAACGCATGGGGGCCTGCATCTTCGACCTGATGGCGGAGGGTCGCACTTCGGCACCGGTCATCCCCCGGAAGGGCGGGGATCGGCTTGGACGCAAGCGGCGCATCGGTAAGCTGCATGCGGCACGGACGGGACCGCACCTTGTTCGCGGTCCCCGGTGACGAACCGCCGGTTCGAGAGGACGGAGGGGCTTGCCCGTTGTGGGAGGGGGCAGCCTCTCCTGCCGCCGCAGATGTCGTCTTTCTTCGAGTGTTGAGAGTCGAGGGCGATCTCCCGCGCCTGGGTGGTCCGGCCGACGAGACTCAGGCCGGCTCCGGGATCAAGTCATGCCGGCGAGCCAGCAGGAGCATCCCCTCCATGATCATATGCGCGCAAAGATGCGCGGCCATGTCGCTCACGTCCTGCGGCGGGCTCACGGTGTTGTAATCCATCGCCACGATGTTCAGGCCGCTCAGGCTGCGGATCAGCTCGATCCCCTCCCGCGCCGTCAGGCCGCCCCAGCTGGCCATGCAGACACCGGGGGCGACCGACGGATCGAAGACATCCATACCCCAGGAACGAATAGACCTTACTAGTTCCTGTCCGTGGCAGGACGGCCATTCTAAATCCTTAACGTTGTGTGACCGCAGGTTGAAATGACCGGATCAGATGTCTCCCGCGGCTCGGTGCCGAAAGTAGCGGTGAGACCTGATTGGATCGCGGGAGGAGCGTCTGCTTTTCGGTGGGACCGCTCCGTAGCGGACCGGCGGCTTTCGGCCAGATTCCGTCATTCGCGGCCCCTCAGACTTCCGGCAAGCAGACGTTCCGAAAGTCTGAGAAGGGTCGACACCGGACGGACGGTCATCTGATACTGAATGTCCGCTACCGGGCGTTGAGCTGATGTCTGCTCATGGCCGAAAGCCGCCGGTCCGCTTCGGAGAAGTTCCGACGGGGAAGCAGACAGGACCCTGCCAACCCAGTTCGGTCATAGCTGCCCGCTCTTGACGTCCCCCGATGCTGCCGCTCGCCGGTTGAGGGCGGTAGAGCCCTATGGTGTGAACTGCTTGGCCTCGCATAGGTTGACCGAGCTCAGAAGGCGCATTCCGCAGCAGCTTTTGAGAGAACCGGGATGAAGCTGAACGGTCGGATAAGCTCGGCGATACCCCGGGATCGCGCACCCGACAGCACATTGTCGCTGCTCTCGGAAGGCTATGCGTTCATCCCGAACCGTTGCGGGCGGTACGGATCGGACCTGTTCATGGCCCGGCTCATGTTGAGCCCCGTGGTCTGCATGTCAGGTCGAGAGGCAGCGTCACGCTTCTACGATCATTATCGCTTCACACGTCGACACGCGCTCCCGCCGACCACGTTTGCGCTGATCCAGGACCACGGAAGCGTGATGGTCTTGGACGGTGATGCCCATCGTCACCGCAAGAAGATGTTCCTGTCGCTGGTCGGGCCAGCGGCGCTCCAGCGCTTCTCAGACCTATTCGCTGGTCACTGGCGCCAAGCCGTGCTTCGCTGGGCTACAATGGACAGTGTAGTGCTCCTCGACGAGGCGCACCGCGTCATCACGGCTGCGGTGTGCGAATGGGCCGGTCTTCCACTCACCTCTGATGAAGTCGGCGCACGAGCCGCCGAGTTTGCCGCCATGGTCGCGGGCACGGGCTCAATCGGACCACGCAATTGGCGAGGGCATCTGCTTCGCGCTCGCACCGAGCGCTGGGCGGGGCGAACGATCGAAGAGATCCGAAGTGGCCGGCGCGAAGTCCCTCTGGGTGCTGCCCGGACCGTCGCAACCCATCGCGACGCCGACGGTCGCCTTCTTGATGTCAAAACAGCGGGAGTGGAACTCATCAACGTCCTGCGCCCGACGGTGGCGAACGCCCGTTATGTCGTATTCGTCGCCATGGCGCTTCATGAGCACCCTCACTGGGTCGAGGCTCTCCGCAATACAGACGAAAACACGCGCCAGCGCTTCGTCCTGGAAGTGCGGCGGGTCTTCCCGTTTATCCCGTTCATCGGCGGTCGCGTCCGAGAGCCGTTTGAGTGGCGAGGCCATGCGTTCAGGGTTGGCGATTGGGCACTCATGGACCTCTACGGCACCAATCACGACCCGGATCGGTGGCAGGCGCCGGAGCGCTTCGATCCAGACCGCTTCTACACCGAAGCCATCGATGCGTTTGACTTGATCTCCCATGGCGGTGGCTCAGCCGCGGACGGGCACCGCTGCCCCGGCGAGGGCATCACGCAAACTCTGCTCATCACGGCCGCTGATCTTCTGGCGCATTCGATGCGCTACGAGGTTCCTCCACAGGATCTCAGGATTGATCTAGCCTACATTCCCGCACGCCCCCGGAGCGGATGTGTCCTCCGCAACGTACAGCCGGCGTGAGGCTCCGGCACGCGCGTGACACTCAAGCGTTCTCGAGCAACGTCAATTTCAGAGTTCTAAAAGCTTGACGGAAGCGCGAGGTACGCTCGCGTTCAAGCATCGTCTCTAACTGTTCCCCAAGATCTCGCAGCCGCTCATCGGTCAATCGCTCCGCTTCTCGGAACATCGACCGTTCCTCCGATCCAGCGTGGTGAAGGAAGGCAGACTCCAGGGCAACCAAATGCTCCTCGAACTCAGGTCCACCGAGCGGCAATTTGACCGTCGCAGCGAGCAGGTCGGCTAGCACGCCGTGCTCAGCATAGGCTATTTCAGTGTCTTCGCTGACAGGCTGCACAGCAGGGTAGAAAATCGCGTCTTCGATGACTTCATGGATGTCGAGCTCGGCGGCCAGCGTACGCATGAGTTCATGTCGCTCCGCCCCATGGCCAGAGGTCGCCCGCATCTTTTTGAACATCCGCCTCATCAGTTCATGATGCTCGTATAAAACATCGGTCCCCTTCTTACCCGGCTGATGAGTCCTCGTTTCCGGCTGCCACTCGTCCGGCTCTTCGAAGCTCGCGACGTCCCGTACGTGAGCGAGGGAGGCGGAGGTGACGACGTGATCGCCGGGTTCCTGCTCGCGCCGAATGTATATCGCGCCGCCTTGCAGCCGCACTTGGTAGCGCGGTTGTGGGCAAGTTCCTGGCCCAGTTACGGGCTCCCCGGTCTGAAGATCGAAGGATGAACCATGCCAGGGACAGACGAGCTTGCCATCCAGCACCCAGCCTTGATCGAGCGGCCCGCCTGCGTGAGTACAGCGTGCGCCTAGTGCATGGACGCGCTCGCCCTGTCGAACCAATACAACGCCAATTTCCTTCCGAGCGACCTCGTCCCAGACGGCAACGCGAAAGGGTACCTTCTCGGTCAACTCGCCGAGCTTCGCCACTTGTACGAATTCGCGTGGCTCTGGGCTTCGATCGGCGTGGTCGACGCCTGTACGGCGCCGATAGACCATGTGCCCGCCGAGGTAACCGCCAATGCCCATGCAGGCGAAGGCTGAGGCGCTTGCCCAGATTCCTGCTCCTCGACGGCCGCGGCTGCGCAGCGCGCTGGACAGAAGGTTGAGGCCCAGCGCTGTCGCGTTGACAGAGCCATGCACCAGGCCAACCCGGCGGTCACGCCCGTTCATCGACTGCCAATCCGCGAGCCCTGTCGCCATGGCGGCAACAGCACCGATCGAGCCGGCTTGCAGCGCCAGATCAGCGGCTTGTTCAGAGGCTCGGTTGCGGAGCAAGCCGGCAGACCCCAACAGATCCAAGCCAAGCGCCAGGGTCCAGGTACCGATTGGTATGGTGACGAGTATCGGGTGAACTGGGTGTCCGTAGCCGCGCCCATGAAGGGTGTTTGCTATCTTCTTGCCCGGCCTGCCAACGATCTGCCCCGTGCGAGAAATGGCTTTGCCCAGCATATAAGAGGGTCGATCCAACCCCTCCGCGGTTTCGAGCTTGCCAATCGCTTTATCCAGAACCTTGACCAATGGATCTTCCCGCTGTTGCGCCTGTTCTCTCAGCGTAAGCGCCGAGCACCAACGGTGGCAACGCGACACGGAAGCGCTACGGATCCGATCAATACCCGGCCATTACAGCGCTTACGGAGCTGAAAATCTCAACTTACATTGCTTTTTGAAAGCCATATCTGAGCGATTGCCATGAATGTATGAGCGCGCTCCTCATCCTGCGCAAGCCTACATTCGATCTTCTAAAAAGGGTCGTGAAGGGGCGGCGCAGCTATGTCCGCTTAGATTATTGATTGCTCAAAAGCAGACCAGCTGGAATCCACCCAACCTAGCCGTCTAGTGGCCCCGCCGGCGCGACCAGAGCTGGCCGGAAGTTGCCGGTCCGCTTCCAAGAAGGTCCACCGGTTAAGCGGACGGACTGCTACTATTTCAACCCGGCCGCTCAGGCTGCCAACGGCGATTCTCCAACGCTGTTGTTCCAGGGGCGACTTTTATCCGGCGTGGAAGGCGACGCTCACCGCAGCCGCGTTGCGTCGATGACCAGGAAGTACTGGCAAGCCTCTGCCCCGAGATTGGTGAAGGCGTGCCCGGCATCGGCCTCAAAATACAGGCTGTCCCCTTCCTCGACCACGAGGGACCGCTCACCGATGACGGCGCGCAGGCGCCCCTTCAGCACGAAGATGTATTCCGAGACGCCCCTGCGGTGGGCCACAAACTCCCCCGCCGTCGCCCCCGGCGGCAGAGTGTTGAGCACCATGTCGATCCCCCGGCCCGGCAGGACCGGTGAGAGGCAGCGGCGCAGGAAGCCCGATTCCTCGTCCCGCAGCACCGGCTGGCGGGCGGCGGGGATCAGCAGCACCTCCCGGTCGGTGGCCGGCGACATCAGGCGCGAGAAGGTCACGTCCAGGGCCTCGGCGAGCCGCGAGAGCACCGCTGTCGATGGCACCGCCTCGCCGCGCTCCACCTTGGAGATCATCGAACGGCTCACCCCCGAGCGGGCGCTCAGCGCCTCCAGGGAGAGATCCCGCTCCTTGCGCCGCCGCCGGATTTCCTCGGCGAGCACCTGGAGCTGCGAGCGGGCCTCCGCGTCGGCCTGCTCGCGCCGCCCCTCTGTCATGACCGTCATCGGCACGTCGTCCTGGTCCCCCGGCCAGAGCGCTCCCTCGTTCCCGGAAGCTCGCGGGAGGGACTTAGCATGACCGGCGCGGCCGTGTCCGCCGGACCGAAGCCTTCGGTTGGCACGCAGCTTGTATCGCCTCGAGTGGAAATTCCTCTTTCAAAGTGGATGCCCGACATGCTCGACGCCGCCCTCCCGATGGATGGAACCCTGCTGGCCGCGCAGGATCCCGTAACCCCTGCGGACCGCCGCCAGATCGTCTGGTCGAGCGTCATCGGCACCACCATCGAGTGGTACGACTTCCTGATCTACGGAACGGCCAGCGCGCTGGTGTTCAATAAGCTGTTCTTCCCCAGCATCGATCCGGTGGTGGGGACCATCGCCGCGTTCGGCTCCTACGCCGTGGGTTTCCTGGCGCGGCCCCTCGGCGGGGCGGTGTTCGGCCATTTCGGCGACCGGGTCGGGCGCAAGGCCATGCTGGCCCTGACCCTGATGATCATGGGCATCGGCACTTTCCTGATCGGCTGCCTGCCGACCTATGGGCAGATCGGCATCCTGGCCCCGGTCCTCCTCGTCGCCCTGCGGCTGGTCCAGGGCATCGGGATCGGCGGCGAATGGGGCGGCGCCGTGCTGATGGTGGTGGAGAGCGTACCGCAGGAGCGGCGCGGATTCTTCGGTAGCATCGTCCAGCTCGGATACCCGATCGGGGTGATCCTCTCGATCGGCGCCTTCGCGCTGACCGGCCTCCTGACAGAGGAGGCGTTCCTGTCCTGGGGCTGGCGGGTGCCGTTCCTGGCGAGCGCGCCGCTGGTCCTCGTCGGCCTGTTCATCCGCCTGCGGCTGCACGAGACCCCCGCCTTCAAGGCGATCAAGGCAAAGGCGGCGACGGCCCGGCTGCCGGTGATGGAGATCCTCACCGAGCATCCGGGCCTGTTCCTGAAGGCGGTGGGCCTGAAGGTCTCGGAGATCGCCTATGTCAGCGTGGTGACCGTGTTCTCGATCTCCTACGTCACCGGGCAACTCGGGCTGTCACGAAGCGTGATCCTCAACGGGATCTTGATTGCGGCGGTGATCGAACTCTTCACCATCCCAGCCTTCGGCTGGCTGTCGGACCGCTACGGCCGCAAGACCTTGTTCGTGGTCGCCTGCCTGTTCTCGATCGCCTTCGCCTTCCCGATGTTCCAACTCCTCGACACCCGTAACCCGACCATCATCGCTCTGACGGTCGCGGTCGCCCTCAGCTTCGGGCAGGGCATCATGTTCGGGACCGGGGCCGCCTGGATGTCCGAGATGTTCCACGCCCGCTTGCGCTACAGCGGCGCCTCGCTCGGGTTCCAGGTCGGCGCGGCCCTGAGCGGCGGCTTCACCCCGCTGATCGCCGCCGCCCTCCTCACCTGGAGCGGTGGGGCGACATGGCCGATCTCGACCTATCTCATCGTCCTCGCCTGTGTGACGCTCGTGGCTACCTACCTGGCACCCGAAACAGCCCGGCGGCCCATCGACTGAGCGAGGTGACGGCCGCATCATTGATGCGGAACCCCACGATCCTTTGGTGGACATTTGTCCACTGCAGTGGAATAAAAATTAGGCCAGAAGGCTTCGAAGGAGGGCGGCTTTGACTCGAACGATCATCGCGACGGAGGCCGCCGCGCCGGCGGTGGGACCCTATGCTCAGGCCACCCGGGTGGGCGACCTCGTCTTCGCCTCGGGGCAGCTGCCGATCGACCCCGCCACCGGGGCGTTCCCGGAGGGGATCGAGGCGCAGACGCGCCGCTCGCTTGCCAACCTAGCAGCGGTGCTGGAAGCCGGGGGCGCCAGCCTCGCAAGCGTAGCCAAGACCACGGTGTTCCTGAAAAACATGAACGACTTCGCCGCGATGAATGCCGTCTACGCTGAGCACTTCCCCGAAGCCGCCCCGGCGCGCTCGACCGTGGAGGTGGCGCGCCTACCACGCGACGCCCTGGTCGAGGTCGAGGCCATCGCCCTAGCGACAGGACCAGCCCGATGAGCACGACCGCGGCCCCTCCCCATATCGAGGCCTTCGTCCACAAGGTCGGCTCGGTCGCCCACAGCGTGCCCGGTGGCGCCACCGGGTGGCAGGGCAGCCTGCTCCACATCCACATCGCCCCTGCGGCGAGCTACGAGATGGAGGAGCTGACGGAGGCCCGCTGCGTCGCCGGCCGGGGCATCGAGGGCGACCGCTATTGCCTCGGCACCGGCACATACTCGCCCAAGGCCGACACCCGCGAGGTGACGCTGATCGAGCATGAGGTGCTCGACGCCCTCGCGCGCAATGATCCGCCGCTTCAGGATGGGCCGATCCACCTGGCGCCCATCGACCACCGCCGCAACCTCACGGTGCGTGGTGTGCCCCTCAACCACCTCGTCGGCCGCCGCTTCCGGGTGGGCGAGGTGATCCTGCGCGGGGGGCGGCTGAACTTCCCGTGCAAATACCTTGAGGAATTGCTCGGCCTCCCCCTCTACCTGCCGCTCTACAACCGCTCCGGCCTCAATTGCGGGATCGAGCGCGGCGGCATCATCCGGCCGGGCGATCCGATCACCCTGGTGGAGTGAGGCGATGTCCGCCCGCATCGTCATGAAGCTGACGGTCGTGGAGGCCCTGGCCACCACACCGGAGGTGGTGCGCCTCACCCTTGTCCATCCGCAGCGCCCCCAGTTGCCCGCCTGGGAGCCCGGCGCCCATGTCGACCTGCGCCTGCCGGACGAGCGGGTGAGGCAGTACTCTCTCTGCGGCGACCCCGCCGACCGGAGCCGGTACGTCCTGGCGATCAAGCGCGAGGAGGCGGGGCGTGGCGGTTCGGCCTGGGCGCATGCCCACCTCGCCGCCGGCACAACCGTCCCCATCTCGCATCCGCGCAACCATTTCCCCCTGGCCGCCGGGGCGCGGCATCACGTGCTCATCGGCGGCGGTATCGGCGTGACGCCCGTCGCCGCCATGGCACGGCACCTGGCCGCGACCGGCGGCGACTTCACACTCCACCTCTGCGCGCGCTCTGCCGCGCATGCCCCCCTGCTGGAGGAGCTGCGCGCGGTCTGCGGTGAACGCCTGCACTGCTGGTACTCTGCGGCGGGCCAACGGCTCGATCCCGCGACGCTCGGGCCACCGGAGGACGGCGTCCACCTCTACGCCTGCGGACCTCAGCGTCTGACGGCGGCCGTGCAGGCGCTAGGCTGGCCGGCGGAGCAGGTGCATGTCGAGCATTTCGCGCCTTTGGTGGATGAGGGCTACGTGCCCGAACCCTTCGATGTGCAGATCGCCTCGACCGGCGCGACCCTCCATGTCCCCGCCGAAACCTCGCTCCTGGAGGTCCTGCACCAGAACGGGGTCAAGATGCCCTCGTCCTGCGAGATCGGCGTGTGCGGCGCCTGCGAATGCGGCTATCGGGAAGGCGACGTGATCCACCGCGACGTCGTGCTGCCCCAGGCCAGACGCCGAGACCACCTGATGCCCTGCGTCTCCCGCGCCCGCGGGACCGTAACGCTCGCCCTCTGATCACTTGCAGCGCGACCCCGGCTCATTGACCGGGGCGCCTCAGCCCCGGCACGGGCCGCTCGTGATGAAGGACATCGTCTCGGCCATGCCCTGAACGAGAAGATGCAGCGCCACGAGCTGAATTGCCTTGCCTTCAATGAGTGAGCGACCGCCGCTGGCTTTGCCGGACGGGCATTTCGAAGCGAGTCCGCTTTCAAGTTCGGCGGTGACGCGGTCAGATGGCTGCATTGGGCGCACTGCTGCCCAGCCGGTTTTAAAGCCCCTCGACCCTGAAGCCGAGGGGCCGGAGGCTCAAATCTCAGTCCCTTCCGCAAGCGTAAGCGCATCCTCGACATCGACGCCGAGGTACCTGACTGTGCTCTCGATTTTCGTGTGGCCCAGTAAAATTTGCACAGCACGCAGGTTGCCGGTCCGCTTGTAGATCAACGACGCCTTCGTTCGCCGCAAAGAATGGGTTCCGTAGTCCTCGCACCGCAGCCCGATACCCGTGACCCACTCATCGACCAAGCGCGCATACTGCCTCGTGCTGATGTGCGTGACGCCGTCGAGCCGGCTCGGGAAGGCATAGTCGTCGAGCGTTCCACCCCTGGCCTCCAGCCATGCCAGGATGCTGCTGCGGGCTGGTTCGAGGAGCTCGAACTGTACCGGTCGGCCGGTCTTGCGCTGAGTAACGATGGCTCGTGTGCGGACGCGACCACCACTGACGAGATCGCCGATCTTGAGCTTGACGATGTCGCAGCCTCGCAGCTTGCTATCGATGGCAAGGTCGAACATCGCGCGGTCACGCACCCGCCGTTCGCGGTCGAGCCAGAACCGGATGGCCCAAACCTGCTGAGGTTTGAGGGCACGTTTGGCGCCGAGCTTGCGGCCCGCGTTCCAGGGCTGCCGACCTTTTGTGGCCGGATCGTATGCAGAGTGTCCCATCGTCGATCCCCTCGCCGGCCTATGCCGACGAGACGAGAAGACACCCGAATCAAAACCGCTGAGGTGAGGGCGAGCAGATGCGGACGTTCCGCATCCGACCCAACCGAGCCGCCTGGATCGGCATGAGCGCTTCCAGTAAGCGGTCATCATTCGGCCGTCCGGCAACTTCGGCTAGGGATGGGAAGGCCGACGCGGTGGGGTTCATGCTAAAGCGATGAAGGGTCGAACGCTTATTCTTTCGCTCGGTGGTGCGGCTTTGTTGGCAGCATCCGTATGGCTGGCGAACGTCCCCGTCGTAGCTCGGCCAGTTCAAGCTGGTATTCTGCCTGTCGCAGTCTACGAGGACCGAGATTACGATGCCGAGCGTTTTGCCGCCAGCCGAGTGCTTGGGCTCAAGACAATCCCTGCTCAGTCCATTTTTGTCGGGCTTCAAGATTTCATCAGAAATCGTCTTGTAAACGACGGCGTTAGGGTCGTTTCAAAATCCGAAAGCGAAAATCGCCTTACATTGGTTGAAGCCAAAATCACGCGCAGTACCCACCCTGCATCACCTTTCATGTCTCAAGTGAACCGCTCTATCGATCTGATGTTCTGCCACGATCCAATTGTCAGTTCCTCCGATAAAAGTTGGTCGTGCCAGCATCTCGTGTTCGAATTTTACTTGAATGAAGATTACGATCTCGGTCCGCTGTACGAAGAAATCTGGCGTACAGTCCGGGGGACAAAACCCGTTGCTCTGCCCGGAACGTCGGCGTTTCGGCCGCGCCGCATTACGATTTTGGACGTGAAGCTTCGAACATGAGCTTCTAACCCCTCAAGGGCCAACGCCACGCATCTGTTTGAGGGGTTGTGCGAAAGGCCGCTTTGGATCGTGACCGGTTCCCCGGCTATGTCCGCTTCGATGCATCCGCCGTCCGGAAGCGGACCGGCAGCAATCCACCCAGAGCAGCCATTCGGCTTACGACCGAGGCTGTGTCGAAACGCGAATGTCGTCGGCTACCATAGAAGGATCTTCCCTCGGTAGCTCGTGGCATCGGCGGAATGGGCCTCCTGTCGGCACCAGAAGGCCGATCCGGAGATCTCTAACGGCGGCTGTGGAGAGGTTTGTTCTAGGGCTTCTCGACGCCCCGACGTTTTGACACAGCCTCGGTCGAGGCCGTGTCAAAACGCGTTGCTCGTGGCCGGCAGCGTCGCTTGGCAGGATGATGACGGCGGCGCGGTGGGCCGCTTCAGGCTCGAATGGCCTGGATGAGCCAGGCTGCGCCAAACAGGCGGATCATCCGCTTCATGTTGTAGGCAAGAATCGCGAGGCTCATCTCGGTTCGCACGCCTTTCAGGCCCTTCGTCAGGAAGGGCGTGCTGCCCATCCAAG